>CAYQVI010000014.1:0-14746 GCA_964420725.1 uncultured Gemmatimonadaceae bacterium | reverse complement strand
CTTCTCTGTCCAGGCCCGGAGAACCGCCGGATCCTGGGGTCGCTCTGGCTGTCCAGTCTCTTCCCGGGACGGGTGCCGGAGGGGTGGGTCCTCACCACCTGCTTCGTGGGGGGAGCCCGGAGCCCGGAGCGGGCAGCGCTCCCCGCCGACGAACTGGGGGCGCTTGTGCTGGAGGAACAGGCAGCGCTCCTGGGGGCCCGGGGTACGGGGAGGGTGGCCGGCATCGTCCGTTGGCCCCTGGGAATTCCCCAATACACGAAGGGGCACCTGGAGCGGCTGGCCCTGGTGGAGAAGATGGAGGGAGGGCACCCCGGGCTGCGGGTGCTGGGGAACTGGAGGGGCGGTGTGAGCGTCCCCGGGAGCTGGAAGAATGGTCACCTCTCCGGGGTGCAGGTGGCGGCCTGGCTGGGTGGGGGAGAGCCGGCGGGACTCTGAGGAATGGTCCGGCGATTGCCCCGGTCCCGCCCCGTTCCTACCTTCGCCTCCATGCTGAATCCACCCCGTCTTCCCCTGTTCGCCCTGCTCCTCCTGCTGCCTCTGGCGGCATCGGCCTGCCGGGGCACCGTCCGACTGACCCCCAGCGACCATGAGACGGTCCTGGCCTCCCACACCATCGAGGCTCCCGACCCCGGTCAGCCGGGGCCGTTTGCGGTGGGTGCCCTCTACTACGGCAGCGGCAACGACAGGAACCGCCCCGAGTATCGGGACTCCGTGGCGATCCGGACGGACACCGTGGATGCCTCCCGCCTCATCGACCTGGGAGCGCAGGCGGAGAGCCGGAGGACGTACTGGGGCTTCGGCCCCTCCGCCTTCCCGCTGAACGGGAGGGTCTGGTATCCCGAGGGAGAGGGGCCCTTCCCCCTGGTCCTGATGGTCCACGGAAACCACAACCCCCGGGACTTCTCCGATCCGGGCTACGAGTACCTGGGGCGACTCCTGGCCAGCCGGGGGATCATCGGCGTCTCCCTGGACATGAACTTCGTGAATGGGACCCAGCCCCGGGAGAATGACGTCCGGGGGTGGATGTTCCTGCGCCATCTGGATGCCTGGAAGGGGTTCCACGAGGATCCGGAGAACCCCTTCCATGGGAAGGTGGACTGGAACCGACTGGCGCTGGTGGGCCACTCCCGGGGAGGAGAGGCCGTGGGGACCGCAGCGGCGCTGAACCGCCTCACCCACTATCCCGATGACGCCTCCATCCGCTTCGACTTCGGATACAACATCCGGAGTCTGGTGGCCATCGCCCCGGTGGATGGCCAGTACCGGCCTTCCGGGCGCTTCGTACCGGTGGAGGACGCCAGCTACCTGGTCTTCCACGGCTCCCATGACGGCGATGTCACCAGCTTCCATGGGCTGCGGCAGTACGAGCGGGTGGAGCTCACCCCGGGGACCCCCCACGTGAAGGCCGCCGTGTATGTGTACCGCGCCAACCATGGGCAGTGGAATACCGGGTGGGGAGCCTTCGACAACGGGCCCCGAAGCCCCCGGATCCTGGATCTGGAGCACCTCATCCCAGGGGAGGATCAGCGCCGCTTCGCGGAGGTGTACATCTCCGCCTTCCTGGAGATGACGCTCCGGGGGGATGACCAGTATCTCCCCCTCTTCCGGGATCACCGGGTGGCGGGGGACTGGCTCCCCCCCACCATGTACATCACCCGCTTCCGGACGGCGGAGTACCGGCCGCTGGCGGACTTCTCGGAGGACATCGACGTCACCACCGGGACCGCCCGGGGGGTCCGGATCCGGGGGGATTCCCTGGCCACCTGGGCAGAGGGAGAACTGCTCCTCCGTTCCCGGAACAACACCGACGGATCCGCGTCGCAGGCGGTACAGGCCCTGAGGCTGGGGTGGAACAACCGCCTTGCCGGGCCCGATACCACCGCCGTGGGGCCCCCGGCCCGGTACGTGGTCCAGGTGCCCCAGGGGCTGGCCCGGGAGTGGGGGGTGGGTGAGCAGTCGCGCCTTGAGATCACCCTGACCGGGGATCGGGCCATGCCCGGTCCCCGGAGGGCTCCCGGGGCCGCCAACGACAGTGCCGCCCGGGGAGGGAATGGGGCCAGGACCGGAGGAGGGCGGAGGGGAGACAACAACGCAGAGCTCCCCCCCATCGACCTCACGGTGGAGGTGGTGGACGCGTCGGGGAACTCCGCCCGGGTCCCCCTCAGTCGCTACGGAGCCATCCGCCGTCCCCTGGAGATGAGCATCCTCCGGCGCCGGGACCTGGAACCCCAGCGATTCCCCAACCAGTGGGAGCTCATCCTCCAGGACTATTCGATCCCCATGTCCCACCTGGTGGAAGCCTCCCCCGGCTTCCAGCCCCACCGGATCGCGGAGATCCACCTGGTGTTCGACCGGGCTCAGGCAGGCTCCGTCGTGGTGGGGGAGATCGGAATCGACCCCGGCCGGTAGGGGGACGGCGCCGGCGGGGGCGTTCTAGCGGACGTGCAGCCCGATCCGGTGGGAGGCGACCCCGCTCTCGAATGGGACCACTGCGTAGTCCAGCCCCAACCGGTCCCCCTGGAACCCCGCGCCAAGGGTGAAGACCCGCATGGAGGCATTCTCCGGAACATGCCGGAGCCCCGCCCGGGCGGTGAAGGTCCGACCCTGGATCGGCCACCACGAGACCTCGAGCCCACCCCCACCGGTCACAGAATTGTCCTCCAGAAGAGACAGGTAGCCGGTCCCATTGAGGTCGAGGGGCCCCACCGGGAGCGCCCGGGAGGGCCCCGTGGAGACCATGAGGCGACGGGACAGGTCCAGGCTGCCCCCCCCCTGTGCCAGCCCCGGTCCCAGATTCAGGGCCGAGGCGGAGATGACCATCACCCCCACGGATCGCGCCACACCCAGCCCCAGTGCACCGGTGAAGTCCCGCTCACCCCCGGTCTGGAGTTGGACGAAGCTCCCGGTGGCGCCCACCCGGAAACCCTTGACGATCCGTCCGTATCCCGCTGTGACATGGAGTTCAGCCGCCCCCTCGGGCTTCCCCCGGCCCCTCAGTTCCCCCTGGTCCAGCGGCAGCCCGCCAAAGCCGGAGGCCATGGTTCCATAGCTGGAGGCCCGCACTCCCAACGCCACGCCTCCTGACCACCAGTCGGTCCCCGCCGAGAGCTGTGCCATCGATCCCCCGCGGCCCCAGGACTGGAATCCCCCGCTCATTCCGGTGGGGTTGTTGAGGAGGCCGGGCATCACGAAGACCGCATCGCTATCCCGGCCACCGGGGTGGAAGCCGCCCCCCAGCCCCAGCCCCCGGGTGCTCTCAGGAAGGTCCAGGAGCACCGGGCCGGCGGTTCGCATATCCTGCGCCGCCAGGGAGGCTCCCCCCGCCCACGTCAGGGGCGAAAACACCAGCAGGATGACCAGAAGTGCCCCGATACCGGGCGTTTCTCCCTCTGCGCCCCCCCGCACCTCCCGTCGAACTCCGGGCCGGGCCCTCCCATCGGAGGGGCGGGGATCGGCCGTTCCCCGGCTGGATCCGGAACGAACCGCAGGGGAGGGAGGAACAGCCAGGGGAGCGGAGGGCATGGCCGGCTCGGGGCTCGGGGAGGGGACACGGGACCCGAACAGGCCGCCGTGGTTTCTGTTCTGGCGAGTATATTGCACAGAGGAGCATGACACACCCCCCGGCCCTGAACCGGGGTGAAGACACAACGACAGGGGATGACACATGGTGGACATGAACGGAAAGAGCCGCACGGCAAGGATCTCCCTGGCCCTGGCTGTCCTCATCCCGCTGGGGATGGGTGGATGCGCTTCCCTGAACAGCACCGGCCAGGGGGCCGCCATTGGAGGTGGGGCCGGAGCTGCGGTGGGGGCCATCATCGGGAACCAGACCGGCTCGACCGCTCGGGGTGCCATCATCGGAGCCGTGGTGGGAGGCACCGCCGGCGCGATCATCGGCCGCAGGATGGACCAGCAGGCCGCTGAACTCGCCGCCCAGATCCCCGGGGCAGAGGTGGTCCGGATCGGGGAGGGGATCGCCGTGATCTTCGACTCGGGGCTCCTCTACGACTTCGACTCGGACGCCGTCCGCCCCGCAGCACGGACGAACCTGGAGAACCTGGCCGCCAGCCTCCAGCAGTACCCGGACTCCGAAGTGCTCATTGTGGGTCACACCGACAACGTTGGGAGCGCTTCCTACAACCAGGGGCTCTCGCGGCGCAGGGCGGAAGCCGCCGCCTCCGTCCTCCGGAACGAGGGGATCGCCACCGGTCGGATCCGCACCGATGGAAGGGGTTTCAGTGAGCCCGTGGCCACCAATGAAACCGACGAGGGACGTGCCCAGAACCGGCGGGTGGAGGTGGCCATCTTCGCCTCGGAGGAATACCGCCGCAGCCTGGGCGTCGGACAGTAGGAAAGCCACAGCCCCGCCGTTCGCCACCTCCGGGAGTCGGCTCCAACTCCGGCTCCCGGAGGAGCGTGTTCCCCGGGGCGGGACCGCCGGGCCAGGGGAGGGAGCCGGATCTCAGGGGAGCCGGTGGCCCCGATCCCTCCGATCCAGGACCAGCGACCGCCCGCACCCATTGCAGACCAGAAGGATCCGGTCCCGGACATAGGCCACATCGCCGCGAGGGGGGACCTTCCGGGCATCCAGCCCTCCTCCACACCTGGGGCAGGACAGCGGACCCGCGTCCAGCCCCACCGCCCTGCGGATGAGAGCCTCCTCGGCCCGGTTGAATAGCCGCCGTGAAGCCGCCCCTCCCCCCTCCGGTCCGGCGATCCGGAACACTCCTTGCTGCGGTGACCCTGGGGTTCCCGTTGCCTCGCCCCCGTACTTCATGCTATCCTCGACGGGGGTTCGTGTCACGCTGTGGAGTCATCTGTGAGCAAAGACGCAATCGAGATTGAAGGTACCGTTCGGGAGGTTCTTCCGAACGCCACGTTCCGGGTCACCCTGGAGAACGGCCATGAGATCCTGGCCTACCTCTCCGGCAAGATGCGGCAGCACTATATCCGGGTCCTCGAGGGGGATCGGGTGAAGTGCGAGATGTCCCCCTATGATCTGACCCGGGGCCGGGTCACGTACCGGTACAAGTAATCCCCCGCCTCGGGCGGGCTCCCGACTCCAGGATCGTCCCGGCGCTCTCTGGGATTCGTAGCCCGCCCTCCCCCCCCTCCCGGCCGCGCCGGGAAACCCTGCCGCCCTGAACGACCAGACATGTCTTCGTGCCTCCCATCCCCCCGGGGGTGAGCGGCGTCCGGAGTCGGCCCCTGGTGGTCCTTTCCTGCGTCCCCATCCCCCACCCGTGACCCGGACGGCCATTCCCGCGCCCAACCGGACCCGGCATCCTCAAGGTGCCATCCGGCAGGCGCTGCGGGCGTCAGACTTCCCTCGCCCCTCGCCCTCCCCCCCCGAGCAGGGACGGCCGGGATCCCCGGCCCCCAGGAGGTGCACTCCCCATGGTCGCACGGGACCGCCACGAACTCCTTGGCCGCAGCCCGGCCATGGACCGGATTCGACGCTTCGCCCGACGGGCGGGGCGGACCTCTGTGCCCGTGCTCATCACGGGAGAGACCGGGACCGGTAAGACCCTCCTGGCCCGGATCATCCACGAACAGGGACAGCGACGCCGGGCTCCCTTCGTGCCGGTGAACTGTGCCGGGGTACCGGAGGGCCTCTTCGAGAGCGAGTTCTTCGGCCATCGCCGGGGGGCCTTCACCGGAGCCCTGGACAGCCGTCGGGGCCTCATCGAGGCCGCCCACGAGGGCACTCTCTTCCTGGACGAGGTGGCGGATCTGCCCCTGGCGCAGCAGGCCAAGCTGCTCACCGTGATCGAGGATCGGCGGGTTCGACGGGTGGGGGAGGAGCGCCATGTGGAGGTGGACATCCGACTGATTTCCGCCACCTCGGTGGACGTTCCTGCGGCTCTGGCCGGAGGACGGTTCAGGGCGGACCTGTATCACCGGGTCGCCCTGCTCCGGTGTACCCTCCCCCCTCTCCGGGAGCGCCCGGAGGACATCCTCTTCCTGGCCGACATCCTCATGCGGGAGTTGACGCTGAAGCATGAGCACGGCCACCCCTCCCTTCCACCCCGGGTCCGGGACTGGTTGCTCGCCCACCCGTGGCCGGGAAACATCCGGGAACTGGCCCACCTTCTGGAAGCGGCACTCATCGTGAGCGATGGCGCTCCCCTGGATCTCGCCCACATCCAGGAGGTCATGGACGACCTGCGGCCTGTGGGGGGCCTGGGGGCGGCGGTGCCAGGGGCGGCGGTGCATGTCGTGGGCGGGACGGGGGCCGTGGAGGAAGCGACACGGGGGTCGGCCGTCCCGGTCACCGCCGCCGCAGCGCACGCCGCCGGAGGGTCGCCAGCCTCAGCACCGGGAGCGCTGACGCCGGCTGCAGGACCGTCCTGCGCCACGCAACGGGGGGCCACGGTGCCGGAGCCCGGCCCCCTCCACGCCGCAGGAGCAGACGCCGTGGAAGGGTGCCACCTCCCTGACGTCGGCAGCCCCCTGGAGCCCCCAGGGGGAGAGATCAAGACCGGAGACATGTCCTCCGAGCGGGAACGGATTCGCGAGGTGTTGGAGCGATGCGCCGGCGATCGGGGACGGGCCGCCCTGGAACTGGGGATGTCCCGCACCACCCTCCGGACCCGGATCCTTCGCTACGGTCTGTCGCCCCGGGGGTGAGCCGCAGGCCGCCGGCCTGGCTACCGCGACGGTTCCGTGGGAAAGGGCTTGCGGAGCCTCAGGGCCAGAAACAGCAATCCCGCCAGACCCACCGCGACGATCCAGGCGACGAAGCCCACCCCTTCCCAGAGGGACGGGGAGCCGGAGCCAAGCCCCCACTCCCGGAGGCCGGCAATGATCCCGACGGGAGGAGAGGTGACCTCCAGTCCCCGTGCAAGAAGCCCTGACATCCCTTCCTCTGGCAGGAGCACGGGCGCCGCAATCCAGACCGCCATGAGGACGAGGGCGGCCCACCCCTCCCCCTGGATTCCGGAGCAGGAGAGAGCGAACACGGGGACCCCCACCAACATCACCACCGCTGGAATTGCGGGAGCTGCGGTGGCCAGGAAGCGGAGGGCATCTCCGCCCAGCAGGAGGAGAAGAAGACCCTGGAGACCCAGGACCATCAGGCTGAGGAGGACGGTCAGCACCAGGAGCTCGGCCAGGCGTCCAAGGTAGTGGACCTCGATGGCTCCACCCTTCTGGATCCAGAGGAGTGTGATCCCCCGGCGCAGCTCCCCCGACACAAGCCCGGCGGCCAGCAGGGCCGCCAGCACGGCAACCTCCAGCAGGAACAGGGTGACGGTCGCATCGATATCTGCAGGTCCGTATCCAGAGTGGGGAAGGAGCACCAGGGAAGCCAGCGACGCTAAGGTCACCAGAGCCAGGATTCTCCCCCGGGTCCGCACGACCGCCTCCCCACGATCGAGCCCCCGGGTCCACCATCCCAGCCCCGGGCCGCCACTCACGGGAGTTCCCCCTGAGTCAGTGGCCGCGGCTCCGGGTCACCCACGACCATCTGCTCCAATCCCGCATCCCTCACACTCCGACGCCCCTCCAGGATCTCTTCCACAACGCCATTCCTGAGAAGAACCACGCGGGTGGCCATCCGCTGCACCTCATCCAGATCGTGGCTGGCCATGAGGACAGCGGCGCCTCCCTGTGCACAGTCCAGGATCTCCTGGCGGAGGGCGACACGGGAGGGCGCATCGAGCCCGGTGAGAGGCTCGTCCAGGAGCACTGGTGATGGGGCTCCGGCGAGTACCATGGCCGCCACCACCCTCCTGGACATCCCCTTCGAGAGATCGTCCGCCGGGCCGGTCAGCGCGTCCACGGAGAGACCCGTGCGCTCCACCGCCCTGGCCAGTTCCGCTGCCTGTCCGCCCGGGGGCACCCGGGATCGGCGCACACCCTCCCGCAGGAGGGCGAGCCCCGACCACCCTGGCGGGACGGCAATGCTGTCCGGCAGGAAGGCGACGCCATGCCGGCGAAGATGTACGCCGGGGGCCACGCCCCCCAGCCGTACCGTCCCCTGCCATGGGGCCAGGAAGCCCATCAGCACCCGGAAGAGCGTGGTCTTGCCCGAGCCGTTGGGGCCGACGATGGCGGCGATCTCCCCGGGGCCCACGCTGAAGGAGACGCCGTGCAGGACCGGCTTTCCCCTTCGGTACCCCACCGTCAACGAATCCACCGCGATGGCGCCCCCCCCATTGGGAGCCGGGACCGGGGGCGGAAGCCCTGGCTCGCCTCTATTCACGCGACCTCACCAGGAGCCATGTCCCCTCCATCGTCTCCCCTGCCGTGAAGATCGAAGACACACCCACGAAGGTCAGGGGAGACCAGAGTCCCTCCGGGGGGAGCCCTTCGAGTGAGCCTCCCTGGAGCCGGTCGAGGGACCGTCGCTCGCCCCCCCGCATGGTCCGGAACACCACCTCCGGGGGGGGGCCCGCAAAGGCTGCATCGAAGGACGGTGCAAAGTCCGGGACCTCCATGGAAAGCCCCCGGGCAGACAGTCGGGCCCTCACCTCCTCGGCCTGGAGGCGCTCCGGATCCGACAGCGGAACCCGGGGGGGAGCGGGATGGCAGAGACGCTCCTGGGAGGAACCAGCGGGGAGCAGCACCAGAAGGCAGTCCTCGGTAGCATCGCCGAAGAGGAGCAGATCTCCGCCTCCTGCCAGGATGGGTCGTCCCGTCCGGATGGTGCGCGCTCCGGTGAGATCCGTCCAAGCCCTGGATGCCACCACCATCAGGTTCCCCGACGGCAGAAGCCGGTGCACCTGCATGGTGCTTCCCCCCGACTCCGGATCGAGACACTCCCTGAGCAGGTGCAACTCCCCCCCTGCAACCACCAGTCGCCTCAACAGCCCTGCGGCGCACCCGGGCATTCCCACGCCAATCCGGTCCAGGGGTCGGCCATCGATGAGGAAGCGCTCCACCGTGCCCGCCGTTCGCGTCCCCACGACCACCGTGTCCCCCATCAGCGCCAGCCCCACCGGATTCCGGAGCTCTCCAGGACCTTCCCCCGGGCGGCCGGCGGAGACCTCCACCACCCCCTGCGGAGAGACCCGGTGCCAACGCGCGGAGCGTCCATCCAGGATCACCCAGCTTCCATCCGGCCCCTCCACCGCATCGGACACGGAGAGGATCTCCGGGTGCACCGGTACACCCGGTGGCGGCTGGATCGCCATCTCTGCGGCCCCGGCAGCAATCGGACCCGGTGGGGGCGTGGGCTGGATTCGCATCCATAGCATGGCGGCCCCTGCCGCCATGGCACTGGCGCCCGCGAAGAGACCGAGGAGAACGACCAGTCGGCGGATCGGGATCATTCGGATTGGCGCCGGGAGAGGTAGCATGACTGCATTGGGCCCCTGGACTTCGAGTTCCCGACCATCATCATGCGCCGTCACCCCCCGTCTGCACCATGTCTGGATGGGACAGGATCTGCGACCACCAGGGGGTGGGGGGCATCACATCGATACCAGGACCCATCTCCGTCCATGACCCGTAGCGCGACGGAAGCCCCCCCGGCCAGCAGTTGGGCGTTCACCGGGAGCCGCACCGCACCCACCACCTCCATCCCCGGCAGCCTCAACTGCAGGACGGCCTTCTCCCTGAAGCCTCGCCTCCACTCCCCGGACCGGGTGAGGACCAGAAGGGAGCCTTCCGGACCCGGAGCCAGATCCAGGGAGGGGGCCAGCAGTCCCATGATGTCCTCCTCGCCGAAGGGAGCCGGGGGAATACGCCCCACAGCGTTCCGCTGCCCCTCCGGGATGGGGGCAGCCGTGCGGATCACGCTTCCACCTTCCACCCGATGGAGGGAGGGGACGAGGAGCGGGTGCGCCAGCACCGCGACGCCCTCTCCCGTGAGCGTCGCCTCCAGGGCGCCTGCCAGGATCCGGAGGCGGGGGTCCCGGATGGACGGAGGGGGAAGGGGGAGGGGGAGGAGATTTCCTGCGTGCAGGCGGAAGAGGAGGGTTCCCCCGCTACCTCCAAGGGGGACCACTCCCAGGTCCCGGTCGAGAGGAACCAGGGCGTGGGGCACGAAGGGGAGGGCGAACCGCTGGAAGCCCCCCGCGGAGTCAGCCCACGGCAGCAGATGGAGTGCCCTGCCCCCACCGTCGGCCACCACCAGCGTATCCCGCAGGAGCCAGGCATCCACCGGATCCTGGATCCCCCGGTCACCCCAGCGGGGCAGGTCCACCGAGGCCCTCGCCCGGAGGGATGGGTCCAGCAACGCCACCGAGTTGCCATCCTCCGACAGGGCCACGAACCCCCCGGTCGCCGTCGGCGTGAGGGAGCGGAGCCACCCCGGCCCCTGGAACCCTCCACAGGAGGCCAGGGGGGCCAGGGCCTGGAAGTCCTCCACGATTACGGGAGGTGGGAGGGTGCCGCCTCCCTCTCCGTCCGTCGGACGACTGGACCGTTCCTCCACCGATGTGCAGCCACACAGCAGGTAGAGCAGAATGGACACGCAGTGCATCAGGCGCATGGAAGCTCCTGTGGAAGGTGGACGGGTGGTCCACCCACCGGCCCTGCGCGGGGCCGGTGGGTGGACACGGGGTCAACCGTTGCGGAACCTCCGGAAGACACACCCCGCCCAGCTTGCAGCGCACTCGATGGATCCCAGCTCATCAGCGGCGCCATCCAGGCCAGCTCCGCCATCCAGGGCATCGTTGATGCACACGAGATAGCTGTCCGTGCAGGCGGGCCCCCGGGCGCTCCCCTCCTGGGGCGCGGCGAACACCAGGGAGAGAGCGAGGAGTGGCAGGGCCCAGAGAAGGCGGTTGGAAATGGTGGACATCGTGGACCTCCTTGGTCGATGGGGTCCCGGCAGGACACCGGGGTGGTGGACCGCCCGTTGTGGGCGGCAACCGCGCATCGACAACCGCGAGCTCCGTGCCCCGATCGACTCCAGGGGCGGATGGATGTGCGGTTGGGACCAGGGGGGCGTGGCGAAAGGCGTAGCGAAACCCCAGGGCTTCCTGCACGTAGGGCTTCAGGTGTAGAACAGGAACCCTCTCACGTGGAGCACTGCATGCGGTTCGGACAACTTCTTCTCGCCGGGGTGGCAGGCGTCGCCGCACTGAAGGTGATCACCGCCATCCTCATCCCCCTCATCGGGATGCTTGTGGGGCTGGTGGGACTTCTGGTGAAGGTGTTGGTCGTGGCGGCGATTGTGGCTGTGGTGGTGTCACTTGTCAGGCGGAACAGGCACGCCCCCGAAGCCATCTGAGGCCCCGGGGAAGCACGGTGGTGCGCTCCTTCCATCATCTGGGCGGCAGACCGGGATCGAGCCTGGCATTGCGGCCGCACAAGCGCTTGTCCGATATGGGCTTGGGCAGATCCGGCGGAGCGACCTGGTCCAACGCGATGGGGGAGCGGTGTTCCTGTGTCGGGGCCAGACAGGCCACCTCTCACCCCGCTCCCGGCCCCGGGGAACGGCGCCAGTCCGCCGAAAAACCGCGGAACTGCAAGGCTTTCCCACCTTGACTCGGTTGGGGGTGGATCTTACCGTTGAGTCCAACGGAGGCTGGTCGCTCCCGTGGAATCAAGGAATGGCGCGGGTTCCCGGGACCCGAGATCTTTGCCGGTCAGCCCCGAACCGTCAGGTGCGCCCCGTGCGGCAAGAATGCCGCGGAGTCTCTCTACCTCACCCTTCGAGGAGTACCCCATGAACAAGTCCGAGCTGGTTGATGCGCTGTCGGACCAGACCGGCATGACGAAGGCGGATGCGGGCAAGGCGATCGACGCCCTGTTCGGGACCGACGGAATCATTGCCCAGAGCATGAAGACTGGAGGTCGGGTCCAGATCACCGGATTCGGTACGTTTGAGACCAAGGAGCGCAAGGCTCGCACCGGCCGGAACCCCCGGACCGGCGCCACCATCAAGATCGCAGCCACCAAGACCCCCAGCTTCCGTGCCGGCAAGGGTCTCAAGGACGCGGTGAAGTGATGGTATGCGGCCTCGCCGCGCTTTGAAGGCTCTACATCGAGTGCACTGACGGCAGGGGGCCACGTCCGAAGATGGACGTGGCCCCCTTTCGCATCCGTCTCGCATCCGTCCCGGGGATGGGCCGGCCCCCCCGTGGGGGACCGGCCCTCCCTGCAACTCCGTCAGTCCTTCCGGGTGGGCCTCCGGGTACCTCCTGTGGGACCACGATGCGACCCGCCGGACCCGGAGGGTCGACTTCCTCCACTCCCCGTCGGTCGACGCCCCCCACCGCTGGGGCCCTCCCCTCCACGCCCCTTCGGCCCCGTGTCCCGACCCGGGGTCCGTCCGGTGCCCCGGTCGTAATCCGCACGGACCGCCCGACCCCGGATGCTGATCCCATTCAGCGCCTTCAGCACCCGAGCCGCCACCTCTCCATCCACCTCGACACGGGAGAAGGTGTCCTTCACCTCCACCTTCCCCACCTGGTTCCCGGCAATCCCCGTCTCCCCGGTGACCGCGCCCACCACATCCCGGGGGGTGACGCCGTCCTTCTCGCCCACCGACAGGAAGATGCGGACCCACGCCTGGGCAGCCGGCTTCCCCGGGGCCATGACCACCCCACCCGGCCCCTCGGCAGCACCTCCCCCCCCCTTCCGGAGGAGCGCCACCGCAGCCGCCGCAACCTCCACGGGGTCGTGGGTGCGGAAGAGCGGCTCCAGGAAGGGGAGGTAGAGGGACAGATCCTCCTCCTTGAGGGCCGTCAGAAGCCGGTTCCGGAAGGCCGTGACGGCATCCCGGGAGGGCTCCCCCGCCGGCAGCGGCCACGCCCGGAGTCGATACCCCGTCCGATTGGCCACATCCATCAGGTGGGGGAGTTCCCGTGGCCGGAGGATCGTGGTCCCTGTGGCACCCGATCCGTGCCGCCGGTCCAGCGAGTCCGGTCCCACAGGCACGTCGGCGCTCAGGGAGGTGATCGCCCCGGGATCGGGGGCCGAACGGATCGCTCCCAGCCCCTCCATCTCGTCCACGGCCAGCCAGACAGGGGCCTCCGGGTCGCCGGGAGCACCCGCCAGGAATCCGTGGAGCATGAGGTGGTCCCCCAGGTCGGCGGCGGCGTCCTCGGTGCGGCAGAAGAGCACCACGTGGTGGACCTCCCCGTCCTCGAGGATCTCCGCCACCGTGGCCAACACTGCCTGCGGACCCTCCTCAGGGGTGACCCGGTAGCGCAACTCCCCCCGGGCGGGGACCTCATCGGGGCGCTCCGTGGAGACCCTCCGGGGAGGGATGTGGACCACCTTCCGGATGCTCCGCTCCACCAGGGCGGCCCCCGCGTCCGTCAGGGGGAGACTTACCACGATCTTCTGTGCGTCTGCCGGCACCCCCTCCAGCAGGGTCCCCACGAAGTCCAGGGAGCCCGTTCCCTCCACCCCCGCAAGACCGTCCACCACCACTGCCGCCACCGCGTCCAGGGTGACCCGGGAGGCCCCCACCGCCTCCCTGAGGTCGGCGGCCGTGGCGAAGAGCAGGTCCGCCTTCTCGGGGAGCGCCCAGGGGGAGCCCAGGGCCGCCACCGTGTGCCCTGTTCCCCCGGCCAGACGGGCCATGGAGGTGGCCAGGCCGTCCGCCGCCTCACGGGTGGGGGTGATCACCAGAACCCGGGTGCCGCCCTCCCCGGCAGGGATCCGGTCCAGCAGGGCAGAGCCCCACGCCACCATGGTCCCCGCCCCGGGCCCCGCCCCCAGGACCAGGGCGCCTCCCCGGCGCACAACCGGGATCGCCTCCGCCTGCAGGGGGGTCGGAATCTCCATTCCCTCGGCGGCAAGGGCCTCCACCACCTCGGGCCCCAGGCCCAACTCCTCGAACGACTCCATGCCTGCCTTCAGTTGAGTATCAGTCCGGAATGGGCTGCGGTAGCTCACCCGCGCCCGGCCCCCCCCGATCACCGGGTTCGTAGGGGAGATGATTGAGGAACTTCTGGATCTCCACATCCATCCGGGAGGTCCTGAGGCGATCGGTGGATGCGATCACCTCCGTGTACAGTCCATGCCCGTGGGCGGAGATGGTGACCGTGCCCTCTGCCCCCGTCCAGGTGGCGGAATGCCCGCCGGCCCGGGTGCGGGAAAGCCCCAGCATCTCCGGGAGCAGGGTCTCTGCCTTCTCCAGTACCTCGGCCGCCTTCAGGGCGGTCTTGCGCGAATATCCCGCCATCCGATCCATGTCCGTGCGTTCGGGTGATCGAGGGGTTCGGGCACGGGGCCCGGCCAGGTGGGGCGCGATGGAACCGGTCCCCCTCAGGAGACGATACCACCGGACAGGAATGCCTGGATCCGCTCCCAGGGGTGGAATCCGGTGAGGCGTCGGCCGTCCCGGATCAGCGCGGGGATGCCGTTGATCCCCGCGGCAGCGGCCTCGCCCCGCTCCGCTTCCACCGACACCGTGAACCGGTCCACATCCAGCACCACGTGGGTCGTGGTCCGGTCCAGCCCAGCCCCCGCTGCGAGCTCCACCAGGACATCCACTCGACCGATATCCAGGCCGCCCAGGAAGTAGCCGTCAAAGATCGCCCGGTGGATCGCGGCGAAGCAACCCTGCTCCCGGGCGTGGAACGCCAGTTCGTGGGCCTTCCGCGTCCAGGGGATCACGGGGGGCGGCTGGAGGACCAGTCCCATTCCCTCCGCCTCCCGGGCCATGGCACCCAGATGGTCCAGCCAGCCGGGGTCACCGGGGGGAACCACCGGGCGCTCCGGCGGAACCACCTCCAGGGGGCGGAGGACCACCTCCACTTCAGTGGACTCCCGGAGCATCCGGTCCACCAGGTACGACGCCGGATCGATGTAGTCGAACCAGAGGGTGGCGGCTGCAGGG
>CAYQVI010000013.1:0-33678 GCA_964420725.1 uncultured Gemmatimonadaceae bacterium | reverse complement strand
TCAACGACCTGGACGCCCCCCACGGCCTGGCCATGTCCCCCACCGGGGATGCCCTCTACGTCACCACCGGTCACGGGCGCCCCTGGGGGAATCTCTGGAAGCTGGATCCGGAGAGCGGCCGGGTGCTGGGAAGGGTGGAACTGGGGTCCTTTCCCGCCTCGCTGGAGGTCTCCCCTGACGGGGCCTTCGCCTGGGTGGTGAACTTCAACCTCCACGGCGACATGGTCCCCTCCTCCGTGTCGGTGGTGGCCACGGAGGCGATGGTGGAGATCGCCCGCCTCACCACCTGCACCATGCCCCACGGGTCCCGGCTCAACGCCCTGGGGAGCCGGCAGTACTCCACCTGCATGATGGACGACCTCCTGGTGGAGTCGGACGCCTGGGATCTCTCGGTGGGGCGGCACTTCCTGCTGGCCCCGGGGCGGGAGCATGGGATGATGGGGGCGCCCGGGGGCGGGCAGGGGCACGGCGCTCATGGGGAGCACCAGGGACACGGCGCCCCGGCCTCCTCCCATCTCGCCCACGCCATGCCCCCTGCGGAGTGCTCCCCCACCTGGGCCCAGCCCTCTGCCGACGGCCGCACCATCTTCGTGGCGTGCAACCGGAGCGACGAGATCGTGGAGGTGTGGGTGGAGGACTGGACCCTGAAGCGGCGCTTTCCGGCGGGGGAGGGGGTCTACAACCTGGCGGTCACCCGGGACGGGTCGCTCCTGGTGGGGACGAACAAGCGGGGCGGTTCGGTGTCCATCTTCGACGCCGTCGCCGGGGAGGAGCTGGCCCGGATCCCCACCGCCCGGAGCTTCGTCCACGGGGTGGTGATCTCCCCGGACGACCGCTACGCCTTCGTCTCCGTGGAGGGGGTGGGGTCCGAACCGGGGACCGTGGAGATCATCGACCTGGCGGCGAGGCAGGTGGCCGCCCGGGTGGATGTGCCCCAGATGGCCGGGGGGATCACCTTCTGGCGGTAGGATCCCGCCGGGGCGGCCGGGGCCACGCCCCCGGCGAAGGCCCGGTGGAACCCGGAACGGTACTCTTCCACGCCCTCTCCTTCTCCCCGCCACCCCTGGACCCATGATCAAGCCCGTTCTGCTCACCGTGGACGACGACCCGCAGGTCCTGGGTGCCATCGCCCGGGATCTCCGCAGGCGTTACGGGAACGAGTACCGGGTCCTGAGGGCGGGCTCCGGGGAGGAGGCGCTGGAGGCGCTGGATGAACTGGAGGCGAAGAGGGAGCCGGTGGCGCTCCTCCTCTCCGACCAGCGCATGCCCCGGATGGACGGCGTGGCCTTCCTCCAGGAGGCCCGGAAGCGGTTTCCCGCCAGCAAGCGCGCCCTCCTGACGGCCTACGCGGACACCGACGCCGCCATCTCCGCTATCAACCGCTCCCAGGTGGACTACTACCTCCTGAAGCCGTGGGACCCTCCCGAGGAGAAGCTCTTCCCCATCCTGGACGACCTCCTGGAGGAGTGGAAGGGGGCGTGGCGGCCTCCCTTCCAGGGGGTGACGGTGGTGGGAGACCGCTGGTCGAAGGAGAGCCACGCGCTCCGGGACTTCCTGGCCCGGAACCAGGTGCCATACCGGTTCCTGGATGTGGAGGGGTCCGACGAGGCTGCGGGGTTCCTGGGGGCGGAGGCGGCTGGACGCGACCGCGGTGATGGTCCAGGGGGTAGGGAGGGCGATCCGTCTGAGAGCCGGAACGGGGGCCAGGAAGGAGGGAGCGCCCCCTCTGCACGCCTCCCGCTGGTGGTCCTGGAGGACGGTCAACGGCTGCGGGCCCCCACCCTCCTGGAGCTGGGGCGCCACGTGGGGCTCCGGACCCGGCCCAGCGAGCGATTCCACGACCTGGTGATCATCGGAGCCGGACCGGCGGGACTGGCGGCGGCGGTGTACGGCGGTTCCGAGGGGCTCAGCACGGTGATGGTGGAGGAGCAGGCCCCGGGGGGGCAGGCCGGGACCAGCTCCCGCATCGAGAACTACCTGGGCTTCCCCTCCGGGCTCTCCGGCGCCGACCTGGCCCGGCGGGGGGTCACGCAGGCGAAGCGCTTCGGGGTGGAGATCCTCACCCCCCAGACCGCCACCGGGCTCCGGGTGGAGGGTCCCTACAAGCATGTCACCCTGGCGGACGGGAGCGAGGTGAGTGCCCACGTCCTGATGCTTTCGCTGGGGGTGACCTGGCGCAGGCTCCCGGCGGAGGGGGCCGACCCCCTCACCGGAAAGGGGGTGTTCTACGGCGCCACCATGACCGAGGCGCTGGGGTGCCAGGGGGAGACCGTCTACATGGTGGGGGCGGGGAACTCCGCCGGGCAGGCGGCGCTCCACTTCGCCGATCACGCGGACGGGGTGGTGATGGTGGTCCGGGGGGACTCCATCGAGGAGAAGATGTCCCGTTACCTGGTGGACCGGATCCGGGAGACCCCCAACATCCAGGTCCTCCTGCAGCACGAGGTCCGGAGCTGCGTGGGAGAGGACCGCCTGGAGTGCCTGGTTCTGGAGGACAGGGCCAGCGGAGAGCGGCGGAAGGTCTCCACCGGATACCTCTTCTCCTTCATCGGGGCCGCGCCCCCCACGGAGTGGCTGAACGGGGTGGTGGCGCTGGACTCCCGGGGGTTCATCCTCACGGGCCCGGACCTGCAGCCCCACCATCTGGCGGAGTGGCCGCTGGAGCGGTCGCCGTTCCTCCTGGAGACCAGCGTCCCGGGGATCTTCGCGGCGGGGGACGTGCGGGCCGACTCCATCAAGCGGGTGGCCTCGGCGGTAGGGGAGGGCTCGGTGGCGGTGCACTTCATCCACCGGGTCCTGGGGACGGTGTGAGCGCGGCGGCCTACCTGCCGGAGATCGTGGCCCTCCTCCTGGGGGGAACGGTGGTGGCCTTCATCGCCTTCTCCTTCGGGATCGTCCCCATCGTGGGCTTCCTGCTGGCGGGCATCGTCATCGGTCCCGGCGGACTGGGGATCGTCAGCGATCCGGTGGTGGTGGAGGCCGCCGCCGAGATCGGGGTCATCCTCCTCCTGTTCACCATCGGGATCCAGTTCTCCCTGGGGCAGTTGGCCCGGATCCAGCGGGTGATCTTTGGCGGCGGTGGGCTGCAGGTGGCGCTGGCCACCGCCGTCACCGCCGGGGTGGCCATGGCGCTGGGGGTGGCCTGGCAGGCCGCCCTCTTCACCGGCCTCCTGGTGGCCCTCACCTCCTCCACCGCCATCATCCTCAAACTGCTGGCGGACCGGCATGAGATGGACTCGGAGCAGGGGCAGGCGGCGCTGGGGCTCCTGATCTTCCAGGACCTGGCCACCGTGGCCGCCTTCTTCCTGGTCCCCATCCTGGCGGGGCAGGGGGGGACTGCGGCCGACGTGGGGGTGGCGGTGCTGAAGGCCGCCGGTGTGGTGGTGGCGGTGCTGGTCCTGGCCCGGCGCCTCATGCCCCCGGTGCTGGAGCGGGTGGCCCGCACCTGCTCGCCGGAGATCTTCCTCCTGGCCATCGTGAGCATCTGCTTCGGCACCGCCTGGGTCACCTCCCTCATGGGGCTCTCCCTCTCCCTGGGAGCCTTCCTGGCGGGGCTCATCGTCAGCGAGAGCGAGTTCAGCCAGCACGCCATGATGGAGATCCTCCCCCTCCAGATCCTCTTCTCCGCCACCTTCTTCGTCTCGGTGGGGATGCTGGTGGACCTCTCCTTCCTCTTTTCGAACCTCCCGGTCATCCTTGCGGTGGTGGTGGCCGTGGTGGTGGTGAAGACCGTCACCACCGGAGTGGCGGTGCGATGGCTGGGGTACGCCGCTCCGGTGTCGCTCATGGTGGGGGTCCTCCTCTCCCAGGTGGGGGAGTTCGGGTTCGTGCTGCTCCAGGCGGGTTCGGCGGTGGGACTCACCCCCGGAGGGGCCGGGGAGGAGGGGGTGGGAATCTTCACCGCCTCCAGCGTGCTCCTGATGGTGGCCACCCCCTTCCTGGCGAAGGGGGGCGGTGTCCTGGCGGCCCGCTGGGAGCTGCGGCGTCGGGAGGAGAGCCAGGGACGGGGGAGCGACCCCGACGGGATGCAGGTGGAGGGGGACGGAGCAGGGGGCAGCCTCCCGACCCTGGAGGACCACGTGATCGTGGCAGGGTACGGCGCCGGTGCCCGTCGGCTGGTCCCCCTGCTGCAGCGCAGCGGGGTCCCCTTCGTGGTGGCCACCCTCAGCCCCGACGGAGCCCGGGAGGCCGCCGCCGCCGGTGGGGCGGTGCTCCGGGGGGACTACGGCCGGCCGGCGGTGCTCCGGGAGCTGGGGGTGGAGCGGGCCGCGGCGCTGCTCCTCCTGGACGACCCGCCGGTGCGGGCCGCTCAGGTGGCCACGGTGGCGTCCATGGAACGCCCGGATCTCCCCATCTTCGTGCGGACCCGCCACGGCGTGGAGGTGCCGGGGTTGGAGGCCAGCGGCGCCTCGGTGGTGGTGGCGGAGGAGCTGGAGGGACTGGTGGGGATCTGCTCCGGGCTGGCCCGCTCCCTGGGGATGGCCGACGCCCAGGTGGCCGACCTGGCGGAGGCCCTCCGGCGGGACCCCCTCGCTCCCGGGGCCGCCCCCCTTCCCGTCGCAGCCGCCGCTGCCGCCGCCGTCTCCGATCCCCCGTCCCCCGACCCGCCGCCCCCGGAGCGACCCGTGGCTCCCTCCTGGTCCCGGCCCGACCGCACACCCCTGGACATGGAGGCCTCCGTGGCGTTGGTTCCCGACCCCCGGACCTCCGGGGGGTGCAGCCACCTGGAGTCCATCCGGGTGGTCTCCCCCTCCGCCCCCGGATGCGAGGAGTGCCTCGCCACCGGGGACCGGTGGGTGCACCTCCGCATCTGCATGACCTGCGGGCATGTGGGGTGCTGCGACTCGTCGAAGAATCGTCACGCCACCCGGCACCACGAGGACACGCGGCACCCCATCGCCCGCTCCATGGAGCCGGGGGAGACGTGGGGGTGGTGCTTCGTGGACCGCACCCAGCTCTGATGGGAGGACCCGCCATGCTCCAGCCCCTCGATGCGCCTCCGGGTCGGGATGACCTCAGGGGGCTCCCCATCCTCCAGGATCTCCCCGACGAGGTGCTGGACTGGCTGGCGGCCAACGCCGAGCACCTCTCCTTCCAGCCCGAGGACCGGTTCGTGGCCCAGGGTTCGGAGGCCAGGGAGATGTTCATCCTGCTGGAGGGGGAGGCCCGGATCTTCTTCCGGGAGGGGAGCCATGTGGCCCTCTGGGCCAGCTACCTGAGGGGGGCGGTCACCGGGCTCCTCCCCTTCTCACGGATGACCCACTACAGCGGGGTCGTGGTGGGGATGACCGCCGGACGTGTGCTCCGCCTCTCCCGGGACCGCTTCCCGGAACTGCTATCCCTCTCGCCGGAGTTGGGGCAGCGGCTGGTGGCGCTCCTCTCGGACCGGGTGCGGGACGCCACCCGGATCGAGCAGCAGCGGGACAAGATGATGGCTCTGGGACGGCTGTCCGCCGGGCTGGCCCATGAGCTGAACAACCCTGCGGCCTCGGTGTCCCGGAACGCTGCCGAACTCCTGGAGCGGCTGGCCCTCATGCCCGGGCTGGTGGTGGCGGTGGCGGGGTGCGGCGCAGGCCCGGCGGCGCTGGAGGCGGTGGAGGCGCTCCGCCTGGAGGTGGCGGAGAGGCCCCGTTCCGGGGCCCTCTCCCCGGTCCGCCGGTCGGAGCTGGAGGACCAGCTCTCGGACTGGCTGGAGGAGAGGGGGGTCCCTGAATCGTGGATGCCGGCAGAGACCCTGGTCAGCGCCGGCTTCCGTCTCGAGGACATGGAGCGGATGGCCCGCTCCGTCCCCGCCGCCGCCCTTCCTGCCATGATCCAGTGGCTGGAGGGGGGAATCGCCAGCCAGCGGATCCTGGAGGACATCAGCGAGGCCGCCGGGCGCATCACCCACCTGGTCTCCTCGGTGAAGAGCTACTCCCACATGGACCGGGCGCCGGACCCCGAGCCGGTGGATGTGCGCAGGGGGCTGGAGCAGACGCTGGTGATGCTGGGGCACGCCCTGCGGGAGAGGAAGGTGCGGCTGGTCCAGGACTTCGAGGAGGAGCTGCCGGAGATCCAGGGCTTCGCAGGGGAGTTGAACCAGGTCTGGACCAACCTCATCGACAACGCGCTGGACGCCATGGGGCCCGGGGGCACCCTCACCCTCCGGGCCTGTTCGACGCCGGAGGGGGTGATGGTGCAGGTGGAGGACGACGGCCCCGGCATCCCTCCGGAGGTCCTCCCCCGGATCTTCGAGCCCTTCTTCACCACCAAGGAGATGGGGGAGGGGACCGGGTTGGGTCTGGACATCGTGCAGCGGATCATCCGGCGGCAGCACCGGGGGGACATCCGGGTGGAGTCCCGGCGGGGCTCCACCGTCTTCACCGTCCTCCTCCCCCTGGAGGGAGCCATCCACGCCCTCCCCTCCACCGGTGAGGAGGAGGCGGACGCCCTGGTGTAGTGCACAGGAAAGCCCCTCCCGGCGTGCCGGGAGGGGCTTTCCTCTGGTTCAGGGCGCGGGGAACCGCCCTCCATCGGGGAGGGTGGCGACGGGATCAGCGCCGCCGGCCCCTCTGGCCACCGGGCGCCGCCGGGCCACCTCCCCGGAGACCCCCCCGTCCCTGCAACTCCCCCCGGCGGCCGCTGCGCGCCAGCTCCTGGAGCTTCGTCCGCTGCTCCTCCGTCAGGAGTTCCTGCACCGGCTGGGCGGCGGCATTCCGGGGGTTCTCTGCCCGCAGCGTCTCCATCCGCTCCCGGGCCTCCTCCCGGGTCACCTGCCCGGCGGCCAGATCGGACCGGATCCGGGCCATCTCTCCCCGCAGCGCCTCCCGCCGCTCCAGCCCCTGCACCCGGAGCGTGTTCAGGTTCTGCACCTGGGCATCCGTGAGCTCCAGCACCGTGGAGAGACCCAGGATCCGCTCGATCCCCTGCATCCCCCGGTCCGCCCCTCCCTGCTGGGCTCCACGGGCCTCCTGGCCCCGTGCTTCCCGGGCCTGCTGCCCCCGGTCGCCCACGCCCTGACGGGCGCCGCGGGCCTGCTGTCCCTGCATTCCCCGCTGGGCTGCGACCCCCTGCCCGGAGCCGTTCCGGTCGCCCCGGGCCCCCTGCTGGGCGGCCAGGGGGAGGGCGGTGGCCATCACCAGGGCAATGGTGAGAATCGGGATATGTCTCGTGGTCTTCATGATGTTCTCCGCTGGGAAAGCGATCCGGCGCCGCCGGTACCGCGTGGACCTCGTCCTGCACCTTCGACCCGTTGCCACCGGCTCCTCCGGGCCTTCACCACATGGACGACGGAGACCGGGGAAGCGTTAGACATCCGATGGGAAGGGAGGCGCTGCGGTGGGCCGGCGGGGGAGTGTCCTGCCTGCAGGAGGCCGGGCCGACACCGGGCTGGGGCGGGTGCCTACCCTGGATGGGATATCCCCCGGCCACCGGGGTGGGATCGCCGGGGACGGATGCGGGGGAACCAGACCCCGGATACAGAAACGCCCCGGAACCTCAGCGGCTCCAGGGCGTTTCTCCTGTGGACCTGCTGCGACTCAGGACACGCCGGGACGGGCCGGGAGCCGCACCAGGGAGCGCCAGCCGTACCGGTCCTCACTCACCCCCCGGGCCATGTCCAGCAGCTCCTTCTGGAGCTGGAGGGTCAGGGGCCCGGCCTTGCCGCTCCCCACGGAGATCCGGTCGATGCTCCGCACCGGGGTGATCTCGGCGGCGGTTCCCGTGAAGAAGACCTCGTCGGCCACGTAGAGGACTTCCCGGGGGATCGACCGCTCCTGCACCGGAATCCCCAGTGCCCGGGCCAGGGTGATGACACAGTCCCGGGTGATTCCCGGAAGCAGGGTGCCATCCAGAGCCGAGGTCATGAGGGTGCCGTCCCGCACCACGAACAGGTTCTGCCCGCTCCCCTCACTCACCAGCCCGTCAGGGCCCAGCCCGATGGCCTCGGCGTAGCCGTTCAGCTCCGCCTCCATCTTCATGAGCTGGCTGTTCAGGTAGTTCCCCCCCGCCTTGGCCAGCGCCGGGAAGGTGTTGGGGGCCGGCCGGGCCCAGGTGGAGATGCAGGCGTCCACCCCATTCTCCAGCGCCCCGGCACCCAGGTAGGCCCCCCAGGGCCAGCAGATGAGATAGGTGTCCACCGGGCTCCCCTTGGGATTCACCCCCGCGGCGCCATATCCACGCAGGCTGATGGGGCGGATGTACCCCTCCCGGAGTTCGTTGGCCCGGATGAGCTCATGGCAGGCGTCCCGGAACTGCTCCACCGTGAAGCCCGTCTCCATCCGGTAGATCCGGGCCGAATCCCGGAATCGGCGAAGGTGCTCGTCCAGTCGGAAGATGGAGGGGCCTTCCGGGGTGTCGTAGCAGCGGATCCCCTCGAATACCGAGGATCCGTAGTGCACCACATGGCTCATGACGTGGATCCGGGCTTCGTCCCAGGGGACGAGTTCGCCGTTCTTCCAGATCCATCGGGTCTCGGGAAAGGCCATGGTCGATCTCCTGTGGCTCCGTGGGAGCCGGGTCGGCCGGGGGCGTCTGGCACCCGTCCGTCCTGCAAGGGTTGAGTGTGGTCGGCCGGTACGGCGCCCGGCCCCGGGAGAGTCCCCGGTCGTGCTCCGGATCCGCGGGAGAAGGATGCCCTCCGGCGGGTCCGGTCCTACAGGGGGAAGGTCAGACCCCCCACATGTCCGCGTATTTCTCCAACTCCCGGGCCTCCAGGGTGGTGGCGTGCTCCGCCTTGTCCAGCACCTGCAGGTAGGCCCGCACCGAAGCGGTCACCACGTCGGTGTCTGCCGCGTGTCCTGCGAAACTCCGCCCCCGGACACGGGCCCGGAGGTTGGCCTCCCCCACCGCATCCCGGCCGGGGGTGGCCGCCCTGATCTGCAGATCCTCCAACTCCACCAGGGCGTCCGTAAGCTGATCCACCGCCGCGAAGGCCGCCGCCAGGGGGCCGTCCCCCTCGGCCTGAGCCTCCCTGGTAGGGGTACCATCCCGGATGAGGACCACCCTGGCCGACGACATGGCCGCCCCGCAGGTCACCTCCAGGAACTCCAGCTTCCACACCGAGGGGACGTCGGACCAGGTGCCATGGTGCAGGATGGCCAGCAGGTCCTCGTCCAGGATGTCCTTCTTCTGGGTGGCCAGCACCAGCATCAGCCGGTGGGCCCGGTCCAACTCGTCCTCCTCCAGTTCGTAACCCAGCGCCGTGTACCGATCCCGGAGCGTGTCCCGGTCGGCGGTGGTCCCCAGTCGGGGGTGGTCTCCCGGATGCCCCACCATGGCCGGGGACATCAGGGGGTAGGGAGCGCCGGGTTCTGCCTCACGGGCACCCACCGCGAAGGCACCGGATCCCACCACCGCCTTGTTGGGCGGGGAGTGCAGCCCCGTGAGGGCCGACAGGAAGCGGCACGCCCGGTGGATGTGGTTCAGGCGGACGCCGGTGTCGTGCCCCAGCCGCTCCCGACGGAGGTGGAGTGCCATGACCACCTCCTCCAGCGCGGCGTTTCCTGCCCGCTCCCCGATCCCGGTGAGGGTGCACTCCACCTGCCGGGCTCCGGCCTGCACCGCCGCGAGGGTGTTGGCCACCGCCAGCCCCAGGTCGTTGTGGCAGTGGGCGGACAGCACTGCACCCTGGAGGGAGGGCACCCCCTCCAGGAGGTTCATCATCAGCGCGCCGTATTCTCCGGGGAGGGTGTGGCCCATGCTGTCGGGGATGTTGATGGTCCCTGCGCCCGCCGCCAGCGCCTCCGCCACCACCGCTGCCAGGAAGTCCGGGTCGCTCCGGCTTCCGTCCGAGGCGGAGAACTGGACGTCGTCGGCGTACTCCCGGGCCCGTCGCACCGCCTGTCCCACACGGTCGATGCACTCGTCCCGGGAGATCCCCCCGCGCCGGAGTTGCAGGTCCGAGGTGGCATGCACCACGTGGATCCGGGGGCGCTCCGCCCCTTCCAGGGCCGCCGCCACCAGGCGGATCTCCTCGTCTCCGGTGCGGCTCAGGGCACTGATGATGGGGCGCCGGATCGACTGGGCGATCTTCCTGACCCCCTCGAACCCGTCCGCCGACCGCCCGGGGATTCCGGCGTCGATGATGTCCACCTCCAGCGCCTCGATCTCGTGGGCCATGCGGAGCTTCTCCCCCGGGGTGAGCACGGCGCCCGGGGTGTGCTCACCATCCCGCAGGGTGGTGTCTAGAACGAGGATCCTGGCCATCGTGTCCGGTCTCCGGCTCCGGGGTAAACGAAGCGGGCCCTCTCCCGGGGGAGAGGGCCCGTGTGCATCCGAGTCCATGGAGGACTCAGCCCGTCGACTCCTGCCGTTCCGGACGCACACGATCGACCCCCTCCCCATCCCGTACGATGAGAAGGCTGGTAAGTCGAATGACGTGTACGCCTGTGAGGGGTCGACCGGCCATGCGCGTGATCCACTCCATGTGGATAGGGGTCCAGGGGACGGACGACGGGCGGACCCGCCCCGCAATCCCCAATGGCGTTGCGCAGCTTACACCGCGCAGCGAGCGGCTGTCAACCCCGCTGGACGGGGGTGCTCACGCACACTGCGCGCAACTGCCGTACAGGACCACCTCGTGGGCCTCGAGCTGGAATCCCTTGGGAACCACCGCCCCCAGGTTCCCGGGACAGCCGGGAACCTCGAAGACCTGGTCGCACCGCCGACAGTGGAAGTGGTGGTGGTGGGGTTTGCCGGAGACTTCGTAACGAGGGGGCTCTCCAGGGAGCTCCACCGCGGTGAGGGCTCCTTCGGTCACCAGTCCGTTCAGCGTCCGGTAGACCGTGGCCATTCCAAGCGACGGGACATGGTCCCGCCCGGCCGTCAGGACCTCCCGGGGGCTGAGGGGTCGCCCAGCCTCATCCAGGACCGACCGGATGGCCCGACGCTGTGCCGTATCACGTTCCAATGGGAACCTCCCATTCATAGCATGGATATCGGCCCCGAACCCGCCCATGCCAGGCATGGAAAGCCTTCGGCTCGACCCGGGGCACCCACTGCCCGGGACCCCGGCGCGCCGGGGTGGCCCATGCTGAAACTACCTCCCCGAGCGGGCCAGTGGAACCGGGGCACCCCCGGACCACCCTCCCGGTCCGGGAACCGGGACTAGCGTACCCGCTCTCCCACGGGTGCCGGGGCGGTGACGGCGGAGGACATGGAGGAGCTGGAGTGGACCACGCAGGCCTCACACGACACCCGGTGACGGAGGCGGGCATTCCAGAAGATGGCGCCGGCAATGGCCAGTGCCCCCGCCGAGGAGGCCACGGGCTCCGGGATGGGGTGCAGCCAGTGGGCCAGGGCAGCTCCCCAGACGAAGACGCCCAGCGCCAGGGGGATGAAGACCTCCGGTCGGCCATGGACCCGGATTCCAGGGACCAGAGCCATCAGCGCCACCACGGCGGAGAGCCCCAGGAGGACGGCCTCCTGCCCATGGGTCAGGGCCAGGGCAGGGAGGAAGAGGACGAGGAGCGGGGTGGCGGCACAGTGAACGGCGCACAGAAGCGGTGCAGCGATGGCCCAGGCGTGCGGGTCGCGGAGCTTCTCCATGGGAGGACAACCTCGGGGACGAAATTCAGGATGACGGCCGGGACATGCGCACCCGGACGGGATCGGATCAGGATGGCAAGGGAATTCGGTAATGATACCTCTTTCTCATCCCTTCGACAACGTGCCCGCCCGGGGCTCCCCGGGAGTGGATCGTCGGGGGGGAGGTCCGCCTTCCGGCGGGCAACGCTTGCCTTCCCAATAATGATAATGTAATCTCAATATCACATCGAGCAAGGCCCCGGCCTGGACTCCCCTCCCATCCTCCCTTCCGGATCATCGCCATGCAGCAGCGCCTCCCCGTCACCGTCCTCTCCGGCTTCCTGGGGGCCGGAAAGACCACGCTCCTCAATCACGTCCTCTCCAACCGTGAGGGGAAGCGGGTAGCGGTCATCGTCAACGACATGTCGGAGGTGAACATCGACGCCTCGCTGGTGCGGGGGGGGGAGGCGGCGCTCTCCCGCACCGAGGAGCGGCTGGTGGAGATGACCAACGGCTGCATCTGCTGCACCCTCCGGGATGATCTGCTGGTGGAGGTGAAGCAGTTGGCCCTGGAGGGGCGCTTCGACTACCTCCTGGTGGAGTCCACCGGGATCTCTGAGCCCCTCCCCGTAGCCGCCACTTTCACCTTCGAGGATGAGGATGGGGCCTCCCTCTCGGAGTTCGCCCGCCTGGACACCATGGTCACGGTGGTGGACGCGGCGGCCTTCACCCGGGACTTCAACTCCCAGGAGACGTTGCAGGACCGGGGGGAGTCGCTGGGTGGGGAGGACGAGAGGAACCTGGTGGACCTTCTCACCGACCAGGTGGAGTTCGCCGACGTCATCGTGGTGAACAAGGCGGACCTGGTGTCGCCGCTGGAACTGGACCATCTGCTGGCCATGCTCCGGAGCCTGAACCACAAGGCGGAGCTCATTCCCAGCTCCTTCGGGAAGGTGGCGCTGGACCGGATCCTGGACACCGGGCGCTTCGACTTCGAGGAGGCCTCCCAGGCGCCGGGGTGGCTCCAGGAGCTCCAGGGGGGGCATGTCCCCGAGACCGAGGAGTACGGGATCTCCTCCTTCGTCTTCCGGGCCCGCCGCCCCCTCCATCCCGGGCGGTTCTGGTCCTTCCTCCATGCGGACTGGCCGGGGGTGATCCGGGTGAAGGGCTTCTTCTGGCTGGCCACCCGGATGGAGCTGGCGGGAATCGTGAGTCAGGCCGGAACGGTAAGGACCTTCGCCCCGGCGGCTCCCTGGTGGGCGGCGCACCCGGAGCAGGTGGAGGAGCTGGACCCGGAGGATCGGTCTCTCCTCTTCCGGGACTGGGAGGAGCCGTGGGGGGATCGCCGGCAGGAGATCGTCTTCATCGGTGTGGAGATGCCGGCGGAGCCCCTCCGGGACCTCCTTGCGGGATGCCTCCTCACCGACCGGGAGATGGAACGGTGGCAGGAGGGCGGGGAGTTGGAAGACCCCTTCCCGGAGTGGATCATGGACACGGGTGACGACGAGGGACTGGACGAGGAGGCCCCGCTCCATCATCATTAGGGGCTTGAGCCGCAGGCAGGTCGCGACCGGGAGGAGAGCATGGCGAAGAAGACAGGTCCCCGGACCTTCATCAAGATGGCCAGTACCGAGAGTTCCCACCGCTTCACCACCACGAAGAACAAGCGGAACAATCCGGAGCGCATGGAGTTGAGGCGCTACGATCCGGTGCTGCGTCGGCACGTGATGTACAAGGAAGAGAAGTAGGGGGCCGAACCACCCTGCAGCTCCATTCCGGACGCCCCCGCTCCCGCATCTGAGGGACGGGGGCGTTCGTGCTGTACCCGGCCTCCGCCCGGAGCCCCGGCCCCGGACCGGCCATCCCCACCCTGTCGCCTCGGGAGTTCCCATGTCCGCCGATACCCTCTTCAGCCGCATCGTCCGCCGGGAGATCCCTGCGGAGATCGTCCACCAGGACGAGCTGGTGACCGCCTTCCGGGACATCGATCCCAAGGCGCCGGTGCACATCCTGGTGGTCCCCAACCATGTGATCCCCACGGCCGACGACGTGCAGCCCTCCGACGAAGCGGCGCTGGGCCGGATGTTCACTGTTGCCGCCCGGCTGGCCCGGGAGGAGGGGATTGCCGCGGATGGCTACCGTCTGATCGTCAACTGCCGGGACCATGGGGGGCAGGAGGTGTATCACCTCCACATGCACCTGGTGGGTGGGCGCCCCCTGGGCCCCATGCTCCTCCGGGGGGGCTGACGCCCCCGCCCTGCTGCGGGGGCGCAGCACGGGAGGCCCGGGAGACCCCGCCCTGCTGCGGGGGCAACGCTGGGGTGTACAGCGCAGCACGGGAGGCCCGGGAGACTTCGCCCTGCTGCGGGGGCAACGCTGGGGGTGTACAGCGCAGCACGGGAGGCCCGGGCGGTTCCGCCCTGCTGCGGGGGCGCTGCCGGGGGCGTTGTGAACGCGCGGTTGCGGGGATGACCGGTCGGAGCCCCGGGGGAACAGCACTGGACCCTGGGGGTGATAGTGGCGTATCATGTCTGGGGTCGATCCATCTGAGCTGGAACTGGACGGAGGTTGACGGATGACGGAGATCAAGGGAGCCACCGGCAATGGCCGGGTTGTCTTGAAGGTGGGAACGGTGGCCCTGATGGGCCTTCTGGCCTTCTCGTTGGCGCCGAGGACGGTCTCGAACCAGGCACTCCTGGCCAGCGAAACCCCTGCTGCCGAGTTGCTCCGGGCCATTGCCGAAACGCCTGCCGGCGAGCCGGTGGAAGTGGATTGGCGGACCCTGGCCGGCCTCAACTACGAGAACGGCGAGATGACCGACGTGCTCCAGCAGTTGAATGGCAAGGAGATCAAGATTCCGGGCTTCATGGTTCCGCTGGAGGACTTCGCCGAGCAGGTGAGCGAGTTCCTCCTGGTTCCGTACTTCGGCGCCTGCATCCACACCCCGCCTCCCCCCCCCAACCAGATCGTCCATGTGCATATGGACGGGAATCGGAAGGCCAAGGTGGAGTGGTGGGAGCCCATCTGGATCGAGGGTACCCTGGCCATCGAGGACATCGAGAGCATCTACGGGGTCTCCGGCTACCAGCTCGTGGGGATGAGGATCTCCCCCTACTCCGAGTAGGTCGCAGCGAAGCAGCCTTCCCGGGGGTCCTCAACCGGACTTCACGACGCCCCGCGGGTTTCCATCCGCGGGGCGTCGTCTATTGCCGCCCCCCATTCCACAGCCCTTCACCGGGAGTTCGATGGAGAACGCGGTCTCGATCGAGAACCTGACCTTTTCCTACAGGACCGGTCCCGTGGTCCTGGACATCCAGTCCCTCATCGTCCCCGCCGGAGAGCGGGTCTTCCTCCATGGGCCCTCGGGGAGCGGAAAGACGACGCTGCTGGGGATCCTGGCCGGAGTGCTGGACGGTGGAACAAGCGGTGACCGGACGAAGGTGGAGGTCCTGGGGCGGGACCTCACCACCATGTCCGGATCCCGCCGGGACGCGTTCCGGGCGGAGCACCTGGGGTACATCTTCCAGATGTTCAACCTGATCCCCTACCTCACCGTGCTGGACAACATCGCCCTCCCCTGCCGGATCAACCGGGCCCGCCGGGAGCGCCTGGGGGGTGAGCCGCTGGAGGAGGCCGCCGCCGCCATGGCCCGGCGCCTGGGTCTGGGGGATTTCATCGGGAAGCCGGTGACCCAGCTCAGCGTGGGTCAGCAGCAGCGTGTGGCGGCGGCCCGGGCCCTCCTGGGAGCCCCGGGGCTCATCGTGGCGGACGAGCCCACCTCGGCGCTGGACGCCAACCGGAGGGAGGCCTTCCTCTCGCTGCTCTTCGACTGCTGCAAGGATGCGGAGGCCACCCTCATCTTCGTCAGCCACGACGAGCGACTGATGGACCTGTTCGACCGGGGACTGTCCCTCCCCGAGATCAACGCCGCCTCCAGGGTGGAGAGCTGACATGCTGCTCCTGTCGCTTGCAGCCCGCTCGCTGCGGAACCGCGCCCTCACCTCCTTCCTGACCGTCCTCTCCATCGCGCTGAGTGTGGCGCTCCTGGTGGGGGTGGAGAATGTCCGGGTGGGGATGCGGGAGAGCTTTTCCGGTACCATCTCCGGGACCGACCTCATCGTGGGGGCCCGGGGGGGGACCACCCAGCTCCTCCTCTACTCGGTCTTCGGGCTGGGATCCCCCACCCAGAATGTCTCCTACGACACCTACCAGAAGTGGGCGGACCACCCGGCTGTGGCCTGGACCATCCCCTACTCCCTGGGGGACAGCCACCGGGGCTACCGGGTCATCGGCACCAGCGATGCCTTCTTCGAGCACTTCCGCTACCGACAGGGCACCGAGCTGGAGCTGGCGGCGGGCGAGCGACTGGGCGGGCTGTTCGACGTGGTGCTGGGGAACGAGGTGGCCAACTCCCTTGGGTACCAGGTGGGGGACAACATCGTCCTCTCCCATGGGATCGGGAGCACCACCTTCATCCAGCACGACAATCTCCCCTTCACCATCGTGGGGATCCTGGAGCGGACCTCCACCCCGGTGGACCGGGCGGTCTACACCAGCCTGGAGGGGATCGAGGCCCTTCATGTGGACTGGCGGGCCGGGGCTCCCCCCATGCCGGGAATGGAGACCCCGGCAGAAGAGGTCCTGGCCATGGACCTGACCCCCACGCAGGTCACATCCTTCCTCCTGGGGGCCAATTCCCGGGTGGAGACGCTGCGGCTCCAGCGGGAAGTGAACACCGACCAGGAGGAGGCGCTCACCGCCATCATCCCGGGGGTGACGCTGGCGGAGATGTGGCGCACCGTGGGGTATGCCGAGCAGGGGCTGGTGGTGGTGACGGTCTTCGTGCTCCTGGTGGGGCTGCTGGGGATGCTGGTCTCCCTCTACACCTCCCTGGAGGCCCGGCGGCGGGAGATGGCCATCTTCAGGGCGGTGGGGGCGGGGCCGGGACGGATCCTCTCCCTCCTGGTCTTCGAGTCGGGGCTGCTGTCCATGTTGGGCGCCCTCTTCGGGGTGGCGCTGGTGTACATCCTCATCTTCCTGGCCCAGGCCCCGGTTGAGAATCGCTTCGGCCTCTTCATCCCCATCCGTCCCCTGGGATGGGTGGAGATGGCCTACCTGGGGGGTGTGGTGGTGGCGGGCTTCCTCATCGGGCTCATCCCGGCCTGGAAGGCGTACCGGAACACCCTGTCGGACGGGCTCAGCGTCCGGGTCTGACGCCGGCCCCATCATCCTGGGACCGACCGGGCCGGTGCTGCCCGGCGGGTACCGGCGAAGCAGAGAGGGGGGAGGGATCCGCGGATCCCTCCCCCCCTCTTTCGTCGTCCTGACGGGCGTGCCTTCCCGGGGGCGCGCCCCGGCGGCTCCCTACTGCGTCGCGGGTCGCCCCCGCCCGAGGTGCCCGTCGAACCACTTCAGGATCCGGGGGGTCACCTCCATCAGCAGCTTCGGCTCCTGGGGGCCGTGGGGTGTCCGGGGGAGCACCAGCATCTCGGTGGGGATCCCCCGGCGCTGGAGCGCGGTGTAGAACTCCTGCCCCTGGGTGAAGGGGACCCGGAGATCCCGCTCCCCGTGGATCACCTGGGTGGGGGTGGTGACGTTGGCGATGCGGTACATGGCCGAGTGCCGTTCGTAGGTCTCGTAGTCATCCCAGAACTCCCCACCCATGTGCCCCACCAGGTAGTCCCCGATGTCGGTGGTGGTGGTCATGCTGATGAGGTTGGGGAGCCCGGCCCCCATGCTGGCGGCAGCAAAGCGGTCTGTGCGGGTCACGGCGAAGGAGGTCATGTATCCCCCGTAGCTCCACCCCATGAGGAGGAGACTGTCCGGGTGGGCCACCCCCATCTCCAGCACATGGTCCACCCCGGCCATCAGGTCCTCGTAGTCGCCGAAGCCCCAGTCCTTGATGTTGGCGTAGCGGAAGTCCTTGCCGTACCCGGTGCTCCCCCGGGGGTTGGGGCGGAGCATGGCGTACCCCTGCTGGGCGAAGACCTGGGTCTTGTAGATGTCCGGTCCCCCGGTGAAGCCCTGGGAGAAGACCCCCGCCGGGCCGCCGTGGACGTTGAGCACCAGGGGGTAGCGGCGCCCGGGCTCGTAGTCCACCGGGTAGGTGAGGAGCCCATCGATCTCGAAGCGACCGTCGGCGGAGCGCCAGGTGAGGAGCTCGGTGCGCCCCATGGCGGGGCGGGGGACCCCGGCGTGGATGTCGGAGACCCGGGTGGGTGCAAAGCCGGTCACCGGCGACACGTGGACATCTGCCGGGAGGTCCGGGGTCTGGAAGGTGAAGGCCAGGTGCCGGCCGTCCAGACTGAAGGAGGGGGAACCCACCACACCGGCTCCCGAGGTGAGGGCCCGGGGGGCGCTGCCATCTGTCGGCAGCGCAAAAACATGGCGCTCCGTGCGGACGGACTCGGTGAAGAGGACGGAGGAACCATCGGCGGTCCACCCCAGGATGTTGGCGCTCCGATCCGGGGTATCCGCCAGCTTCCGGGGGGTGCCGCCCCCGGCCTCCACCAGGTAGATGTCCCCCAGCCCCACCGGCTCGATCTGGTCTCCCGTGGAGACGAAGGCCACCCGGCGTCCGTCGGGAGAGACATGGGGGCTGGTCTCCACCCCGGCCCCGGTGACCAGGGGGGTCACCGTCTGCCCCGCCAGCTCCACCCACGAGAGGTCCCCGGCCAACCGCCCGGTATTGATCCGGGGGTCCGGGGCGTGGGCGAAGGCGATCCGGCTTCCGTCGGGGTGCCATGAGAAGGAGGTGACGTGGAAATCTCCGCTGGTGAGGCGGGTGACCGGCCGCTCCCCCACGGCGTCGGGGGCCACGGGGACCACGTAGAGGTGGGCGAAATCGAAGTCCTGGTCCACCACGATGACGTCGCGCTTTTCCCGCTTCGCGGCCCTCTCCTCCTCGGACTCGGGGTCCACCATGGTGTAGGCCATCTGGGACCCGTCCGGGGACCAGGCGAAGCTTCCCACCCCGGGATCGGCATCGGTGAGCTGCTCCGCCTCGCCGCCATCCACCGGGATGACCCAGACCTGGTTGCTCCCCGAGCGGGAGGAGGTGAAGGCCAGGAGACGACCATCCGGCGAGAAGGCCGGCGAGGTGGCGGAGTGCTCTCCCCGGGTGAACTGCGTGACCCGGGTCCCATCGGCGTTCCCGATCCAGATGTGGCTGAGATACTCCGACTTCTCCTCTTCCATCACCGGGGCCCGCACCACCCACGCCACCCGGCTCCCGTCCGGCGACAGGGCCGTGGCCTGTACGGCGTGGTAGCGCATGCTGAGTCCCGGGGTCCAGCCGTCCGCCTCCTGGGCGGAGGCGGAGAGGGGGAGGAGGACGGCGGCCAGGAGCAGTCCCACCGGCGTGGACACACGTCGGACCGGGGCAACTCCTCCCCGGCGGGGGGGACGGGACCCGGAGGCCCCCGGGCGGAAGGGGAAGCGGGTCGACATCGAATCCTCCATCGTGTGGTGGCTCACTACTCCCGGGGCATCCGGAGGAGGCCGCGTCGGCTCCAGCATCGGGCTCCTCCTCGTCTGGCGGGGGCGGCGACCGTTCCCGGGGGTTCCCTGGAACGCCATGGCCGCAGGGGGGAAGGTGGGAAGGGCATCGGCACGGAGGCAAGGACGTTCGGCCTTCCCGGGCCCCGCTCCCCCTGTACATCCCACCCGGGCTTGAGATACAATCCCCTCGATCATCCGCGTGCCCGGCCTTCCCACTGGATCATCCTGGATGAAGAACTGGCCCCACGACCGCAGCCATTACCGCATCGAGTATCCCCGCCGTGCCCGCCCCGTCCTGGAACTGGACGAGGTGAAGTACTCCGTGGTGGACTGCTCCGAGAACGGGATCCGCTTCAAGAGCGGTGGAGTGACCTTCGAACGAGGGGACCCTGTGGCGGGGGTGATCCGCTTTCCCGGACGGGGCGAGACCCCGGTGGCGGGGGCGGTGGTGCGGGTGCAGGAGGGGCATGTGGCACTCCTCCTGGAGGAGACGGGTATCCCCTTCCCCATGATCCTCTCGGAGCAGCGCTACCTCCGGGCGAACTACGTCCGTTGGCCGGCCAGCATCCTGGAGGATGACGAGGAGGAGGAGGAACCCCGGATGCTGGAGGTGGAAGACCCCTGACCCTCCGAGTGGACGTCCCCCCCCCTCCCGCCGATATTGCCCCACCCCTGTTGGCCGGTTCCTCTTTTCCGATGGCCCGTTCCATGCGCTTCTCGATTTCCCCCCTCCTGGTTCTCCTGGGCGTGGTGGCCTGCCAGGGCCCTGCCGACACCTCCTCCGGCGATGCCGGGCCCCCGGATGCCCCGGTCTCCATGGTGGCCCATGGCCCGGGGCCGGACTTCGTCATCGGGGCCGGGATCCCTGTGGAGGGGCGGGCGGACGAACCCCGGCTGCGGAACCTCCGGCAGCTCACCTTCGGGGGGGAGAACGCCGAGGCCTACTTCTCCTTCGACGGGACGAAGCTCATCTACCAGTCGTCGGTGAGGGGCGGAAACGGGTGCGACCAGATCTACATCATGGATCTGGCCACCGGGGAGACCAATCCGGTGAGCACCGGGGAAGGGCGCACCACCTGCTCGTACTTCTTCCCCGGCGGCGACCGGGTGCTCTACTCGTCGACGCACCACTACGATCAGGCCTGCCCTGCCCGCCCCAGCATGGCCCAGGGATACGTGTGGCCCCTCTATCCCACCTACGACATCTTCGTGGCCGACCCCGACGGCTCGAACCTGGTGCAGCTCACCGACACCGGGGCGTATGACGCGGAGGCCACCATCTCCCCCATGGGAGACCGGATCATCTTCACCAGCACACGGGATGGAGACCTGGAGCTCTACTCCATGGCGCTGGATGGCTCGGATGTGCAGCGGCTCACCAACTCGCCGGGGTACGACGGGGGGGCCTTCTACTCTCCCGATGGGAGCCGGATCGTGTTCCGGGCCAACTACCCCACCACCGAGGAGGCGCTGGCGGACTACCAGCGGCTGCTGCGGGAGGATCTGATCCGCCCCAGCGTGGTGGACCTCTACGTCATGGACGCAGACGGCTCCAACAAGGTTCGCCTGACGGACAACGGCGCCGCGGACTTCGCCCCCTACTGGCACCCTGATGGGCGCAGGATCATCTTCAGCTCCAACGCCGAGGATCCCACGGGCCGGGGCTTCGACCTCTTCCTCATCGACGACGACGGGTCGAACATCGAGCGGATCACCACTGATCCCGACTTCGACGGATTCCCCCAGTTCAGCCCCGATGGCCGTTTCCTGGTGTTCGCATCGAACCGATACCAGGAGCGACCCGGGGAGACCAACGTCTTCATCGCCGAGTGGGTGGAGGAGCTGCCCGGCGGGTGACGCCCCGGAACCCTTCCCCCCCACCCGGGTCATGACCTCCATGGAGACCCGGACCCCCCAGCCCCCGCTGACCTCTGCCGCCGACCCCACCCGGGTGGACGGCTCCATCGGATGCACCCCCGTCATCCGCCTCACCCGGGTGGTGGAGCCGGGGATGGGGGAGGTGTGGGTGAAGCTGGAGGGGGTGAATCCCGGGGGCTCCATCAAGGACCGGACGGCGCTGGGGATGATCCTGGATGCAGAGGCCCGGGGGGTCCTTCCCCCCGGTGGCACCATCGTGGAGCCCACCTCCGGGAACACCGGGATCGGGCTGGCCCAGGTGGCCGCCGCCCGGGGCTACCGCCTCATCCTCTGCCTCCCCTCCTCCATGAGCGAGGAGCGGAAGCGGACCCTCACCGCGTACGGGGCGGAACTGGTCCTCACGGATCCCGAGCGCCGGATGCTGGCCGCCATCGAGGTGGCGCAGGAGATCGCGGAGCGGGAGGGGGCCTGGATGCCCAACCAGTTCGAGAACCCCGCCAATCCCAGGGTCCACTACGAGATGACCGCCCCGGAGCTCTGGGGGCAGATGGAGGGGCGCCTGGACGCCTTCGTCTACGGCTCCGGCACCGGTGGCACCATCAGCGGGGTGGGGCGCTTTCTCAAGGAGCGGATCCCGGAGGTGCTGGTGGTGACGGTGGAGCCCGCCCGCTCGGCGGTGATTTCCGGCCATGAGCGGGGGCAGCACTCCTTCCAGGGGATGGGCCCCGGCTTCATCCCGAAGAATCTGGACCGCTCGGTGATCGACCGGGTGGTCATGGCATGGGAAGAGGAGGCCTTCCCCTTCGCCCGGCGTTTGGCCCGGGAGGAGGGGCTCTTCGTGGGGATGTCCAGCGGGGCCATCGTCCAGACGGCGTGCGCCGTGGCGCTGGAGCTGGGCCCGGACTCCCGGGTGGTGTGCATCGCCCCGGACTCGGGGGCCCGGTACCTTTCCACGTCGCTCTTCCAGTCCCCCCAGGATCGCTGACTCCCCCCCATCCCCGAGGGCCTCCGGGGAACGTCCCGGATGCCGGTGGAGCCCTGGAACGCCCGGATCCCTCCGGTGGCCCTGGAACTCCGTGGGCCACCGGGGGTGCTCCTCCTCGCCGTCGGTTCCCCCCGGGGCTCCCTGTGAACCATCGTGGCCGGAGGGGGAGCGTGGGGGTATACAATGCTGTTACAATGCAGGGTACTGGGTTGTAGCTTGACCCGGATATTCTCCGGGCGTGGGAGATGGGTCCTCTACCGAAGAGTGCGGGCGTGATCACTGGTGTTCCCATGGCCATGCCGGATCCTGCGCGGTCCGCTCATCTTTCCAGTACCCCTGCACCGGTCCGGCTCCCGCCGGGTCGCAGTTCGCCCCACCCGTTTACTGCTGGGCGGTTTCACCATCGTTCCATCCGGGGTCCCGGGACTACGTCCGTCCCGTCCGTGGCCGCCTGTGCCGACCCCGTGGTCACCACACGAGCCAAATCCAAGGAACAGCCATGATACGTCTGCTTACAGTCTCCCTGTTGGCGGCCTCCCTTCTGCTGGTGGGTGCGAACTCCGCATCGGCCCAGGGAGTCACCACCTCCTCCGTCACCGGGATCGTGACGGATGCCCAGAACGCCCCTCTCTCCGGCGCCTCGGTGCTGGCGGTCCACGAACCCTCGGCCACCCGCTACACGGCGGTTTCCCGGGATGACGGCCGCTTCTTCATCCCCGGAATGCGGGTGGGGGGGCCCTACACGGTCACCGTCTCCTTCATCGGGTATGCGGCCCAGACCCGTCAGAACGTCTCCCTGACCCTGGGCGTGGCCTCCGACCTGGCCTTCGTCCTCACCCAGAGCGCCATCGAGCTGGAGGGGATCACGGTCACCGGCGAGTCCGGCGCCGTCCTGAGTTCGGACCGCACCGGTGCGGCCACCTCGGTGGACCGGGAGTCCATCGAGACCCTCCCCACCGTGTCCCGGCGCATCAGCGACTTCGCCCGACTGACCCCCCAGATCTCCGGGAACCTCTCGGTGGCCGGGGCCGACAATCGGCTGAACAACATCACCGTGGACGGGTCGTACTTCAACAACTCCTTCGGCCTGTCGGGGCAGCCCGGGGACCGGACCGGGGTGGCCCCCATCTCGGTGGACGCCATCGAGCAGATCCAGGTGAACATCGCCCCCTATGACGTCCGTCAGGGGAACTTCGTGGGCGCCGGGATCAACACGGTGACCCGGAGCGGCGGGAACCGGCTCCAGGGCTCCATCTATCACCAGTTCCGGGACGACGGGCTGGTGGGGGACCAGGCGGGTGAGGCCCCGTTCGACGTGGGGACCTTCGACTACAGCCAGTTCGGCGGGTGGCTCTCGGGGCCCATCATCGAGAACCGGGCCTTCTTCTTCGTGAGCTACGAGAACGAAGGGCTCACGGAGCCCGGGACCACCTTCCGGGCCAACCGGGGTGGCGAGACCCCGGGGTCGGGAGTGACCCGGGTGCTGGAGTCGGACCTGACGGCGCTGAGTTCCTTCCTGAGCAGCAACTTCGGGTATGAGACCGGCCCCTTCCAGGGCTACGACGGGGAGGTGCCCGCCTCCCGGCTGCTGGCCAAGTTCGATGTGAACCTGGGGGACCGGAACAAGCTGAGCTTCCGCTACAACCAGTTGGACTCCGAGACCGATGTGCTGGCCTCCAACTCGTCGTCGCTGGGCTTCGGCAATCGCCGCACCAGCACCCAGGCGCTGAATTTCAGGGGCTCCAACTACACCATCCAGGAGAACATCCGCTCCGGTGTGGCCGAGTGGAACACCACCATCGGCAACGACATGGCCAACAGCCTCATCGTGGGCTATACCAGCCATGACGAGAGCCGCGGCGCCCCCGGGGAGCTCTTCCCCCTGGTGGACATCCTCCAGGACGGCTCCACCTACACCTCGTTCGGGACGGAGCCCTTCACCCCGAGCAACGAGCTGCGCTACAACAGCTTCCAGCTCCAGAACAACTTCTCGATCTTCCGGGCCAACCACACGCTCACCTTCGGGGCCAGCTTCGAGCGCTACGAGTCGGAGAACGTCTTCTTCCCCGGCTCCCAGAGCGCGTACGTCTACAACTCCCTGGAAGACTTCTTCACTGACGCCAACGACTTCCTGGCGAATCCGAACCGCACCACCTCTCCGGTGAACCTGCGGCGTTTCCAGGTCCGGTGGTCCAACATCCCCGGACAGGACAAGCCCATCCAGCCGCTGGAGGTGTTCTACAGCGGGATCTACGCCCAGGATGAGTGGCAGGTGAACCGGGACCTGAAGGTGACGCTGGGAGCCCGTCTGGACCTTCCCATCTTCGGCGACACGGGCTTCGACAACCCCCAGGTGGACGGCCTGAGCTTCCGGGACGAGACCGGCGCCACGGTCCGTTACTCCACCTCCCAGCTTCCGGACGCCAACCTCCTGATCTCCCCCCGGGTGGGTGTGAACTGGGATGTGTTCGGGGATCGGACCACCCAGCTCCGGGGAGGCACCGGGATCTTCACGGGCCGCCCTGCCTACGTCTGGATCTCCAACCAGATCGGCGAGAACGGGGTGCTCACCGGCTTCGAGCAGCTGGACAACACCTCGGCCCGTCCGTTCAACCCGAATCCCGACGCGTACAAGCCCTCGAACGTCACGGGTCAGCCGGCGGCGGCCTACGGGCTGGCCTTCTCCAACCCGGACTTCAAGTTCCCGCAGATCTGGCGGACCAACGTCGCCGTGGACCAGCAGCTTCCGCTGGGCCTGGTGGGGACCGCGGAGTTCCTGTACAGCCGGGATGTGAACGGCGTCTACTACATCAACGCCAACCTCGCCCCGTCCAACACCCAGTTCTCCGGGGTGGATGCACGGCCCCGCTGGACCTCCGGGAACCGGATCAACAGCAACATCTCCAGCGCCGTGGTGCTGAAGAACCAGAACGAGGGCTCGGCCTGGAACATCGCCGCCTCCCTGGAGCGGCCCTTCACCAACGGGCTCTACGTGAAGGCCGCCTACAGCTACGGTGAGGCGAAGAACACCGTCGATCCGGGCTCCATCGCCTTCGGGTCCTGGAACAACAACCCCCACACCGGGGACCCGAACAACCCCGGCCTGGGCTTCTCGGCCAACTCCCCGGGGCACCGCCTCTTCGGCGCCCTGTCGTACCGGGCGGAGTACTTCGGCTTCGGGGCCACCACCATCTCGCTCTTCACCGAGGGGCGCACCGGCGGGAACGGCAGCTTCCGGTTCTCCGGTGACCTGAATGGCGACGGGGGAACCAGCAACGACCTGATCTACATCCCCCGGGATCAGAGCGAGATGAACTTCCAGCAGTTCACCTCCGGTGGGCGGACCTACACCGCCGCCGAGCAGGCGGCCGCCTGGGAGTCGTTCATCAACAGCAGTGACTACCTGAGCTCGAACCGGGGGAGCTACGCCCAGCGGAATGCCGCTCGCCTCCCCATGCAGTTCTTCACCGATCTGAGCGTGGCGCAGGAGGTGTTCGCCAACGTCGGGGGCCGGCGGAACACGGTGCAGGTCCGGGCGGACATCCTGAACTTCATGAACTTCCTGAGCTCGGACTGGGGGGTGGGGGATCGCTTCACCACCACCCAGCCCCTCATCGTGCCCAACTCCGGTCAGGGCGGCCCGGCGGATGCCCAGGGTCGGGCGCACTACCGCATGCGGACCCAGGGGGGGGAGCTCTTCACCGAGTCGCTGGAGAAGACGGCGGGTCTGGGTGATGTGTACCGGATCCAGCTCTCGGTGCGGTACACCTTCAACTGATGCTTTGAGGGGCTCCGGGTGGCCCTGTTCAGGGCCACCCGGAGCGTGCGGGATGACCGGCGTCATCGTTGCGCCGGACCGAAGGAAACCCCCTCCGGGACCTGGTCCCGGAGGGGGTTTCTGCGTCCTCGAGGCGGCGGGCATCACCCGTTTTCGGGCGGCGCCCCCCCGGTTCCGCGTCGGCTTCGTCTCGGCGGTGCTTCGGGCGGTGAATCCCGCGGGGCCTCACTGGCCCCGGCCGACCCGTCCCCGGTCCTGCCCCCCCGTCAGCGCTGCAGGCGGAGATTCGTGATGGGGGGCGAGGAGGGGCGCACCACCAGAAGGACCTCCCGGTCGGCGGCCAGATGGCAACTGTTGCATGCCTGGGTGAGGCGGTCGAAGGAGGAGGTAAAGGCCGCCCGGTCCCGGGCTGCCATCGCCGTCTCCAGCGCCTCGATGGCGGGGTGGGTCATCTCCCCGAGGAGTTGGGCCACCGGAATGTCGTCATACACGGGGTGGAGCTCTTCGATCTCCTCGATGAGTTCCTCCATCTCATGGATCTGGTAGTCCACCAGTTCCCAGTTCTCGGCCTGTCCGGCAAACCAGAGCATGGCATGACGGTTGGCCACCGCCCCCATCAGGGTGTGGAGTCCCGGGGTGAACCTATCCTCCAGCTCCTGGATCCGGGCCTCCAGGGCCGAGGTGTCGGGTGCCTCGGGGGTGGCGGGAGCGCAGGCGGCGAGGAGGATCAGGGCAGCCAACGTTGCAGCGGGGCGGCTGCGAAGGGGTGAGGCTCCGGGACGGGGCATGGGGATGGTCCTGTTGGAGGAGGAGGGGGAGGAAGAAGCCCCCCTCAAGGGGGATCCTGGATCCGCCGGAGGAGGGCGTCAAGGTTTCCGGAAGCGAAGAACCCCCGCTCCGGAGGAGCGGGGGTTCTCATCGGACCGACGGACTGTCGGCCACCGTGCCGACCATTGGCTGGACCCGCGATGAAGGGCGGGCCGGCTGCCGGTGCCCCCGGGGTCAGTGGCAGCCGCAGCTACCGGAGCCGCAGCGCATGGGTCCGCTGTGCTGGGCCACCGGCGGGCGGGCGGCGATCTCTTCCTTGGCATTCAGGAAGCCCATGCCGCCCATGATCACACGCTGGATGGGCTGGCCGGTCTCCGGATGGGCGGTAAGGGGCGCTTCACTCATCTTCTGCTGGAGTTCGAAGCGGGCCACCGGCGTGGAGGCGTCGGTGGGGACCGTCTCGTAGACGTAGGTGGGCATGGGACCTCCCGGCGAAGATTGGACTTGTGACGACAACCCATTGAATTTATCCGGATCGGGGCCCTTCCCTCAATCCCCCCCGGGGGGAGGACCATCCCACTCCACCTCCCGGGAGGACCTCCATGCCCCAGCCGCCGTCCGGTCGCAGCCCTGTTCGGATCCCCCTCCTGGCCCCGCCGGTGCTCGTGGTGCTGCTGCTGCTGACGACGGCGGGGTGCTCTCCCGGGGATCCCCTCCCGGAGCGGGAGGGCACCGCCGCTGCGGCCCCCTTCGCCTTCGAGGAGGCCACCCTCACCACCCTGCAGGAGGGGATGGAGGCGGGGGAGGTCACCTCCAGGGAGATCACCGAGGCGTACCTGGCCCGGATTGCGGCGCTGGACCGGCGGGGCCCCCGGCTGCACTCCATGCTGGAGCTGAATCCCGACGCCCTGACCATTGCCGATTCCCTGGATGCCGAGCGCCGGGAGGGGAGGGTCCGGGGCCCGCTCCACGGGATTCCGGTGGTGGTGAAGGACAACATCAACACCGCCGACGGAATGACCACCACGGCGGGCTCCCTGGCGCTGGAGGGGTTCTTTGCCCCCCGGGACGCCTTCATCGTGGAGCGCCTCCGGGAGGCGGGGGCGCTGATCCTGGGGAAGGCCAACCTGAGCGAGTGGGCGAACTTCCGCTCCACGGCCTCGTCCAGCGGGTGGAGTGGACGGGGGGGGCAGGCCCGGAATCCCTACGTGCTGGACCGCTCCCCCTGCGGCTCCAGCTCCGGTTCCGGGGTGGCTGTGGCGGCCAACCTGGCCCCGGTGGCGGTGGGCACGGAGACCGACGGCTCCGTGGTCTGCCCGGCGGCCATCAGTGGGATCGTGGGGATCAAGCCCACCATTGGACTGGTGAGCCGCCGGGGAATCATCCCCATCGCCTCCAGCCAGGACATCGCCGGGCCCATGGCCCGCACCGTGGCGGACGCCGCCCTCCTCCTCACCGTCCTGGCGGGGGTGGACCCGGAGGACGCCGCGTCCGAGGGGGTGGTGCCGGATGCGGATTATACCGCCTACCTGGACGCCGGGGCCCTTTCCGGAGCCCGGATCGGGGTGATCCGCTCGGGGCTGACAGGGTATCACACCGCCACCGACCGGGTCTTCGACCGGGCGCTGCAGGAGCTCCGGGAGGCGGGGGCGGTGGTGGTGGATTCGCTGACCCTCCCCCACCTGGGTGCGTACGGCGACGCGGAGTTCGCCATTCTCCTCCACGAGTTCCGGCACGACCTGAACCTCTATCTGGCGGAGCAGGGAGAGACGGTGCCGGTGAAAACCATGGCGGAAGTCATCGCCTTCAACCACCGGGAGGCCGCCCGCTCCATGCCCTACTTCGGGCAGGAGCTCTTCCTCATGGCGGAGGCCACCGGGGGGCTGGAGGCGCCGGAGTACGTGGCCGCAAAGGAGACGGCCCGCCTGGCGGGAATGGGGATCGACTCCCTCCTCGCCCTCCACGAACTGGACGCCCTGGTGGCTCCCACCACCTCCCCGGCCTGGTCCATCGACCCGGTGGTGGGGGACCACTACCTGGGGGCCAGTTCTTCTCCTGCCGCGGTAGCGGGATACCCGAACATCACCGTCCCCATGGGCTTCATCCACGAGCTGCCGGTGGGGATCTCCTTCTTCGGGGCGGCCTTCAGCGAGCCCACCCTCCTGGGGATTGCCTACGGCTACGAGCAGGCCACCCGGCACCGGCGGGCGCCGAAGTTCCTGCCCACCGTGCCGTGAGCGAGCGTGAGGGAGGGGGGGCGGAGCCGGGGGGGGGCGTCCGGCCTCACCACCCCGCTTCACCCCCCCGCCCTCACTCCTCCGCCAGCCACTCCGCCACCTGACGGGCGTAGTAGGTGAAGATGATGTCCGCGCCCGCCCGGCGGATTCCCAGGAGCGCCTCCAGCGCCACCGACCGCTCGTTCAGCCAGCCGTTTGCGCTGGCGGCCTTCAGCATGGCGTACTCCCCGCTCACCTGGTAGGCGGCCACCGGGAGGGTGGTGCGCTCCCGCAGCACCCGGATCACATCCAGGAAGGGGCCGGCGGGCTTCACCATCACGATGTCCGCCCCCTCCGCCTCGTCCAGCGCCAGCTCCCGCTCCGCCTCCCGGACGTTGCCGGGGTCCATCTGGTAGGTCTTCTTGTCTCCGGCCTTCGGGGCCGAGTCCAGCGCCTCCCGGAAGGGACCGTAGAAGGCCGACGCGTACTTGGCGCAGTAGCTCAGGACGGACACCTCCGGGTGCCCGGCGGCATCCAGGGTGTCGCGGATGGCGCCGATCCGACCGTCCATCATGTCGCTGGGGGCCACGATGTCCGCCCCGGCCTCCGCGTGGGCCAGCGCCTGGCGGCAGAGGACCTCCACCGTCTCGTCGTTCAGGATGCGGCCGTCCGGGGCCACGATCCCGTCATGCCCATCGCTGTTGTAGGGGTCCAGCGCCACATCCGTGAACAGCACGATGTCCGGGAACTCGGCCTTGAGGGTGCGGATGAGCTCCGGGATCAGCCCCGTCGGGTTCCACGCCTCGTCCCCGGTGCGGTTCTTCTTCTCCTCGTCGATGGCGGGGAAGAGGATGAAGGCGTGGACCCCCGCCTTCCTGGCCGCCTCCACCTCCCGGAGCAGTCCGTGGCGGCCCATGCGGGCGCACCCGGGCATGGCGCCGATGGCCACATCGTCGGAGCGGTCATGGACGAAGAGGGGATACACGAAGTGCCTGGGGTGGATCACCGTCTCGCTGTGGAAACCCCGGATGACGGCGTTGCGGCGGTTCCGGCGGGGGCGGTGGGCGGGGGGATCGAAATGGATGTCGGCCATGGCTGTACGGAAAGGGAGGAGTAGGACGAGGCCGGAGTCAGGAGTCCCGATTGGCCCGGCCGGGACCGCAATGTGTGGTGGGCGGCGGGTGGACACAAACGGGGGGTGGCCGTCCTGGCCACCCCCCGTCCACTGCTGTCGTCGGCGCAGCTCACGCCGAGCGTTGAGCCTCTCAGGCCTGCGTGGGATCGCAGAGAGAGATGGAATAGTTGGGGTTGTTCACCTCGTCGAAGATGACCGGGAAGGCCACATCGTCACCGAAGTCCGAGTCCCCTGCCCTGAACCCTCCAGTGGGGAACACCGTGTTGGACAGCCTCCCATGCACCCGCACCAGCCGTCGCAGGTCTCCCAGGCGCGTCCCGGTATTGAAGAGCCAGAAGCCCCGCTCCCTGTAGAGCAGATCGAGCCTACCCGCCTCAGTGCCCGGATCGGCAAGGGGCTCAAGGGTGGTGGTGGGGTTGTTCGGCCCCGGAACGACGGAACTCCAGTGGGGGAACATCGCGGTCATCAGCGGTCCCACCTGGCTCCTCAGATCATTGAGCCGAGTCAGCCACGCCGGATCGCCGGCGAGCAACAACGCCTCCGCCTCGATGAGGCGGGCCTCCACGCCAGTCGCGAGAGGGACGTTGGTGTCGAAGGACACGTACCGACGACTATCGAACATGGGGAAGCTGGCGTCGAACCCCCCGGCAGCATTCTGGGTCCACGGAACCCTGGGGTCACCGGCGCTCCGGAAGGGGAGACCGTTGATCCCCTCCGAATCCGAGACTCCGTACCTCCGATTCTGCTGAAGCGAGTAGATCGGGTTGTTCTGGCGACCGGAGTTCGAAGAGTGCTGCACGAAGTAGACGTAGTTGGTCGGCACCCCTGAAACGGCCTGGGCGGCCTCGCTGGCCCTTCCCAGGTTCAGGAGGGCTCGGGCCCGTCCGATGCGGGCCGCAGGCGAGGGAGAGGGAGCGCCAAGCGCCTGATCGAAGACGCCGATGGCACCCTCGAAGACCTCATTGGTGGAGAGCGGCTGCCCGAACTCGCCGGGGGCGCCCCGCTCGGTGGAGCTGAACGGAATGCCCGAGCAGAAGCCCTCGCCCAGGGCCACGAAGGTGTAGCCTTCCAGCGCCTTCAGCTCCGATACCCGCGGATCGTTCTGCGTCTCACTGAGGCGCTGCACGGCATCCGCGGCGTCCCGCAGGGCACGCCTGGCCCTGTGGAGATTCCGATAGGCTCCATCCGACGTATTGCCCTGCGCGGTTGGAAACTGATCTCTCTGATCGGTGGCGATGCGGGTCGTGAACGTTCCGGCCGCATAGAACTCGTCCGTGAAGACGGCGGACACCGACAGGTAGGAGTCTCCTCCTGCCCCGCTGAAGCCCACCTGGAAGTCGCCGATGGCTCCAGCAACCAGGGTGGGGAGACCGGCCACGTTCTCAAGGGTCTCCGGCGAGGCGTTGACAGGGTCAGTCACCTCCAGGAGCGACTCCTGGTCACAGCCGGCCAGGAAGATCAGGATGAAGGCCAACAGGGTCACCACCGGGGCGCGAGAACCCAGCGCCCTTCTCCCGTGATACAGTCCAAGTGAATTCATGGTCTTTCCTCGATTCAGGGATCAGAAGGCAATGTTCACACGAACTGCCAGATGGCGCAGGGGCGGAGCCGTGTTGAACTCCCCCTGTCCGAAGTTCGAACCGCCGCCCGTCTCGTTGATCTCTGGATCGAGGCCGGTGTAATCCGTCCAAGTGGCGAGGTTCCTGCCAGACAGCGTGATGCTGGATCCCCGCAGTGCCGGAATGCGCTCCTCGAGGGAACCCGGTGCGAAGAGGGTGACTGCCATCTCCCGCCACTTCACGAAGTCCGCCTTCTCGATGTATCCGAAGTCGGACCCGTTGAAGCGGGATGCGATGTGGCGCGCCTGAAGGTCCAACGGTGCATTCGGATCCCCGGTTGCGGCACAGTGACCGCGGGTGTTCCGAGCGGCTCCCGTGCGGCAGGCGAACGCCGAGGAGGCATTCGACTGGTAGTGTCCGGCCCGACGATCAAAGAGGGTCGAGATCCGGACCACCCCGAACATGGTGAGGTCGAGGGAGAAGGACTGGGAGTTCGTGGGGAGGGTGGTACCGACGAACACCGCAGTGTCTGACGAAAGGGTCAGCTCTGCCGGCGAGATCAGTCCGTTCCCGTCCGCATCCGAATAGGTGAAGGGCCTCTGGAAGAAGGCGCCTGCCGGGAAGCCTTCCTGATGCCTCTGCAGCCCCCGATTGAAGATGATGGGCTCCACGTCCTCACCCAGCGACTCGATGGTGTTGGAGAGGGTGGAGTTCGAGAGGCGAACGTTCAGCGCCGCAGTCTCGTTCTCGAACACCCGCGCAGCAATGGTGGTCTCCGTTCCGCTGTTCCGGACGGAGCCGAGGTTGTCGAAGACCGAGGTGGTCAGACCGAAGGAAGGCGCCAGCCGCCGCGAGATCAGCGCGTCGGTGGATTCCTTGTTGAAGTACGTGAACTCCAGCGAGAGCCGATCCTCGATCAGGCCGGCATCGAAGCCGAACTCCCATTCGGTGGAGCGCTCGGGCTTCAGCTCGAGGTTCCCGGTGGTGCTCAGGGTCACGGCAGACACATCATTGCCCGCGACGGTCACAGACACCGGCTCAAGTGTGGTGATGGCCTGACGGAAGTTCGGCCGGAGGCCCGACTGCCCGTAGGCCGACCGGAGGCGAAGACTGCTCAGCCCGGGAAGCGTCGGGAAGAACGGCTCTTCCGAGACAACCCACGAGAGGCTGGCGGACGGATAGGTCACCAGGCCGAAATCCGCGCCGAACGCGCTGTTGTCATCTCCACGAAGGCTCGCGGCCACGAAGATCCGGTCATTGATCCCGAACTGCTGCTGCACAAACAGACCGATCGTGCGGGTTTCGCTGAACGCCTCGTCAATGGCAAAGAGCGAGCTGGTGGAGCTGCAGGACTGCGTCCCCTCCACGACCCCGACACCGAAGCACCGCACGTTGGTGAAGCGCTCGCGGTTGAAGGCACCACCCACCGTGGTGGTGGACACCAGGTTGTCCAGGGGCTGGAAGGTGGCCGTACTGGACACGTTCGACGTGAAGATCAGGTTCGTGTTCGACGTGGCGTCACGGTTCCCCGGCGTGAACGTCGCCGCAATGGGAAGCCTCCCCGGCTGAAGGGTCCGGGTGTCGAGACGGCTGAACCAGTCGAGGCCGACGTTCACGTTGGCGGTCAGCCAGTTCAGCGGAGTGTAGTTCAGGGCCGATCCGATGATGAACCGGTCCACGTCCTGGTTGACCGGGTACTCCTCGAAGTCCCGGCTGTAGTAGCCGAAGCCGGCGGCAGGCCGGGATCCCGGGGCCGAGGCGTCGATCTGCTCCTGCGTCGGATCGAACGGACTTGCCAGGAAGCCGTTGATGAGGGGGCTGAAGATGCTGTTGTCGTTCGAATTCAGCACCAGCCCGGAGTTGATGTAGTTGGAGCTCACCGAAACATTGAGGGCTTCGGTCAACTGTCCGTCGATGTTGGCACGCAGACTGAGCCGCTCCAGGGTGTTGAAGGAGATGGAGCCCTGCTCCTCCTCCCAGTCGGCGGAGAGGAAGTACGAGGTGGCGTCCGAGCCCCCGCTGGCGCTGAGTCCATACTTGTTCCGGAACCCGGAGGTAAAGGGACTCTGGGGGGAGGAGAAGTAGTTCCGGCTGATGGTCTCGTCCTGCCGGCAGAGTCCGCGAGCCGCGTTCTCGTTGGAGCAGGCCGTGTATCCCGTCGTATTGAGCGTCGTCCCGTTGAGGGTCAGCGGGCGGGCAGAATCGTTCACCTGATAGCTCAGGAAGGTATCCGGATACTCGGTCTCGTCATCCAGCGTCCCGACTTCCGCGTACGCCCGGAACTGCGCGGCGCCCGCCCGTCCACGCCGGGTGGTGATGAGGATCACCCCGTTGGCCGCAGCCGTGCCGTAGAG
>CAYQVI010000012.1:19110-34365 GCA_964420725.1 uncultured Gemmatimonadaceae bacterium | reverse complement strand
GTCCCCCCGGCACCCCCCCCCCCTGCGCCAGCCCCCGCCTCCACCTCGCCCCCTCCCGGGACCCGATCGGAGGCGATCACCCGCTCCGCGTCGGTCCCCGCCCCCTCGATGTAGGGCTCCCCCGTCTCCCTGGGGAGATCATCCCCCGGAGCGCCGGCCTCGCCGTCCCCACGAGGGAGGTCGGAGAGGCCGTCCAGGGAGTCCTCGGGGGGGAGACCGGAGTCGTTGTTCTGGTCCATTCAGGTCGGTTTCCTTCGAGAGACATGGCCCCACCGCGACGCACTCCCGGCTTCGGTGCCGGCAGGGATCGAACAGGGGGGAAGGGGATCCGGGATCGGAAAGTGCCGACCCGTGGGATGCAGGGGGAGCCAGGGGCTCCCGGACATCCCGGAACGGTCAGGCAGAGGCTCTGCAACGTGCTGTAAAATAACGTCGGAAAGGGGGTTTCAGCAACCTTCGGGGGCCCGCGCGGCTCCGGACACCGCCCGGGCCCCCCGAAGCGGCTGGAGGGGCGCTGGAAGCCCCGTGGGGCCAACCAGAGCGTCGGTGCCCGGAAGGGGTACCCTCGGGGACATCGCCGGTCAGAAGTAGAGGTACACCCCGTACGAGCCCATCACCGCCCCACCCACGGCCAGAAGCGTCCCCAGGTCGTCGCCGATGAGGAGGCCGGCGATGAAGAGGGCTCCGCCTGCTGCCATGAGGGGGACCGCGCCACGGCTCCGGATCTGCTGGAGGGCCGGCGCATCGGGTGCGGTCCGGAGTTCCAAAGCCTCTTGGAGTCCCACCGTGAGGAGGGCTCCCGTGGCGGCCCCGGCCCGGAGGCGATCCGCCGCAGAAGGGGCCTCGTCTGCGGCCCCGTCCCCCGGCAGGACGGACTCCACCGCCGGGAGCGGTCCCGTGCTGAGCGGGGCGAAGCCCTGGGAGATGGGAGCCGCGCCCGGGGCGGCGGTGGCCAGGGAGAGGGCGGCGGCGAAGAGGGTGGCAGCGAATGGCATGATGATTCCCTTCCGGCAGCGGAGGCAGTCGCCCGGATCCCCCGGGCCACGGGGCACTCTTCGAAGGTACGTCCGGCTCCTCCGGGGTCAATCCTCCGGAGGGGGGAGGAGCGGCCCCGGCGCCCCCTCCCCGTAGAGGGCCCGGTCCCCGGATCCCCCACCGAACGAACGCTCCGCCACCGCCATCTCCAGCTCCCCTGCGAACTCCGAGGCCGCCAGTCCGTCCCCCCGTCTGAGGCGCAGCGTCAGCTCGGCGGGGTGGGAGAGTTGGAGTCCGTCCACTCCCGCCATCCCCTCGAAGGCCCGCAGGTCCCGACCGGTGAGGACCAGCCGGGGCCCTGTCCACCGCTCCCACCAGCGCTGCCTCACCACCGCCCCCGCCACATGCTCCAGCGGCACCACCACCTCCTGCACCGGCTCCACCTCGTCGTCCGATCGGACCCCGGTTGCCCCGTATCGCTCGGTGGTGCGCCCTACCCGCCACTGGATCCGGAGGTGCTCCCCCTCCAGCCGGAGGAGTCCGTGGACCCGCTCCTTCGTGGTGGTCATGGCGGTGTCGGTATAGACGTCCTTTCTCCGGGTCAGGACAAAGGGAAGGGAGGCGGAACGGGGCACGGGGGAATCCGGTGTCTCAGGGGAGGGGGCGGGCGGACCCCGTCGGCTCCGGCCTGCTCGGAAGACCCGGGGCATCCGGCCTCCCCGGGGCCTCCGGGAGGGGAGAGAGGGAGCCTACACCCCTCCCCGGACGGAGGGGAGCGGTGGCGGCGGGGAGCACGGAGGGGATCACGAAGAGGGAGTCCGCCACCTCCACATCCGCCATGGGGTCCTCGTAACGCTCGATGACCTGCATGCTCCCGTCGGGGAAGGAAACCTCCTGTCTCCGGAGGAGCGGGACCCGGGTCTGGGGATCCATCCAGAGGGTGGCCTCTCCGGAGGCGACCCCTCCGACCACGATCCCGAAGTGGACGGCCACCCCGGTGGGCTCGGATGGGTCGCTTCCGGCGTGGGCGGGGCCGGCGATCCGGACCCACCCATCCGCTGAGCCGTCGGTGGCGTCCGGGGGAGATCCGGCCACCAGCCGGGCCAGATTGTGGAGGACCCCCATGCGACTGAGCCCCAGGACCAATCCCTCCCGGAGATGTGGGGGAGTGGCGCCCTCGTGGCGATCTCCATTGTTCTCCCAGATCATGCGCCTCCCGTCGGAGACCAGGAGGGACGAGACCGCTTCCCCTCCGAAGGTCCCCGTGGCATTCAGCCTGGCCCTTCCTCCCGGGGCCAACCAGAGGGAGCCCTGCAGCGCCACCTCAAGCGCTCCCTCCGCCTCCACCTCGAAGGGGAGGATCACCCCGATCTCCCGGAGCAGGAGTTCCTCAAGGGCCGCCAGCAGCTCCGGTGCTCCCTCCGGTGGATCCGGGATGGGCTCCACAGGCTCTCCCAGAGGGGCTTCAGCCACCAGCGGCACATCCTCGGCAGGATGTCCCCCGGATTCCCCACCGCATCCAGCCACCCCGGTCCCCAGGAGGATCAGGAGGGCCGCCGCTCCCTGGAGCCTTCCCGGGCCGGGCGAATCCGCCGGACGACGCGTCTGCCCCATTTTCATCCTCCCCGGCTCCAGCGGGAGCCCGTGTCGGCTAACGTTCCAGGCAGGAGTGGCATCCGATATGCAGACCAGTTCCATCGTCTCCCACCACGTTCCTTCCTCGTGCGAGGCCCCTTCATGTCCACCACCGAGGCCACCGACCCAGCCCCACCCGGCCCGAGGGCAACTGGGGTAGAACACCGGCCGCCCTCTCCAGGGTTCCTCCCCCCGGGTGCAGTGCGGCCCCTGGCCCTGTCGGCAGTGCTGCTGGGGCTGGCGGGCTGCTCCACGGGAACCGTCCAGACCCCGGACCCCGATGGGCTGGATGCACTTCCCGCCGGTGCGTATACCCTGTCGCTCTCCCATGACGGCAGGGTCCGGATGTACCGCCTCCACGTTCCTCCAGGGGGGAGCCCGGGAGGTCCACGCCCGGTGCTGCTGGCCTTCCATGGCGGCGGTGGGAACGCGGCCCAGTTCGAGAACTCCTCCAGGCTTCAGGAACTGGCCCGGGAGGAGGGGTTCCTCCTGGTCTTCCCGGACGGGACCGGGCCCGGCTCCCTCCACACCTGGAACGCCGGAGGGTGCTGCGGCAGCGCCGCCGGGGAGGGCGTGGACGATGTGGGATTCGTGGATGCCCTCCTGGACCACCTCGCCCTGCGGGTGGAGCTGGACCCGGCCAGGATCTACGCCACAGGCCACTCCAACGGCGGGATGATGTCGTACCGGCTGGCGGCGGAGCTGGGGGACCGGGTGGCGGCTGTGGCCCCCGTGGGAGGAACCATGATCCTGGACCACTTCCAGCCGGTCCGGCCCGTTCCGATTCTGCACATCCACAGTGTGGACGATCCCCGGGCACTCTACGAAGGGGGCACAGGGCCCGCCTTTCCAGGGACCACTGTGCGGGTGGACCATCGCCCCGTCCAGGAGGCGCTGGCCCTGTGGAGGGCAGCGAACGGCTGTCCCGACACGCCGTCCACCGTGGAGACCCGTTCGGGGGCTCCAGGGACCCGGAGTGCCGGCCACACTGCCACCCTGGTTCGCTGGTCCCCCTGCGCATCCGGGGTACCGGTGGAGCACTGGCGACTGACGGGGGCGGGGCACCCGTGGCCCGGTGCCGCAGACGGTGGATTCAGGGAGGCCATTGTTGGGCCGGGTACGGACGTCATCCACGCTCCCGGAGCGGTCTGGAGCTTCGTCTCCCGCTTCCGGCACCCTGCCCCGAGAGCCCGGGCGGGCCGATGACCTACAGGGCAAGTCTCGATTTCTGAACGCTTTAGCGTTATACTACAAGTGCCGATTCGAGACTCGCACAGGGAGTGCACATTGAGCAATCAGAAGACTGCGATGCTGGACCGGGCCAGAGACGAACTCATGAGCCACGTGGTTCGCTGCGACGTGCTGGCCTCGCCCAGCATGGACGACCGGCTGACCTGGCTGGCGGAGACCATGGAGTTCATTGCTGAGCGATATCCGATGCTGAGCGACCTGCAGATCGCCCATCTGGAGACGATGGGGCGCCGCTTCATCCGACCGGCAATCCCCCATGGTCGCGGCAACACCGCCCACACGGTGAAGCGGAACCTGGACGAGCTCCTGGCCGCCGAGGTGGGGGACGAACCGTCCGGACCGGCGGGGGCGGTCGACACCGCCGATGTGGGGGACAGCCCGGAGGCATCGGGGCAGGAACTGCAGCCCGCCTGATCCCAGGCGTGCCACCGTAGAGCAACGGGGGTGGATCCGGAAGGGTCCGCCCCCGTCGTGCGTAGCGGCGCTATCCGCCAGAGCTCTCCCCGGGGCACGAACGATCCTCTTCCCGAACGGGCGGTGACCGCCCTATCCTTCCCCCGGCCGCATGGGGGGGACGCTGCATGGGCTCTCCCCCGGCGGCTCCTCCCCCCGGGACAGTACCCGGAATCCAAGGGCTCCAGCCGGAGACGCACCATGCACGTCCGCTCCCTCTTCCTTCCCATGGCGGCCCTCGCGGGCGCCCTGGTCGTGGCCGCCCCGTCAGCGCTGGAGGCCCAGCAGTCGGAGGTCTCACCCGCCGTGGCCTACAGAAAGGCCACCATGAACGGGATCCGCATCCACCGGGAGGCGCTGGCTGCCCTGGTGCAGGGGCAGGTGACGCACCCGGAGCACGCGGCCCAGCACGCCGGAGCCCTCCGGGCGCTGGCCATGATGGCGGGGGATGTCTTCCCCGAGGGATCCCACGGGGAGGGATCCCGGGCGCTCCCTGCCATCTGGGCCAACGGGGCCGCCTTCGCCACACAGGTGCAGGGGTTCCAGGCGGCGGCGGTGGCGCTGGACGAGGCGGCCCGCTCCGGGGACGCCGCCGCCCTGCAGGCCGCCCTGGCGGCGTTCGGTCGGACCTGCGCGTCCTGCCATGGGGACTTCCGGGGGCCCGCCAACTGAGTCGAGGACCGGGTGCCCGGCGCCGGCGGCGCCGGGCACCCGGGGCGTTTCCCGTTCCCCTTACGGTGGATCCCCAGGTCACCGCTGCGGCGGCGTGACTCCGGTGTAGGGGTTCAGGACGGCCACGCCATGGCCCTCCACGTCGCGGGTTTTGCGGGTGGTGGAGGGGGGGGCAGTTGGGTCAAGAACCCTTGCCTCCCCTCCCCCGGCACCTGAATGTGGCAGGGTTCCCTTCTCCGTCCGTTCCCTCCCCCACGACCCCGCGGCAGCATGCGCTCCCTCTTCCCCCACCCCCCTGGTGTCCCAACGCTGCTGCTCCTTCTGGCGCTGGTCCCCCTTGGGCTGGCCGCCGATGGATCCGCCCAGGAGCCCGCTGCAGCCGCCGCCATCTCCGAGCCTGTGGTGGGACCCCCCAACGGCTCGCTGGTGATCGTGGGCGGATCCATGCGGGACCCGGCCATCCTGCGCCGCTTCATCGAGCTGGCCGGAGGCCCCGACGCCCTCATCGTGGTGGTCCCCACGGCGGGGGGAGGCGACGAGTACGACAGCTCCCACCGGGGTCTGAACGCATGGCGCGAGGCGGGGGCCACCAACCTCACAGTCCTCCACACCATCGATCCCGCCGAGGCGGACACCGAGGCGTTCGTGGCTCCCCTCCGGGAGGCGGGCGGCGTCTGGTTCGAGGGGGGGCGTCAGTGGCGCCTGGTGGATTCGTACGGGGGAACCCTCACCGAGACCGCCTTCCGGGAGGTGCTGGACCGGGGGGGCGTCATCGGGGGATCATCCGCCGGGGCCTCCATCCAGGGGTCGTTCCTGGTGCGGGGGGACACCGGGGGGAACGAGGTGATGATGGGGGATCACCAGGTGGGCTTCGGCTACCTGAGGAATGTGGGGATCGACCAGCACGTGCTCCGGCGGAACCGGCAGTTCGACATGGTGGAGGTCATCGAGGCCCACCCGGAGCTGCTGGGGATCGGGATCGACGAGGACACGGGGATCGTGGTGCAGGGGGATGAGTTCGAGGTCATCGGCCAGTCGCTGGTGCTCATCTACGACAACCAGCGGATCACCGGGCCGGACGGCCGCTTCTACTTCCTGGTCCCCGGGGACCGGTACAACCTGGCCACCCGGGAGGGGGTCCGCCCGGGGAACGGCGGGGTGCGGCCGGTGGAGGGGACCCGCCGGGAGCCCTGGCCCCGCTGAGCTCCCCGGTGACCAGCGGTTCCCGGGTTGGCTGAAGGGGGAGCCGGCGAGCGGATCGACGGTCCCTCCGACCTCGGAGAGGGATGGGGCGGAGTCCCCCAGCAGACGGGCACTGGGGACGCAGGGGGCCCGGGGAGGAGGTGACGGGCGCGAGAAGGTGGTGGGCGCGAGAAGGTGACGGGCGCGAGAAGGTGGCGGGCGCGAGGATCGCGAAGGACCGAGAAGGATCGTGGCGGGCCGAGAAGGATTCAGCTCTCAAGGGTGCCGGAGACGTCCAGTGTCGAATCCTTCCCGGATTCCGGGAACAATTCAGCTCTCGCCACGTGCTTGGCTCCCGAGGGATGAATTCCTCTCGCATACCGGAAGGAATTCTGACCTCGAGCATTCGGCGAGTGCCGAGGGGCGAATCTCTATCGGATGCCCGCTGGTCGCGGGCCCATTCACCGGTGGCTGCGCCCGGATAGGTTGATCCCCGTCCATCATCTTCGGCGCGCCTGCCGCCGGGACGGACCAGGGCCAGCATTGCGCTGGTCGTGGAGCCCGGCCCTTCAGCGGTTGGAGCCCGGACCCTCAGCCGTGCAGCCCGGGACCTTCATCGGGTGGGCACCCCGCCTGCCGCCCGACGCCGGGAGGGTCGGCCCCCGAGCCCGGTCCCTGGCAGGGCCGCGTCAGGCGGGGGGGATGGCCGGAGTTGGGGACCCGCCGGGAGGGTCGGCCCCGGGAGCCCGGTGCCTCGAGGGGGCAGTCAGACGGCGGGAGAGGCGCCGGCCCCGCGCCGGAGGAGATATGCCGCGTCCACGCCGAACGAGTACAGCAGCGCCAGGAGGGCCACCCCGCTCACCGCCACCGCCATGGGCACAGGGATGATGGGCCCCAGCGCCACCAGCAGACCGATCCCCTGGATGACGCACACCACCTTCCGCCGCATGCTGGGGGGGAGTTCCCCACCCAGGGCGGGGAGCACCACCGCCGCCGCCACGAAGAGGTAGCGGAGCCCTCCGATGAGCAGGACCCAGGCATCCACCCGCCCCGACTGCCAGACCAGAACCGAGAGGGCCAGGAGAAGGAAGGCGTCCAACTCCATGTCGAAGCGGGCGCCGAAGGGGGTGGCGGAGGCGGTGCGACGGGCCACCCAGCCGTCGAAGCCGTCCATGACCAGAGCCACCGTGGAGAAGGCGATGATCAGCCAGGCGCCGGTGGTCCCTCCCACCCCGGGGACCAGCGTCACCGCCGCCACCGGCAGCACAAGGGCGCTCCGGGCCAGCGTCACCCGGCTGGGAGGACCCAACCCCCCCCACTCCCCCAGCACCGCAGCCGGGGCCGCAGGGAAGGCCCGGAGGATCAACATGGCCTGCACGGCGTACAGGGCCACGGCCCACACAAGGTAGACCGGCGGCAGGTCCAGCAGTCGCAGGGTGACGAAGGACATCACCAGCAGGGGGACGAATCCCTTTGCCAGGTCGGACCCCGCCTCGTGGAGGGGCTTCCAGCGGAGAGGCGCCATGGGCGGCGGAACGTCATCGAGGAGTCGCATGATCGATACGAACACCACACGGCAGTTCTGGATCCAGGAACCGGGGCTGGGCGTTGTGCAGACGGGGCTCCTGCCGCCGGTGGGCGCCGACCAGGTGCGGGTGCGGACCCTCTATTCAGGGATCAGTCGGGGGACCGAGTCGCTGATCTTCCGGGGGGAGGTGCCCCCCTCCCAGTACGAGGCCATGCGGGGCCCCTTCCAGGAGGGGGATTTCCCGGGTCCCGTGAAGTACGGGTACATGAGCGTGGGAACCGTGGAGGCGGACCCTGATCCGGCAGAGGGGCGGAGCCCCCTCACCGGCACCACCGTCTTCTGCCTCCACCCCCACCAGGACCGCTACGTGGTCCCGGCCTCCTGGGTGCACCCCCTGCCGGAGGGGCTTCCCCCGGGGCGGGCCGTGCTGGCGGCCAACATGGAGACCGCCCTGAACGCCGTCTGGGACGGGGAAGTCTTCCCCGGGGACCGGGTCGTGGTGGTGGGGGCGGGGGTGGTGGGGCTGCTGGTGGCCTGGATCTGCACGCGGATCGTCGGGACCCGCGTGCTGGCGGTGGATCCGGACCCCCGCCGCCGGGCTGCCGCCGACGCCCTGGGGATCCCCTTCTCCACGGCGCTGTCGGAGGAGGACGACGACCCCTTCGGCCCGGCCTCTGCCGATGTGGTCTTCCACACCAGCGGCTCCCCCGAGGGTGCCCGGAGCGCCCTGGCGGCGGCGGGGATGGAGGCCCGGGTGGTGGAGGTGAGCTGGTTCGGGAGCCGCATGGTCCCCCTCCCCCTGGGAGAGGGCTTCCATTCCCGGCGCCTTACGATCCGGAGCAGCCAGGTGGGACACCTTCCCCCCTCCCGGAGCCCCCGTTGGAGCCATGGGCGGCGTATGGGGGTAGCACTGGAGTTGCTGCTGTCCCCCTCCCTGGACGTGCTGGTGACCGGCGAAAGCACCCTGGAGGAACTGCCCACCGTGATGGCCACGCTGGCCCGGGACGGCGGCGGCACCCTGCTCCACCGCATCCGCTATCCCGGAGCCCCTTGATCTGCAGCGGCTGGATCCCCTCCCACGGTGGGGAGTATCCCGCGCCCCGGTGGCACCCGACCCCCGGGATCCCCGACCCCCATGCACAGGCAGCACCCGACGATGTTCAGCCTCAATGTCCGTGACCACTTCATGATCGCCCACAGCTTCCGGGGCGAGGCCTTCGGGCCGGCCCAGCGCCTCCACGGCGCCACCTACGTGGTGGACGCCACCTTCCGCCGCCCGGAGCTGGACGAGGACGGGCTGGTGGTGGACATCGCCCTGGCCGGGGAGCGGCTCCGGGAGGTCCTGGACGCGCTGAACTACCGGAACCTGGACGAGGAGCCCGCCTTCGAGGGGCAGAACACCACCACGGAGTTCCTGGCCCGGGAGATCCACAGCCGGCTGGGAGCCGCCATCCATGCCGGTTCCCTGGGAGAGGGCGCCCGGGGGGTGACCTCCCTCAGCGTGAAGCTGAACGAGTCCCACGTGGCCTGGGCCTCCTTCGAGGGACCGGTCTGACGTTGGAGCCGCTGCACCTGGTACTCCCCGGGTCCCTGGAGCAGCGGACCGGCGGGACCATCTACGACCGGCGGATGGTGGAGGAACTCCGGGCCCTGGGGTGGCCCGTGATGGTCCACTCCCTTCCGGCGTCCTGCTTCCCCGGCCCCGACCCCCGGGGGGAGGCGGCGCTGGAGGGGGCCCTGGCCGCCCTTCCCGACCGGGCCCGGGTCCTTCTGGACGGCCTGGCGGCGGGGGGGCATCCCGCTCCCCTGGAGCGCCACGCCACCAGGCTTCGCCTCCTGGCCCTGGTGCACCACCCCCTGGCGGACGAGACGGGGCTGGAGGAGACCCGGCGACGGGAGCTGGCGGCCCTGGAGACACGGGGGCTGGCCGCCTGTGCCGGGGTGATCACCACCAGCGACCACACCGCCGACTCCCTGGTGGCCGACTACGGGGTGCCCCGGGAGCGGCTGCGCGCCGTGCCCCCGGGGGTGGATCCCGCCCCCCGTGCGGTGGGCCCCTCGCCGGGGGAGCCCCCCCTCCTCCTCTGCGTGGCCTCGGTGACTCCCCGGAAGGGGCACGACGTCCTGGTGGAAGCGATGGCGACGCTGGCCCACCTTCCCTGGCGCTGTGTCTGTGCCGGAAGCCTGGACCGTGACCCGGCATGGTCCCGGGGAGTGCTGCAGCGGGTGGTGGAGCTGGGTCTGGAGGACCGGATCCGGTTCCCCGGGGAGGTGGATCCGGAGGAGTTGGAGCGGCTCTACCACCATGCCTCGGTCTTCGTCCTCCCCTCCCACCACGAAGGGTACGGAATGGCCCTCACCGAGGCGCTGGTCCGGGGGCTCCCTGTGGTGAGCACCACCGGAGGGGCCATTCCCGGAACGGTGCCGGGGGGTGCGGGACAGCTCGTGCCCCCCGGCGACCCCGTGGCTCTGGCCAGGCTGCTGGGGGGACTCCTGGGGGGAGAGCCCGGGGGGGGGCGCCCCTCCCCGGACGGAGGGGCGGGCCTCCGGGAGCAGTGGTCCCGTGCCGCCGCCGCCCACGCCGCCGCCCTGGGAGGGTGGGAGGCCCGGGGACGGGAGTTCCGCAGGGCGCTGGAATCGCTGTGGGGGGAGGAGCCGGGGGACGCCGACGCCCCGCCCGCAGCCCCCCCGGGGAGCACCTTCGACGCGGACTGGCTCACCCTCCGGGAGCCGGTGGACCACCGCTCCAGGGGAGAGGGGTTGCTGACGGTCCTCCAGGAGACGTGGGTGGCCCGGGGGTGGTCCCGGGTCCTGGACCTGGGGAGCGGCACGGGATCCAACCTCCGCTACCTCTCCCCCCGCCTCCCTGGCGGCCAACGGTGGACCCTCCTGGACCACGACCGGACCCTCCTGGCCCGGGTCCGCCCCCCGGGCCCCCATGTGGAGGTGGTCCCCATGGAGGGGGAGCTGGCCACCGACGGACTCGAGGCCGTGGACCAGGCGGACCTGGTCACCGCATCCGCCCTCCTGGACCTGGTATCCGAGGCGTGGCTCCGGACCCTGGTCCTCCGGTGCACGGCGGCCCGCTGCGGGGTGCTCCTGGCGCTGAGCTACGACGGGTCGGTCCGATGGGCACCGACGGCCGGCGGAGATCCACCGGAGTGGGCCGAAGCAGGGGGGGACGCCCTGGATCTCCTGGTCCTGGAGGCGGTGAATCGCCACCAGCGGCGGGACAAGGGCACCGGAACCGCCCTGGGACCGGACGCGGGAGCCCGGGCCGCCGCCCTCTTCCAGGAGGCAGGCTACAGGGTCTACACCACGCCCTCCCCCTGGCGGCTCGGTCCGGAGGACACAGCCCTGGCCCTGGCCCTGGTGGAGGGGTGGGGGGATGCGACGGTGGAGGAATACCCGCGGGGAGAGTGGGCCATCCGGGAGTGGCAACGCCGGCGCCGCGTGGCCCTTGAGACCGGAGAGGTGCAGGTGACGGTGGGTCACCTGGACGTCCTGGCCCTTCCTCCGGGCGCCCCGTGAAGCCCCGGGCCCGGGCCCTCCTCCTCCGGGGGGTGGTGAGTGGCGGCACGCTCATCCTCCTGGTCCAGGTGCTGGAGCTGGGGCGCGTCCCGGAGATGATCCTCCGGATGGAGCCCCTCTGGATCCTCCTGGCCCTGGCGGTGACGGTGCTGCAGACCGTCCTGTCCGCCTGGCGGTGGCGCTTCACCGCCTCCCGCCTGGGGATCCAGCTCCCCCTGGGTGTGGCGGTGAGGGAGTACTACCTGGGGACCTTCCTGAACCAGCTCCTCCCCGGCGGTGTCATGGGGGACGTGTCCCGGGCCTGGAGGCACACCCGGGCCGACGTGGATCCGCCCTCCCCGGGCCCTGCCTTCCGGGCGGTGATCCTGGAACGGGCCTCGGGGCAGTTGGCGATGGTGGTGGTGGCGCTGGTCTCGCTGTCGCTCCTCCCGGGGGTCCGGAAGGCCACGGGGGCCGCCCTCCCGGGAGGAGGCGGCGGCGACCCGGACCGTTGGGCGGACCTGCTCCTGGCAGGGGCCGGGGTGCTGCTGGTCTCGGTGGTGGCGGTGGGGTCGGTCCGGAGATGGCGGGCCGTCCGGACGGTGCCCCTCCCCGGCACCATGCGCCCCCCCCGGTGGGCCCTCTGGGGAGCCACCCGGACGGCGCTCCTCTCCCCCCGGGTCCTCCCGGTGCAGTTGGGGAGCTCGCTCCTGGTGGTGTGTTCCTACGCCCTGGTCTACCTGCTGGGGGCCCGGGCCCTGGGGATCGACACCCCCGCCCCCCTCCTCCTCCCCCTGGTGGCACCGGTCCTCCTCTCCATGCTGGTGCCCCTGACCCTGGCGGGGTGGGGGGTCCGGGAGGGAGCGGCGGCGTTGGTCTGGGCAGGGGCGGGGCTCCCAGCCTCCGAAGGGGTGGCCATCTCCGTGGCCTACGGTCTCATCGTCCTGGTCTCCACCCTGCCGGGCCTCCCCCTCCTTCTGGGGGTGGTCAGCCGGGGTCGAGGTCCAGGTCGAAGAGGAGGTCTTCCCCGAGAGGGAAGTGGCGACAGCGGGGGCGGATGGCCTGATCCAGCGTCGCCACGGGGTCCAGCGTGAACGCCGGTCGCCCCGATCCGATGATGAGGGGGGCCACGGTGACATGCAGACGGTGCAGGACTCCGGCCTGGAGGAAGCGGGACACCGTCACACCACCCCCCTCCACCAGGACCCGCCGGAGCCCCCGCTCCCTGAGCAGGTCCAGGATCCGGGCGGGCTCGAAGCCGGTTCCCCGAGTGTCCGGGAGGGCCACGGACTCCACTCCCGGGGGGGAGTCCCCGGGGAGTGGGCGCCCTTCCACCCCCAGCACCAGGGTGGGTGCGGCGCCGTCCCGGAGCACCCTGGCGTCCGCGGGAATCCTTCCCCGGGGATCAAGGACCACCCGAACGGGGTTCTCGCCCTCGGCCTCCCGCACCGTAAGTCGAGGATCGTCGGAAACGACGGTCCCCGCTCCCACGATGACAGCGTCCACGAGGGCACGGAGGCGATGGAGCCTCTCGATGTCCCCGTGACCCGTGACGTAGTGGGAGTGTCCGGTATGGGTGGCGATGCGTCCGTCCAGGCTCTGTCCCGCCTGGGCGATGACCAGCTCCCTCCGGACGCAGAGGGGGAGGAACAGCTCCAGGAGATCCCGGGCCTGGGGAGAGATCGGTTGGGAGGAGCTCCAGCCACCCGATCCGTCGGACACGAGTCGGGATCCCGGACGGACCGGATCCTGCATGAGGACGGTACATGTCGTTCCAGGCTCGGTACACAGGGCGGTGCGGAGGAGCTGCCACGCCGCAGAACCATCGATCGATCGAGTCAATGAACCTTCATCCCGCTTGATGGATATGCCGGAACTGAACCATCATCACGCCGAACGGGGCCTCTTCGAACTTCGCAGGGGCCGAGCCCTTCTCATCACCCCGGGGGAATCCTCCCCCGGCGGACCCGGCGATGCAGCCGGCGCAGGGACGGCCGGGGAGGGAAGGAATTCCCCGATCCTGGCCGCCGCCGTGGAAGGGGTGGGCGCGGAACTCCTGGATCGGCTGCGGGCCCTGGGACAGGGTCCCCTCCAGTTGATCCTCACCACCCACCGGGGGAATGTACTCGGCCTCTCCGGCGGTGACGCCCCCCGCACCAACGGGGCGTCCTCCTCCAGCGGTTCGAATGGTACCCGTCCGGCGGACGTGAGCCTCACCCTCCTGGAGCCGGTGGACGCCGACCGGATCGTGGAGCTGGCCAGCGGCCGGATCGCTCCGGAGGATTCGGGGGCGGCCACCCGCAGCGCCACCCGTCCGGAGTCGGCGGGGGTTGCGCTGGTGCGCATGGGGGGGCTCCTCCCTGCGCTGGTGTGCATCGCCGCCGACCCGGATCACCCCGCCCTGGCGGCGGAGCTGGCCTCCGGATCGATCCTCCAGGTGGAGACCCCCCTCATCGAGGCCATGGCCGCCACCAACGCCGTGGACATGCTCCCGGTGAGCGGCGCCGTGGTCCCCCTGGCCGAGGCGGAGAACGCCCGCTTCATCCTCTTCCGGGAGGCCCACGGGCTGCAGGATCATGTGGCCATCCTCATCGGGAACCGGGAGGACTGGCCCGATCCGGTGCCGGTGCGCCTCCACTCCGCCTGTCTCACGGGGGACCTCTTCGGGAGCCTGAAGTGCGACTGCGGCGAGCAGCTCCGGGGGAGTGTCCGGTACTTCGCCCAGTCGGGGGGTGGGGTGCTCCTCTACCTGGCCCAGGAGGGGCGGGGGATCGGCCTGGGGAACAAGTTCCGGGCGTATACCCTGCAGGATGGGGGGCTGGATACGGTGGATGCGGACCACCTCCTGGGCTTCGGCGCCGATGAGCGGCGGTACGATGTGGCGGTGGAGATGCTCCGGCAACTGGGGATCGAGCGGGTGCAGCTCCTCACCAACAATCCGGAGAAGATGCGGGCGGTGCGGGACGGCGGGATCCTGGTCCTGGACCGGAAGCCGCTGCACGGGACGCTGAACCGCTACAACCTCCCCTACGTGCAGGCCAAGGTGGAGCGGGCAGGACACTGGCTCCACGACATGCTGGCCATGGAGCTTCCCCCGGAATCGAAGTCGTAGAGGACGGGGTTTCCCCCGGGCCGCCTCCGCCGGAGCCCTCAGCTCCCCGCGAGGCGGTCCAGGGGGAAGTCCCGGGCATCCTGGATCACCCCCGCCAGCACCCCGCCGAAGTGGGTCACCAGCCGCTCGCCGTCGGCAGCCGTGGCCAGTCGGGGGTCGCCGGTGATCCCCGATGGGTGGAGGTCGTGGGCCATCCAGGAGAAGGGGGCCACCCCCTCCGGTTCCAGCCAGCGGAGCGACGCGGCCAACTCCACCCCCAGGGAGGGGGCGTCGGCGATCCGGTCCCGCTGCACCAGCTCCGGGCGGAGATGGAGCATCATGGCGGTCTCCACCGCCCCGCCGTGGAGGCCGTGACGCCATTCCTGTTCCGGCAGCCCCACATCGTCCGGCCGGGGAAACCGGAACCAGTGGGCCTTCACCACCAGCATCCCGTGGTCCCGCCGGAGCCGCAGCCCTGCGGCGTCCGCCACATGCCGGTTCCCCCCGTGGCTGTTCACCAGGACCAGGCGCCGCACCCCCTGCGCCGCCACGCTCCTCCCCACGGCGTGGATCAGCTCCGCCATGAGCTCCGGCTCCAGGCTCAGGGTGCCGGGAAGCCCGCCATGCTCCGGGCTGGCCCCCACGGTGAGGGGGGGCAGCACCTGGAGGGGGAAGTCCTCCGGCAGGGCGCCGCAGGCCGCCCGGAGGATCCCCATCCCGATCTCCACATCGGTGGAGAGGGGGAGGTGGGGCCCATGCTGCTCCACCGCCGCCAGGGGGAGCACCACCACCGGATCCCTGGCCACGAAGGCCGGGACCTGGGCACTGGTGAGGGTCTCCCAGAGGGGGATCTGCGTCATGGGTCCCGGGGGGTGGGTGGATCGAGTCGGGCATACAGGTCGCCGGACGAGATACCATCCGCGCCGGAGGTGAGCCAGTGGCGGGTGGCTGCGGCGTC
>CAYQVI010000012.1:0-19100 GCA_964420725.1 uncultured Gemmatimonadaceae bacterium | reverse complement strand
CCCGCCACTCCGGCCAGAGGAAGTCCCGCCCCTCCCCGGCGATGGCGTTGAATCGGTAGCTCCCCAGCTCCTGGAGCCGCTCCAGGCAGGCGGTGGCCACCTCCAGGCTCCCGGACACGAACTCCACCGAGAGGGCCGCCAGCGGCCGGCTCAGCCCCGCCAGCACCTCCGCCTCGAACCCCTCCACATCGATCTTGCAGAAGGAGGGGACCCCGTGCTCCGCCACCAGGGCGTCCAGGGTGGTCACCGGGACCTCCACGCTCTCCTCCCACCGGACCCCCTGGAAACCGGGATTGGCCTCGGCGATCCGCTCCCGCCAGCCGTGGGCCAGGGTGGAGAGGGTGGGGTGGTCCCGGCTCCGGGCCATGTGGGCCGTGCCGGGAGAGGGTCCCAGCGCCTCGGTGCGGATGGTGATCCGGGGGTCCCCGCCCACGAAGCGTCGGAGCCAGCGAGCCACCCCGGGCTCCGGCTCCAGCGCCACCACCCTGGCCCCCAGGGCGGCGAAAGCGGAGGAACGGTCTCCCAGATGGGCTCCCACGTCGAAGACCAGGTCACCGGGGGAGACGAAGGGGCGGTAGAGTTGCCGGAGGGCCCGCTGGCGCCCGGGGCGGCGGTACACGATGAGGGAGCGGAGGAGCCCCAGCGACGGAATCACGCCCCGCCCCCGCCGGTGCCGGAGGATGTCTCCTCTCCCCGGGGTCGGACCGGGGGCCAGATCCTCCCCATGATCCCGTCCCGGGCGATGACCGCGTGGTGCACCGCGGCCCCGATGTGGGCGGCGATGAGGGCAGCCAGCAGGTAGGCGCTGAACTTGTGCACCACCGACATGGTCCGGGCCAGCTCCACATTCTCCTCGATGAGGGGGGGGATCCCCAGGGCGTTCAGCAGCTCGATGGGGAACCCCTCCCCCACAGTGCGGATGTAGCCGCTGACGGTCATCACCAGCAGGAGGATCAGGAGGATCCAGTGGGTGGTTCCGGCGATCCGGCGCTGGATGGAGGGCACACCCCCATGGAGGGGGCGCTCCCGGTGGGTGACCTTCCAGAGGATCCGGAGGGCCACCAGCACCAGGAGCACGCTCCCCGTGCCCTTGTGGAAGATATAGAGCTGGTTCCCGATGGACTCGAAGCCCTGGCTGGTCATGGCGATCCCCACCGGGATCATCAGGAAGACCAGCAGCGCCGTGATCCAGTGGAAGAGACGGGCCACCGTGCCGTAGCCCCCACCGGGGCCCTGAGGGGCTCCCCCTCCTTCGATCTCCCGGTTCATCCGTCACCTCCGGACTGATGGATGGGAAGGGACTCCGGGGCCGCCATTGGCACCGCCGGAGCGCTGAAGGCCTGGACGAACCAGTCCCGGAACTCGTCCATCCGCCGCGGGGGAGCTCCTGGGTCGGGGAATGCCCCCGGAGCGAACCCCCAGGCCAGGAAGGGAGCCACCAGACCAGGATCCCCGGAGATGATGTGCACCGGCACCTCCCGGCTGGCCCCCTCCCCCGTGATCATGGGGGCCGGTTGGTGATCCCCCATCACGATGAGGAGGGTCCGGTCGTCCACGTACCGCTCCGCATACCCGGTCATGGCCGCCACCGCGTAGTCCACCGAGAGGGCGTAGTGCTCCCGGACCCGATCGTGGTCCCGCCAGAGCTCCACCGGGGTCTCGCCGGCATGGGCCCACTGCTGGAAGACCGCCCCGTCGCCAATGGTGTCCCAGTCCTCCAGCACCGTCAGGATGGGGGTCCAGGGGGCGTGGCTGCTGATGAGCCCCACCTCGGCGAAGACCGGCTGCGCTTCCGCCTCCAGCACCGCCCGCTGCACGAAGGACCAGGTGAACTGGTCGGGCATGGTGACCCAGTTCAGCGGGGGGCCGGCGTAGTCGATGTCCTTGAAGGCCAGCACCTGGTCGTAGCGGAAGAGCTCCCCCTCCGGCCAGGCCATGATGATGGCGGGCATGATGGCCACGGTGCGGTGCCCCGCCCGGCGGAAATCGTCCACCAGCGTCTCCCGGCCGCTGGCCAGGAGGAGGTCGTAGCGGAGCTGGTTGTCCAGCCAGAGCCCGCTGAGCAGGGAGCCGTGGGCGAACCACGACTGCCCCCCCTGGGTGGGGGAGACCAGCGTTCCCGACACCATGTGGAGCCCCGCCGCCTCCACCCGCCTTCCCAGCTCCTCCACCCGGGGGCGGACCACCGGCGCATAGCGGGGATCCTCCAGCGCCGCCATGCCGTACGACTCCAGGAAGCCCAGGACCACATCCCGGTCCGACAGCCGCCCCAGCAGCCCCGGGAGCTCTGCGTAGGAGGCCGGCGATCCCTCCAGCTCCGCCTGGAAGCGCTCCCTCTCCTGGAGCATGAGGCGGGTGTACCACCCCTGCTCGTTCAGCAGCCGCAAGGCGGGGAAGCCCGTTGCCGTGGCGGGGAGGAGCGCCGGGGGGGTGAAGGCCAGCAGCGCCGCCAACATCAGCAGCCCCACACCCGTCAGGCGGGGGAGCAGGGCGCTGAACCGCTCCCGCCGGGAGAGGGGACCCGGAGCCGGAACCCGCTCCAGGGAGTCGCCCCGGGGAGGGACCAGGAGGAGGACCACAAGCACCGCAGAACCCAGCGCCAGCGCCCCCACGGCCGGGAGGAAGAGCACCCCCGCCCACGCCCCCACCGTTCCCCCCACCAGGTTCCGGACGGCATCCAGGAGGTGGATGTCCAGGTACAGGTTCAGCGGCCGGGCCAGGCTCTCCCGGGCGGCGCTGTCCCCGAAGCCCATGGCGGCCACCAGCACCACGAGAAGCGCCGCCAGCGCCGCCGTGAGCACGCTCCATCCCCTCCGGGGGAGGAGGGCGAAGAACCCCGCCAACAGCAGCGCCTCGATGGCGATCCATTGCCCCACCGGGTCATCGTCCCGGAACCAGAGGGGGGCCACCAGGAGAAGGTTCACCACCGCCACCGACAGCATCACACGGAGCATCGACCTGCCCTGCCGGCGGGCACATCCCGGCCTCCGAAGTGTTCACCTTTCTCCGTCATGCCCATCTCGTCCTCGAGTCTCATGGAGCCATGCCCCGCCATTCGATGACCATCCGCCACCCCCGGGTCCGGGGGATGGTCGTCCGTCTCCTCCTCCCCTTCCTCGTTCCGCTGATGGGAGCGTGTGGTGGGGACCTGCCTCCGGAGGGGGGAGTGGCCTCGGGGCCTACCCTACCCGCCAGTCCATCGATTGGAGCCACCCTGGATCTGCTCCCCGCAGGGGGCGCAACCCTGGGGGAGCATGTCCGGGCCCTGGCGGAGGGGCTGGCCTCCCTTCCCTACACCCCCCCGGACACCCTCCTCCCCCGTGGTCTGGCGGAGCTGGAGTACTCGGACTACCAGGACCTCCGGTTCCGCCCGGACTCGGCCCTCTGGCGGGGGGAGAGCCCCTTCGAGGTGCAGCTCTTCCACCGGGGCTTCCTCTTCCCCCGTCGGGTGGAGGTCAACGTGGTGGATGGAGAAGAGGTGGCGCCGGTGCCCTACCGACCCTCCTGGTTCGCCTTCGGGGAGCGGGTGCAGGAGGCCACGGCGGAACTCCCGGAAGGGCTGGGGTACGCCGGCTTCCGGGTGCACTACCCCCTCAACAACCCCGCTGTCCAGGATGAGATCGTGGTCTTCCTGGGGGCCTCGTACTTCCGCCTCCTGGGGCCCGGCCACGCCTATGGCCTCTCCGCCCGGGGGCTGGCGGTGAACACCATCGGGGCCCAGCGGGAGGAATTCCCCGACTTCAGGGAGTTCTGGCTGGTCCGCCCGGAACCGGGGGACTCCACCCTGGTCTTCCACGCCCTCCTGGACGGTCCCTCGGTGGTGGGGGCCTACCGCTTCGAACTGATCCCCACCCCGACCACCACCCTCCTGGAGGTGGAGAGCCACCTCTACGCCCGGCAGGACGTGGAGATGCTGGGGGTGGCCCCCCTCACCAGCATGTTCCTGTACGGTCCCAACCGGGCAGGGGACTTCGACGACGTGCGCCCCCGGGTCCACGACTCCGACGGCCTCCTCATGCACACCCGCCAGGGCCAGTGGATCTGGCGCCCCCTGAGCAACCGCCGGGCCCTGCAGGTCACCACCCTCCTGGACATCGACCCCCAGGGGTTCGGCCTGGCGCAGCGGGAACGGAGCTTCGAGGCGTACCTGGATCTGGAGGCCCTCTACCACCGCCGCCCCAGCCAGTGGGTCTCCCCGGAGGGGGCGTGGGGGGAGGGGGGAGTCCAATTGGTGGAGATCACCGGGCTCTCGGAGTTCGGCGACAACATCGTGGCCTACTGGAGGCCGCAGGAGCCCTTCCAGGCGGGGGATGGGCGGCACTACCGCTACACGATCCACACCTTCGACCGGCGGCTCCCGGAGCAGACGCTGGCCCAGGTGGAGCGCACCGTGATCGGCTGGGATGCCCTCCCCGGTGAGGGGGACCCTCCCCCCCGCAGCCAGCGCCGTTTCGTGGTGGACTTCGTCCCCGGGGACCGAGCGCCCGTTCCTGCCCCGGGGGAGGGCACCGGCGGGGTGGATCCGGACGGCGGAGGCGGAGGGGATCCGGACGGAGGAGGCGGAGGGGAACCGGACGGAGCCCTCCCGGTGGAGGCGGTCCTCCGCTCATCCAGCGGTACCCTCTCGGACATCCGTGTCCTCCCCCTCCCCGGAGGGGGGTGGCGGGCCACCTTCCGGCTCCAGCCCGAGGGCACAGCTCCTGCAGACCTCCTCCTGCATCTGGTCCGGGGGGACACCACCCTCTCCGAGACCTGGAGTTATCTCTGGATCCCCGAGAGTGATGGCTGACGGACCCCGGCGTCCCTCCTCCCACGTGGAAGACGGCACCTCGATCCCACCCACCCCGGTTGCAGCGGGAGCCGGTGTCCTCGTCGTGCCCTTCCAGCGCCTGCGCCGGTTGATCTTTGCCCTCCTGGTGGCGGGGACCGCCGGGGTGGGCACCTGGATGATGCTGGACATCGTGGCGGCCGGGGGGATCACCGCCCTGGAGCTGGTGATCCTGGTCCTGTTCTTCTTCACCTTCACCTGGATCGTCATCGCCTTCTGGAACGGGGTCCTGGGCTTCGTGCTTCAGCTTCTGCGCCTGCACCCGCTGACGCTGACCCGCTACGACACGAGCCCCCCCGCTCCCCAGGGCGCACCCCACCCCCCCCTCCAGGGGCGGACGGCGCTGGTCATGCCCGCCTTCAACGAACACCCGGGGCGGCTGGTGGCGGGGATCGCCGCCATGCTCCGCTCGCTGGCGGCCACAGGCCAGCTCCACGCCTTCGACTTCCACCTGCTGAGCGACACCAACGATCCCGCCCTTGCGGAGGAGGAAGAGGGGGCCTGGCAGCGGCTCCAGGAGGAGATGGCGCCACTCCTTCCCCCGGCCACCCGCCTCCTCTACCGGCGCCGGGAGCGGAACACAGGGCGCAAGGCGGGGAACCTGGAGGAGTTCTGCCACCGGAGGGGGCGGGACTACCGATACATGGTGGTCCTGGATGCGGACAGCCTCATGCGGGGGCAGACCCTGGTGACCCTGGTGCGGGCGATGGATGCCAACCCCCGGGCGGGACTCATCCAGACCGTCCCCCTCCCGGTGCCCCAGGGAACCCTCTTCGGACGGCTGCTCCGGTTCGCCGCCAGCCTCTACAGCCCCATGCTGGCCACAGGGCAGAGCTTCTGGCAGGGCGACGCCGCGAACTACTGGGGGCACAACGCCATCCTGAGGGTGGAGCCCTTCCTGGAACATGGCACCCTTCCGGTCCTTCCCGGGCGGCCTCCCCTGGGAGGGGAGATCCTGAGCCACGACTTCGTGGAGGCGGCGCTCCTCCGGCGGGGGGGGTGGCACGTGCTCCTCCTCCCGGAGCTGGGAGGGAGTCTGGAGGACGTTCCCGGCACCATCCCCGACTATGCCCGGCGGGACCGCCGCTGGGCACAGGGCAGCCTCCAGCACCTGCGACTCCTGGGATTGTCGGGGCTCCACCCCCTGAGCCGTCTCCACTTCGTGCTGGGGGCCATGGGCTACATCTCGTCCCTCCTCTGGCTCATGATCCTCCTGGCCGCCACCCTCTACGTGGGGCTTCCCTCCCCGGGGGCCGCCCTCTTCGCCGAGGGGGCCGTTCCCGACCCGGGGCGGTGGATTCCCGCGGGTGGAGTCATCCCCTCCCTCCTCCTGGTCACCGGGGTGATCCTCTTCCTCCCCCGCTTCCTGGCGCTGGCGCTGGTGCTGACCCTGGGGCGGCCGGTGGGGCGGAAGAGCTTCGGAGGGGCCGTCCCGCTCCTGGGAGGAGCCCTGCTGGAGCTGGTCTTCTCGGTGGTCCTCGCCCCCGTGATGATGATGATCCACTCCCGGGCGGTGGTGGAGATCCTCCTGGGGCGGGCGGTCCCCTGGGATCCCCAGGAGCGCTACGGCCAGCGGGTGGGGTGGCGATCCGCCCTCCGGCAGACCGGCTGGATCACCCTGGTGGGAGGGGTCTGGGCGGTGGTCACCCTGGTGGTGAGCCCCCTCTTCTTCCTCTGGCTGACCCCCATCTTCCTGGGACTCCTCCTGGCCATTCCCCTGACGGTCTGGAGCAGCCATCGGAAGCGCCGCAGCGACGGGGATCGACTCCTCTTCGACGTGGATACCGGGTGGTCCGTCTCGCTTCTCCCTGTGCTGCAGGCCTCCGAGGGACGGCTGGACGAAGGTTCGGCCACGCCCTCCCACGGGGTCCCGGGAGGGGAGTTGGAGGGCGTGGGGTCCCCCTCCCCGGGGAGGGGTTCGTGACGGCTGCCGGAGGTCCCTGGTTGCGGAGGGATCGATGGCTCCCCATCCTGCGCCAACTGCCGACTCCGTACTCCCCGGATCCCAGCCGATGCTCCGGGGATCCAGGGTCCAACCCTGCACCGGCCGACCAGAGGCTCCATGCGCAGACGAGGTGACCGCAAGACCCTGGGTTCCAGGGGATTCCGCCCTTGACGCGAAGCCGCATTGAACCGACCCCCCGTCGCCGCCCTGGGGCGTGGCCGCTGGAACGGATCCAGGCGGCCCCCGTCTCCCCCTCCACCGACCTGGTCCGCCTCCCCCTCCTGGTGGGGCTGGGCGCACTCCTCACGCTGCTCCTGCTCTGGCTCACGCCCGCCGACGGCCTGGCCCAGGGGCTGGCCCTGGTGGCCGTGGTCCTGCTGGCGGCGACGGCGGTGGGCGCGGTGGGGCCCCTCTTCCGGCTGGGGCGCAACGAGGTGAGGCAGGCGGGGGCGCTGATGCAGCTCTACCGGGAACTCTCCCCCCGGAGAACCCTCCCCCGGACCCGGGGGTGGGCGGCCTCACCGGACTTCCTCCTCACCCTCTACCGCACGATCCGGGAGCATCGGCCGGAGCTGGTGGTGGAGGTGGGCTCCGGCGTCTCCACCCTGGTCACCGCCTACGCCCTGCAGCAGAACGGGAGCGGGCGCCTGGTCTCCCTGGACCACGACCCGGACTTTGCCGAGCGCACCCGCTACATGCTGGCGCTCCACGGGGTCGCGGGGGGGGTGGAGGTGCGGGATGCCCCCCTGGAGCCCACCCGCATCGGGGACGGGGAGTGGCAGTGGCATCCCCAGGAGGCGTTCCAGGATCTGCGGGCCATTGAGCTCCTGGTGGTGGACGGCCCTCCCGGGAGCGCCGGGAAGCTGGCCCGCTTCCCCGCCCTTCCCCTCCTCCGCACCCGCCTGGCCCCGGGAGCCCGGGTGCTGTTGGACGACGGAGCCCGTCAGGAGGAACGGCAGGTCGCCGAGCGGTGGAAGGAGGAGTGGGGAGGGGAGTGGAGCTACGTGCCGCTGAACAAGGGGCTCATCGTGGGGAGGTTCAACCCGGAGCGGAGCCGCCCCCACCCCTGAGGGGACCCTGCTCCACGTCCCCACCGGCGTGTCCCCGGGCAAGGAGCTCGCCGCCCCCCGGTCTCAGGCCCCGGCAGTCTGCTCGTGGGCCCAGAAGGTGGCCTCGATCCAGCAGTCCCCGAACCACTCCGGGTCGGTATCGTCGGCCCGGAGGATGGGCTCCACCCTGTCCCACGCCCCCAGCTCCGCCAGCCGCATCAGCTCCAGGAGCCCCGCCGCAGGGCCGGTTCCCGACACCAGCGCCTCGATGGCGTCCGGGTGGAGCTTGAGCCCCCCGAGAACCTCCGCGGCAGGGCGCCCCAGGAGCTCGTCCAGCCTGGAAAAGAGCCCCAGGAGGAAGGCACCGCTGGCATCCGGGAGGGGTCGCAGGATCCCCGTCCGGGGGCCGGCCCGCACCAGCTCGCCACACCGGGCCCTCACCAGGGAGGAGAAGATGAGCTCGTCCCGGAGGGGGGAGGCGGCGTCCTGGACCCGGACCAGCAGGATGGAGAGCCAGCGCTTCAGCGAGCTCCGTCCCATGACCCGGACCGCGAACTCCAGCGACTCCCGGAGACCCTCCTCCCCAGTGGAGTTCACCAGGCGGAGGAGCTTGTAGCTCACCCCGGGGTCCGCCCGGAGGGCGTCCACCAGCACGCCGTCGGGGCAATCGTCGGTGGCCAGAAGGGCAAGCAGGCGGAGGATGGTGGTGCTGAGGCTGGACATGTCGGACTGCGACCCCGTGGCCTCCAGCCGGGGAAAGGGCCCCTCCAGGAGGTTGAAGCCCAGTTCCAGGGCGCGGGTCCGCTGGGCCGGATCCGAGATCTCGGCGGCCAGGGCACGGCAACCGGTGCCGGAGGTGGCCGCGATCACCACCCGGGCCTCGTCGTCGCCGGTGGTGGACAGGTCCACCCTCACCAGATCGAAGGGATCCAGGGGGGGGAGGGCGCCCGCTCCGGGAAGGAGCACCGAGCCGAATTCCCGGGCCCGGAGCCGGGTGGCCACCGTCTCCCGATCGCCGGCGGGGATGGGCCCCTCGGCGGAAATGGAGACGTACGCGGCCCCCTGTCCCTTCAGGCGACGGAGACGCTCCTGGATGGCATCGTCCAGGAGCCCCTGGCCGCTGGTTTCCCTCACCAGGCCCGCCCCCAGCTCGGACTGGAAGCGGGGGGAAAGGAGGACCGTCGACCCTACGGAGTGGGGAATCCTGTCGACGATGGGGCGGCGACTGGCCTGCATCGTATCTCCAAGTACTACATTTGCTTGAACTTGGCCCCCGAGGGGCTATGGAAGGAAGATCTTCGCGCATCGGAGAGATGGCGCAAGACCCCCGCTCCAATATCGGCCGCTGGGGGCCGGTTCAGTAGCCTGGATTCACCCCCCCTGGGAGCCGTTTGGTCGCCATCGGTCCAGGAGTGCCCGAACCCCCTGGTTCGGGGGCTGTCCCTCCAGCGTCAGGGCGAAGAACCGCTCCCTGACCCCCTCCGCCCGTCCCACCACCTCCACCCCGTAGCGGAGCTTGATGAGATCGGAGACCAGGCCGGGGGCCGCGAACAGTCCCCGCCCCTGCTGGCCCAGGAGCTGGAGGAGGCCAACCTCCTCCACCTCGGCCGTCACCATGGGGCGGATCCCCAGTCTGGCGAACCAGGCGTCCAGCCCCCGGCGGAGGGGGGTGTTCTCGGTGTGGAGGATGAAGGGCGCCCCCTGCAGGCTCTCCGGGAACCCCGGAGCGTAGCGGGCCGCCAGTTCAGGGGTGCCGAAGAGGAGGACATCCGACTCCTCCAGAAGGTGACTGTGGGTCCGCACCGGATCGGTGGGGCTGCCGGGTGTGTCGGTGAGGACCAGATCCAGCGTGCGGGCAATAAGAGCCCCCAGGAGCGGGCCCGCCTTGTCGGCCCGGAGGATCACCCGGAGCTCCTCCGGAGGGACCGCCAGCGCCGGCTCCAGGAGCCGGTGGGCGCTGAGGAGGGGGAGGGAGTCGGAGATCCCCACCGCAAAGCGCCCGGAGGCTCCATGCCCATCCCCGGTCACCGCGTCCAGGAGATCCCTGGACAGGGCAAAGATATCGGAGGCGAACCGCTGCACCGTCCGCCCCGCCTGGGTGATCTCCAGGCGGCTCCCGCGGCGCTCGAAGAGAGGCACACCCAGATCCCGCTCCAGCGCCGAGACCTGCATGCTCACGGTGGGGGCCGTCACCCCCAACACCTCGGCTGCGGCGGTGATGGTCCCCTCCCGGGCCACCACCCAGAAGTAGTGGAGGTGGTGGTGATTCAACTCCCTCATGGCGTCACGTACTTGTCGCCTCGCACCACCTCCACCCGGGTGCTCCAGGCGATCACGGCGTAGTGGGGGAAATACTGTCGATTGATCCACCCGAGGATCTCGTCGGCCAGGGGCCTCGCCACGATCACCTCGATGCGGACACCCTCCCCGGGAACGTCCCCGGACCGGACGCCCCTGGAGCCCCGCCCCCGGGAGGCGGTGACGGTGTACCCGGTGGCCCCCCGCTCCAGAAGACCGCGGGTGAGGGTGTCCTCCAGCACCGTCTCGGCAACGATGGTGATCAACTCCAGGGGAACACGATCCACGGGCTCAACCTCCAATCCAGAGGGCCACCTGGTAGTATATGGGGATCCCCACCACGATGTTGAACGGGAAGGTGATGGCCAGCGCCGCAGTGAGGGAGTAGGTGGGATTCGCCTCGGGAAGGGTCATCCGCACCGCAGGAGGGGCGGCAATGTACGAGGCGGAGGCGGACATGGTCCCCAGCACGGTGGCCCCCCCGACGGAGAGCCCCGCCAGATGGCCCGCCACCACTCCTGCCGCCCCGTGGAAGAGGGGGATCAGGACCCCGAAGGCCACCAGGAACACCCCCACCTTCTTCAGGTCCCCCAGACGCTCCCCCGCCACCACCCCCATCTCCAGGAGGAAGAGGACGAGGGCGCCCTTGAAGATGGCGCCTTCGAAGAAGGGACGTACCTCCTCCCAGGCGGGAGGAGCCATCACGTAACCCAGGACAAGACCGCCCACCAGGAGGATCATGGTGCGGCCGGTGAGCACTTCGTGGAAAAGCTCGGAGAGGGGCCTGTCCCCCGACCCCGACCTCTGCAGCAGCCCAAGGGCCAGTGCGATGTGGATCCCCGGGCTCTCCAGGAGGGCCAGGAGAGTGGGAAGGTACCCCTCCGCAGGGGTACCCATCCCCCTCGTGAAGTCCAGCGCCGCAATGAAGGTGACGGCAGACACCGAGCCATAGTGGGCCGCGATGCCGGCGGAGTCCGCCACCCCCAGTTTCCCCACCCGCCGGAGAACCGCATAGCTGGTCAGGGGGCGCATGCACCCCAGCAGGAGCGTGACCAGTATGGGGAGCCAGATCTCCCCGAAGGGAGCTTTGGCCAGCTCCACCCCCCCCTTCAGCCCCAGGGCGAAGAGGAGATAGATCCCCAGGGCCAGGTAGATGTCCCTGGGAAGGTGGAACTCGCTTCGCACCAGACGGGAGAACAGTCCGAGTGCGAAGGCCAGCGTTACGGGCGAGAGAAGATTGACGATCAGGACATCGGTCAAACCGTCAGACTCCCACCGTGTTCAGGATGTCCACCCGTCCGGTGGCCAGGTCATAGACGCCGGCGCCCATCCCCACCCGCCCCTCGCGAAGCAGCTGGGCCAGAAGCGGGGAGCCCCGCTGCAGCATCTCCATCTGATGCCGGGCGTTGCCGGCGATGGCGGCATTCGCATCGGTGGTCCCCTCGGGGAATCCCGGCACGATGTGCTGGAAGAGGGTGGAGATCTGCCCCGGCGGCACGTCGGGGGACATGGCGGCCTTCACCGCGCCACACTCGCCGCGACCCAGGACCAGCACGAAGGCCGCCCCGAGGGCCGCCACACCGAACTCCAGCGAAGCCATCTCCTCGGGGGTGGCCACATTCCCTGCCACCCGGACCACGAAGAGGTCCCCATAGCCCTGGTCGAAGAGGAGCTCAGGGGGGACCCGGGAGTCCGCACAGCCCAGGATGGCCGCAAAGGGAGCCTGGGAGGGGGCCACCGCCTGGATCCGGTCCATGCCCCGGTTGGGGCCGGTGGTGCGGCCCGCCACCATGCGGGCATTCCCGTCCCGGAGGCGGGTGAGGGCCTCGGCGGGATTCAGTACCGCCGGAGCGACGGAGGACGCTCCCACGGCGCGGCCGGTGGCCCCGGAGGGAAGCCTGTCATCGGCGGAGAGGATTCCCGGAAGGAGGAGTCCAGCAGAACCCGCAACGGTGGCCGCAAGGAAGTCCCTGCGGCTGGTGGTGTTGGGACGATTCACGACCAGCTCCTGAAGAGAGGGTGGAAGTTGGGATGGAGAAGGATGCAGCACCCCCCCAACATCGAGAAGACAGTCGTGTCGACAGGTATATTCGAGAATATTTAATGGTTTGTGGGATCGGGGGAAAGGGGAATGAAGCGTTCCGGAACATCAAGGACATGGACGAATTGCCTGGTCCGGTCCCCGGTCCGGTCCGGTCGTCCGGGATGGGCTCCGGACACCATCGTTGTTCCTCCAGGGGAAGCCGCGTATCGTGCGGAAGCACGGATGCCCACCTCCCCGTATACCGCCGCCGCCCATGGACACCATGAACTCCGCTCTCTCCCGACTGGCCCTGGTGATGCTGCTGACCGTCGTCCCGGGGTGCGCTCCCCCCGCGGACGAGCCTCCGGCCAGAGGAGCGGTGGAGGCCCGCACCGTCGGGGATCCCGGTTGGCTGGAGACCCTGGTGACCGCGGACCCGCTGATGCGACCGCAGGCCACCTCCCTCTTCGGCGAGGAGCTCTACGCCCAGCTCGACACCGCGGGGATCGTGGCCGAGGCGGACGCAACCCTCCTGGCGGCCCCGGACGATGTGGAGCTCCTCATCGCCGCGGGGAGGGTGCGGCGGAACGTCTGGCAATACCGGCAGGCGATGCAGCTGTACGATCGGGCCGCTGAACTGGCTCCGGAGGACTGGCGTCCGGTCCGCTTCCGGGGGCACCGCCACCTCTCGGTCCGGGAGTTCGACCGGGGGATCGCCGACCTGGAGCGAGCCAGGGAGCTGGCCCCCCTGAACTGGGACGTGGCCTATCACCTGGGACTGGCGTACTTCCTGGCCGGGAGGTTCGAGGACGCCGCGGACGAGTATCTCCGCTGCCTGGAGCTGGCGGAGGACCCGGCAGCCGTGGCGGCCGCTGCGGACCCCGCCTTCCGGAGTTGTGCGGCGAACGCCACCGATCCGGAGTCGCTGGTGGCGATGATGGAATGGGCGGTGCGGGCCCTCCAGCGGGCGGGACGGGGGGAGGAGGCGGATCGGCTGGTGGCCTCCCTCCCCGGGGCGCTACCGGTAGAGGAGAATATCGCCTACTACCACAACCTGCTCCTCCATCGGGGGGAGATGACCGAGGAGCAGATGCTGGAGCTGGGGCCGGACAGCCCCTATCGGCTGGAGACGGTGGGCTTCGGGATCGCCAATCGCCGGCTGGCGCAGGGGGATACCACCGGTGCCGTGGAACTCCTCCGGCAGCTTGCCGCGGATCCCTGGTGGCCCGGCTTCGGCCGGATCGCCGCCGAATCGGAGCTGGTGCGACTGGGGGTGGCCCCCTCGCCGTGACGCGACCAGAGGGAGCCGACGGGCCGGGTCACCCCCCGGGGGGTCGCACCCTGGAGGAGCCCACCCGGGCCAGCAGGGTGAGGACGTGGTCCCGCTGCAGGTGGTACAGCCACCCCCCGAAGAGCCCGGCGGCCAGGGCCAGGGCTCCCATGGACACGCTGGCTCCGTGGAAGACGTTCCACCCCCGACCCACCTCCAGGAGCAGCACCAGGACCAGGGTCACCCCCAGGACCCGGGGAGCCTCCATGCGGTAGGCCCGGTTCCCCCGGCCGCCATACTCCGCCGTCATGTATCCCACCAGGGTGAAGGCCGCCAGGTACTCCAGCCCCTGGATGAGCATGGTGCGGGAGAGCTGCGGAGTGGCGGGGGCCAGACTCCACCCGGCGGACCATGCTCCGGTGGTCCCCTGCAGCGGCCAGAGAGCCGAGAGGGCCAGATAGAGGGCAAAGAGCGGCAGGACAAGGCGGAGGGTGGGCAATTCCACCCGGCGCTCCCCCTGACGCTCCCGGGCTCGTGTCGTGCCAACGCTCCGGAGCCAGGCTGAGCCCATCGCCACCGCCATTCCCGCCGTCAGGACGTCGGGGCGGGCGATGGCCCCCGGGAGGGCGGCCACGATGAACCAGATGGCCACCGCCGCCAGGAGCGTGCCCCGCCCCACCCGCCCCGTGTGGTGGAGATGCGCCCCGTGCACCACCCCCAGCACAGCCCCACCGAAGGCCGCCAGGGGGAGGAGGAGCCACACCCGCTCGGTCCCCAGACTCCCGAAACCGGAGACCCAGAGGAGCGGGGTGAGGAGGATCACCAGCCCCGTGAGGGGGAGCTCCAGCGCCAGGGCGGACACGGTGGAGGCGCCCAGGTGCACCCGGGGACGGATCAGGTCGAAGGCCCGGGCACCCAGGGCGGCCCCCGTCGCATTGGTGGCCACATCGAACCATGAGGGGAAGCGCTCCACGATGAAGAGCTGTCCCACCTCGATGGTGAGGCTCACCAACGCTCCCCCCACTCCCACCATCCACCAGGTCATCCCTCCGTGCCGGACCCGGGCAGACTGCCAGAGGAATCCCAGCGGAAGGAACATGACCACATTCAGCACCAGGTCGGATGGGGTCCAGACCCCGCTGAAGCCGTGGACCGGAGCGGTGGCGAAGCGGAAGGGGGCCCAGGTCACGAAGAGGGTGGCCACCACCAGATAGGCCAGCACCGCCTGCCCCAGCCTGCGGCCGGAGCGGGACCCCATGGGGAGCCCCGGCGACCCATCCCGGTCCGCCCCGCCCTGCAATGGAATCTGCGAGACCACGCCCCCACGGCCGGGTGGACCGGAGAGACGCCGGGGGGGATCGAGGAGAGGGGACGGACCTGGCATGCCCTCCAGTCTCGACCGCCGGGGGGAGATCCTGAGTCGCGCCCCTCAACGCCTTCCCCCGGCCCGGAAACCCCGCCCCGAACCATTCCCAGAAAGCTCGTAGTCCCTTCCCACCCACCTGTAGGAGTTACATGGACCCCGGCTGTATGGCCGGGCCCGGGGGGCGGCCCGGGTCCCCCCCACACCCCCCAGGAGGGTTGTGGTTGCTGGTGATCCTACGGGGCACCGTGCCGGTCAGGACCGATGGCACACCCGGTGCACCCCTGGATGGTTGCCGGATCACCCTCGGCACCCCCTCCCGGCCCCCGGTACTACGCCGGCGCCGGCGCGGGAGGCACTCAATCAGGGAGCAACGATGGGACGCACGGGCTGGCTGATCCTGGCTGCAATCCTCCTCCTCGCGGGAGTCGGATCCCTCTTCCTCGAGGGAATTTCGTACGTGACCCAGGAGACGGTCCTGGACGTGGGGCCGGTGGAGATCTCCGCCGAGAACGAGGAGCAGGTGGGGATTCCCCTCTGGCTCTCCCTCGTCCTGTCGGCCGCGGGTGCCGTGGCGCTCGTGGTGGGGTTGGGGCGCTCCAGGTCCGCCTGACGGACCGAAGCACCACGCCCTGATCTCCGCCCACCCGGGATGGAGATCGCACCACGGGGGGACGAACAGACTCCCCCCTCCTCATGCAACGGAGGCAACACCAATGCTCACCTGGGCCATCATCTTCCTCGTCATCGCCATCATCGCCGGTGCGTTCGGCTTCGGCGGCGCGGCCTCGGCGGCCGCAGGGATCGCCAAGATCCTCTTCTACATCTTCATCGTGATCTTCGTGATCATGCTCATCATGTCCCTGGTGGGCGGGGCTGCCATCACCTGACGGGCCGCAGGAGCGGATGGACGGGAGACCGGGAGGGTCGGCCGCCCCGGGCGGCAGGTCCGTCCCGGCCCCGGGTCATCCCCGTTCCAGGACCACCACCACCTCCGGTAGCCCGAAGACCCACTCCGCTCCGAAGGTCCCGGCGGGAGTGAGGGTGCCATTGGTCCCGGGGGGGAGGGCCAACACCTCCTCCAACGCCCGCACCCCTGCCATTCCGGTGAAGCGGTACCCTTCGGGAAACTCCGCCACCACCTCACGCCACGCCCCGCCGTCGTCCTCCACACGCCCCCAGACCCTGGTCCGGCCCACTCTCCGTGCCTCCTCATCCGGCCCGCCGGGTCGGGCGGCCACCCTCCCCCGAACGAATCTCCGCAACGGCTCCACCGCCATGGCCCGCTGTACCAGGGGAAGCACCAGGGGGAGAAGCCGCGCCTTCCGGGGGGGAACGGAGAGGTAGCAGGTGATGTCGCCGATCCCGGTGGTGCGCCAGGCCGTGGAGAGGTCTCCCCAGGTGAAGGGAGCCACGGTCCTCTCCCCTCCCAGCCGCCCGGCCATGGGTCCCTCCTGCACCTCGGGACCGAAGTCGATCCGCTCCCGGAAGCCCGCCGCACCGGGGGAGACCTCCTGCAGCCGCCCGCCCCGCCTGATCCGGAGCCCTCCCGACACCCCCTCCACCACGGTCTGGAGGGTTCCGGAACTGGCTCTTCCCGGCGAGTGGAGCGCCAGCTCCAGGCGGGTGGCGGAGGGGAGGGCAACCGACAGGTGGGCCGCCACCCCGTCCGTGGGAACCACATCCAGCCCCACTCCGGGCATGAGGATCACACCGGCCTCCCGAGCCCGCCGGTCCAGGTGGAAGGCCGCCTCGAAGACCGGGACCTCTCCGGTGATGTCCAGGTAGTGGACCCCGGCGTCCAGGCAGGCCTCCATCATGGGGCGGGCGGTCTCCTTGAAGGGCCCCGCCGCGTGGAGTACTGCCCGGAGCCCGGCGATCCCCTCCCGAAGGGCCCTGGGGTCGTCCAGGGGAAGCACCCGGTATTCCGGCGGGCGTGGGCTCTCCCCGGGGGCTTCGGCGCCGCGGGACGCGCTCCCGACACCCCCCGTCCAGAGCTCCCCCACCAGCCCACGGAGCTTCTCCCGGTTCCGCCCCGCGAGGATCGGCCGGTGCCCCCTCCGGAACGCCTCTTCCGTCAGAAGCCTCCCGGTGTAGCCATAGGCGCCGTACAGGAGCCAGTCGTCACGTCCTGCCATCGGCCGGCTCTCCCCAGTGATCCGCCTTCACGGCCCCCCGGCGGGGCTCCACCCGTCCCCCCCGGCGAAGGAGCGAGACCCGGGTGAAGGCGGCCCCGAAGAAGAGGATGAGCGACGAATAGTAGACCCACACCAGGATGAGGACGAGGGACCCGGCAGCCCCGTACGCCGACCCCGGGGCCGCCCGGGTGAGATAGAGGGAGATCAGGTACTGGCCCAGCACGAAGAGGAGCGCAGTCATCCCGGCACCCCGCCACATGTCCGACCAGTCCAGATCTGCGTCGGGGAGCACCCGGAAGATGGTGGCGAAGAGGGCCGTGGCCAGGAGGGCCGACACCAGCAGGTCCACCAGGACGGCGGTCCCCGGTGGAAGGGGCACCCGGTCGCCGGCAAACTGGAGGACGGCGGAGAGGACGGTGGTGAGGAGGACGGTGGCCAGGAGGAGGACCCCGATGAGGAGAACCGCCGCCAGCGAGATCACCCGGTCCGTGAGGAAGGAGCGCACGGTCCCCTGGGAGGGTTCCGGTTTCAGCCCCCACATCCGGTTCAGGGCCGTCTGCAGTTGCGCGAAGACCGTCGTGGCGCCGAAGAGGGTGGCGGCGATCCCCAGGATGGTGGGGAGGAGCCCCGCTTCCTCGATGCGGGATCTCCGGACGGCCCCCTCCACCAGATCGGCCGCCTCCTCTCCCACATACTGCTGGATCCGGGCGGAGAGCTCCCCCCGCACGGCCTCCTCGCCAAAGACGATGCCGCTCACGGAGACCACCACCAGGAGGAGCGGCGCCATGGAGAGCATGGTGTAGAAGGCCAGGGCCCCAGACAACTGGAAGGCGTTCTTCTCCTGCCACAGCCCCGCCGTCTCCTTGATGGTGCCCCACGCATTCCTGAACCAGTCCTTCATCCACACCCCTCCCACTGGAGCGTCCGGGAGCGAAGCCGCAGGCGCTCGGTTCTACGCACTGAACGGCAGGCGGAAGCAATCCCCGTACCGCCTCGGGAGCGGTGCGTCGGCAGGGCGGCCAGGGAGGGGTGGGAGAGGATGTTGGGGGCAGCCGGTCACTCCAGCCCATCCGCCTGCGAGGCGGAGGCATCGTCTCCAGAGATGACGCTGATGGTGCCGTCGCTCTCCAGGACCACCAGAGCGGCGTCCCGGGCCTCGGTCCCCCCATTGGAACGCACGGCGCTGAGGATCTCCCCCTCGGTGATCCGCTCCCGCGCCATGGCGTCGCGGCAGAACTCGCCGTTGCGGAGGATGATCTGGGGGTTGGACCGCACCAGCCGTGCGAAGGAGTGGGAGCGCACCGAGGCGGAGGTCACCAGATACTGCATGAGGATCAGGAGCGCGAGGGCGGTGGCCCCCTCCGCCAGCGCCACGTTCTGGTTCAGGAGGACGGCCGACAGGGTGGACCCCAGCGCCACCGTCACCACGAGATCGAAGGCGTTCAGCTTGGCCAGCGTCCGCTTCCCCGAGATCCTCAGGAAGAGCACCACGCTGACGTAGGCCAGTACCCCCACCACCAGGATCCGGACGATCCCCTCCCACCCCTGGAAGAACATCTGGGACCAGTCCACCGCGGTTCCACCTCCTGCCCGACGAAGGAAGGAGCGGATGGGCCCGTCAGGGTCCGTCCGCTCCTTCGTCTCCGGACCCTTGTGGAGCCCTTCTACTGCAGGCTTCGTTCCGCCTTCCGTCCGACGGGGGCCGCACCTCCACAGGCCTGGAATGGGCGGGGATTGGAAGGGTGTCCCGTCACTCCACGAGGAAGTTCATCATCATCCCGTGGTCCTCGTGCTCCAGGTTGTGACAGTGGAGGAGGAAGAGCCCCCGGTGCGCGGTGAAGCGCAGCGCCACCTCCACCCGCTCCCCCGGCCACACCAGGACGGTGTCCTTTCGCCCCTCTTCCCAGGGAAAGACCCTCCCCCGCCCACCCGTGCGGCTCAGCACCCGGAAGTGGGTGGCATGGAGGTGGACCGGGTGGGGGAAGCCGCTGACGTTCTCGAAGGTCCAGATCTCCGTCTCGTCGAAGGGGACCCGCTCGTCGATGCGGTCCATATCGAAGGTGCGGCCGTTGATGGTGTGGTTCATCATCCGGGAATCGAACCGGAAGTGGCGCTGCCGGAGGACGCCGGACTGGTCCGGAGCGGGGGGGAGGGGTACCAGGCGCTGGGGGATGCGCCGACGTTCC
>CAYQVI010000011.1:0-34569 GCA_964420725.1 uncultured Gemmatimonadaceae bacterium | reverse complement strand
GGAGATCGAAGGTCGCGGTTCGTCGGGGGCATCAGAAGCCGGCCCGAATCATGAACGAGATGCGCCTGGGAAGGGGAACCCCCCACCCTACGGTGCCGACGTTGAAGTTGCTGGTGAGGCCACCGTCGCCGTCCCCGGTGTCGGTATCGATCTCGGGATCGGTGCCGGGGAACTTCGTCCAGAGGGCCAGGTTCCGGGCGGAGGCGGTCAGGGAGAGACTGGAGGCCCCCACCCTCTCGGCCCACTCCACCGGCGTACGGTAGGTGAGGCTCACCTCCCGGAGGCGTAGCCAGTCGGCGTCGTGGATCTCGTTCAGCCCGTCGTATGGGGAGAGGGCGGCCAGCTCCCGCACCCACTTCTCCGCTGCCGCGACACGTTGCTCGGTGGTGCTGGATGGGTTCTCCAGGATGGCATGGACCTCCGCCGTTTCCCGGATGTTGCGCCCGATGAGGGGGTGGGAGCGCCGGAAGGCTCCGTCCAGATCGTGGATCTGGAAGTTCCCGAACCGGTACTCGAAGAGGGTGTTGAGGCTCAGATTGCTGAAGAAGGTGAGGTTGGTTCCGAATGCCCCCTGCCAGTCGGGAACCGGCTTCCCCAGGTAGTTCTCGAGGCTCTCGGGTGTGCCGCAGCTCTGCACGAACGGCTGCATGGTCCCTGGGTCCCGGGGGACGGAGACGTGCTCGGCAAGCTGGGCACGGGTCAGCGGAACGCAGTTTCCGAGGTGCACCTGGGTCTCGGCACTCTCGTCCAGCAGCGGCCCGAAGAAGGCACCCGGGTGGAACCCCTCCCGGGTGAACTGCCGGTACCGGGGATAGGAACCGCCCACCTTCAGCGGCGGAGCGCCCCCCAGATCCGTGATCTCTTCCCGGAGGAAGGAGGCGTTGGCGAACAGATCCGCCGAGAAGCTGGGCGTCGCCACGGCCAGGACGTTGAGGGCAATCTCGGTCCCCCACGACTTCAGCTCACCGATGTTGTCCAGCTGGCGCTGCTGGAAGCCGCCGGACGGCGCGAACTGCCGGTCCACCAGAACGTCGGACACCGTGCGGTTCCAATAGGTGAACTCGATGGAGGCCCGGTCCTGGAAGAGGCCGAACTCCGCCCCCATCTCCCACTCCAGGGAGGTTTCGGGCTTCAGCTCCGGGTTCCCCAGGTTCGACGGACGCACGCCGGGCCCCGCCGTGGAGGCCAGAGGAGCGAAGGTGGTGAACTGGTCGAAGGCTCCGGGCTGCAGGCCGGAGGTTCCCAGCGCAGCCCGGACCCGCAACGTCGAGAGGAGCTCTGAATTCCACCCGGGAAGCTGACTCGGGATGACGGATCCGCTGACCTTCGGATACAGCGCTCCGCCGGCGGTCTCACCGAACGCGGAGTGCTCGTCGTACCGGGCGCCGGTGGTCAAGAAAGCGTAGTCGCGGAAGCCGAACTGCACCTGACCCAGGATGCCGACATTGGCTTCTTCCAGAAAGGACTCCCCGACCGTCCGGTTCGCGGCGGCACCGGCCACATCCAGACCCCCTGCCGGGAAGTCGTTGACATTCGCCGACTGCGACAGGGTGCGGGTCAGGAAGCCCTGTCCCCCCACGAGGAACTCGGCGGTGATGTCGTCCGAGAAGCGGGTGCTCCAGTTCGCCTTCAGGTCGACGGTGACTTCCCGATGGTTCCGGTCACCCACCTGCCGGGAGCCGGTGACGTTGGAGCCGGTGAATCCGTCCACATTCCATCCGAAGGGGATGAAGCGCACACCCCGCTGATTCACCAGGTCCAGACCGACGGTGGCATCGAAGGAGACGTTGTCCGTGGCCTGCCAGATGGTGGTGAACGCCCCCCCGAACCGCTGCACCTGCTGTTCCCTCAGCCGGTGCCAGTTCTCACGGGTGGTGGCGAAGGCCGGCGAGCCGAAGAGGTTGCCCTCCCGGGCCCGCTCGGGACGGCTGTTGATGATGCTGGAGAGGACACCGAAGATGTTGTTGTTGGTGTCCGGAACCTCGTGGTTCATCTCCGTGAAGTTCGACGAGACCCTGACCCGGAGGTCGTCCCGGGGGAAGAGCTCCACGTTGGCGTTGAACTGCATGCGTTCACTCTTGTCGTTCGAGACCCGCATCCCCGGGCCGGCGAACTGCGCCCCGTCGTAGGGCCCGTCGTCACCGGAGTACCGCCCGGACACGTAGTACGTCACCGCCTGGGTGCCGCCGGTCATCGAGGCCGAGTAGGTCTGGTTCCTCCCTGTGCCGAAGTGTGGCCCGATCATGTCCACCTCGAAGACCTCGTACGGCTGGACGCTCAGCCCCCAGCGCTCCTGCACCCCGGTGACCCCCACGTCGGTGGTGCCGGTGGGTCCCTGGGCCCGCACGAATCCGGCGTGGTCCTTCATCCGTCCCAGGGGGAACTGGCTGAATCCCTGCTCGACGCTGACATCGTAGCGAGGTGCCCCCGACTGGCCCCGCTTGGTGAAGATCTGGATCACCCCGTTGGACGCCTGCGTGCCATAGAGGGTGGCGGCGGCGGCCCCCTTGAGGATCTCGATCCGCTCGATGGACTCGGGGTTGAGATCGTCCAACCGGGAGGGCGATCCACCCGGGGCACCGAGCCCCGGTCCGAAGCCCTGGGCGTTGTCCACCCGCACTCCATCCACGTAGATGACAGGCTCGTTGGACTGGGAGAGGGAGGCCGAGCCCCGGATCCGGATGCGGGAGCCCTGACCGGCGACACCGCCCCCGGAAAGGCCCACCACGCCGGCCTCACGACCGGTGAGGACCTCCGACATGCTCATGACGGGAGCCGTGCTGAGCTCCGTCATGTCCACCGTGGCGATCGTGTTCCCCAGCCGCCGCCGCTCGGTGCCGGCACCGGCCCCCGTGACAACGATCTGGTCGAGGGCCAGGGCGCTCTGCCGGAACTGGAAGTCCACGGTGACCGCCTGGCCGGCCACGACGGTCACGGTCTGGCTCTGCGCCGTGTAGCCGATGAGCTCGGCCCGGAGCGTGACCTGTCCCGCCGGGGCGTTGGGGATGAGGAACTGCCCCCGGGCGTTCGAGAGCGTGCCGATGGTGGTGCCCTCGATGTAGACCTGGGCGCTGGCCAGCGGCCGCATGGTTCCCACTTCGGTGGCCGTTCCTGTGATCGTCCCCTGGGCCACCGCGTGCCCGGGCAGGGCTGCGACCATCGCCACCAGGGCGACGGCGGCTCCGCACCAGGACCGAAGGGTTCGCCGGGTTTCGCACACATGTGATCTCGACATAGCCGGACCTCCTTGCACCCTTCTGGGTGTGAGAGTCCCCGGATCACCTCGGATCTCCGTCGAATCGAGGCGCCAGGGGAGTCGCCATGATTCGTTTCGATACGTCATGCATCCCTGTCTGTCAATAAAATGTTTGAAACGTCATAATCTTGTGAGATGCACAGGCACCGGGCCAATCCGTCGAGCCCGGGCCGGTGCTCGCCGGGAGACCGGCCCCTCGCTCTCGAAGGGCCTCGAGCTTCGGTTGGCGTCGATGAGCACGGCCCGGCCCCGAGCAGCCCGGCCTCCCGGTCCCAGAGGTAGAGGTGGGTGCTGGGGCCGCTGAGTTCCTGGGAGAAGCTGGTGCCGGCATTCGGCGGCCGCGTGATCGCCGGGGACTCGGTGACATTCCGGAAGCGGTCCTTGCGCACGGCAGGCCGGTGGGAACAATTCCCGACGGGATATCCCGGACCCGTTGCCCAGGAGAGACGCCGTGCAAACCCAGAGCTACCCCGGCCGCGGCCTGTCGACGACGAGCCTCGTCCTGAGCGTGGCCCTCCTGGTGTGGCTGGGGGTCTTGACGGTGGTGGCGCTGGTGGTGGGAGGGCCGGCCCGGTTCCTCTCGCTACCGGCCGGCCTGGCGATGGTGTTGGCCATCGGGGTGCTGGTGTACCGGGTCGCGAAGGCGGGGGGATCGCTGAAGATCACCCCGGAACTCATGGCCTTCGGCGGCGAGCGGATCTACTTCCGGGACATCGAGGCCGTGGAACGGGGACGTCCGGACCGGGCGAACCAGACCTTCCGGGTGGAGGTCCGGACCCGGGAGCGGGTGCATCGCCTGGATCTCATGGCCTACCGCATCGATCCCGAGGCCATGCCCGCCCTGTTGGAGGAGCTCCGGGGGGAGGTGGCCCGTCGGAAGGCGGAGTAGATGCCTGGAGCGGCGATGCCCCGGGGCCACCGGAGGCCGGCCAGGGAAGGTCAGCCGGGGTCAGCCGGTCGTCACGCCACCGCCCGGGCGAAGTCCAGCCCTGACAGGATCCCCTTCACCTCGGTGCCGTCCTGGATCACCACCCGTCGCACTCCCAGGGCGTGGGCCTGGGCGGCGGCCCGGTGCAGGGAGGTGGTGGAGGGGAGCACCAGGACCCGGGGATTCATGACGTCCCCCACAGGGGTGGAGCGAGGCAGGTCCCGGGCGGCCAGCGCCTCGGCCATGCCGAAGACACCCACGGGCCAGCCATCCTCCACCACGATGATGCCACTGATGTGGGCCCGATCCAGGCGGTCCACCGCCTCTCCGATGGGCTCTTCGTCGCGTATGGTGAACACCGGGGAGACCATGTACTCCTCCACCTTCTGTCCCGGTCGCTTCTCCTCCAGGGCCCGCATCAGGTCCCGGGTGCTCACCACACCCACGATGGAGCCCCCATCCACCACCAGGACCCGGTGGATGCGGGCGGCCACCATGGCTGCTGCCGCTTCCGACAGGTGTGCGTCGGGGCCCACCGTCACCACCTCCGCCGTCATCTCCTCCGAGACGGGGCGATCCGGGAGGATCAACGAGGCGGCGTGGGGCGTGGACCCGGTTCCCCGGTGCCCGGCCCGGAGCAGATCGGTGTGGGAGATGACACCCACGGGAGCCCCGTCCTCCACCACTGCGAGGGAGGAGATCCCGGCCGCCACCATCCTCCGGTGGGCCTCCTGGAGTGGATCGCCCGGACCAACCGAAATCACAGGGGAGGTCATGTAGAGTTGGACGGGGATGTGGAAGCTCGACATGTGTACCTGTCTCTCTTCGGGGGGTGATCGTTGTTCTGAACCCCTCATGATGGCCCTTCCTGCCCCGATGCACCACGCCCGCCTCCCGGCCGGGTTCTGTGACCGCCGTGGAGAAGGACCCGGGATCATGCCTCCGCCCGGTGCTCCGGCTGCCCCTGATCCCCGAAGCCCATCAAGGCCCGGATGGCCGCCACATCTCCCTCCGCGGGGAACTCCCACCCCGCCTGGTAGCCGAACACCTCCCGGAGGGGCCGGCTCCCGAAGGACGAGTCCAGCATCTCCATGTGGTCGCTGTCCAGGAGGCCGGGATGGTCCACCCCGCAGGCGTGGGAGAGGCGGATCAGCTCCTTCCGGAGGTTCGCCACGTACCAGGCCAGACGCACCGACTTGTCGGTGGGGTCCAGCCCCCGCTCCAGCCAGCGGTTCTGGGTGGCCACCCCGGTGGGGCAGTGATCCGTGTGGCACCGCTGGGCCTGGATGCACCCGATGGCCATCATGGCCTCCCGCCCCACATTCACCATGTCGGCCCCCAGGCAGAAGGCCACCAGTGCGGTCTCGGGGAAGCCCAGCTTTCCGGCACCGATCCAGGTGACCTTCTGGTGTACCCCCCGCTCGGCGAAGATCCGGTAGACCCGGCTGAAGCCGATCTTGAAGGGGAGGGACACGTGGTCGGCAAAGGCCGGGGGGGCGGCCCCGGTGCCTCCCTCGCCGCCGTCGATGTTGATGAAGTCCACCCCCCGGTCCTCGGTGGCCATCCGGTCGGCCAGCTCCCGCCAGAAGTCCAGCCCCCCCACCGCGGACTTGATCCCCACCGGGCGCCCTCCCGCCTGGGCCAGCTCCTCCACGAAGTCCAGCATCTGGTCCACACTCCGGAAGGCGGTGTGGCCGGAGGGACTCACCACCGTCTGCCCCACCGGCACCCCCCGGATGGCGGCGATCTCCGGCGTCACCTTCTTTCCAGGGAGGACCCCTCCCAGCCCCGGCTTCGCTCCCTGGCTGAGCTTGATCTCCACCGCCCGCACCGGATGGGCCTCCAGCTTCCGGAGGAACGCCTCCCGATCGAACCCCCCGTCCGGCCTCCGGCAGCCGAAGTATCCGGTCCCCAACTGCCAGATCAGTTCGCCCCCCTTCAGGTGGTAGGGGGAGATGCCCCCTTCGCCGGTGTTCTGGAGGCAGCCACACAGCGCTGCCCCCCGGTTCAGCGCCTCCACCGCCGCTCCGGAGAGGGATCCGAAGCTCATGGCGCTGATGTTCACCACCGATGCGGGGCGAAAGGCCTCCCGCCGCCCCCGTGGCCCCCCCATGATCTTGGCGGAGGGGAGCCGGTAGTAGGGGTCGTTCACGGTGTCATGGTGGGTGTCCAGACGACCCAGGGTGTCGTGCTTCACGATGAGGTAGTTGGCCATCCCCTCCACATCGTTGTCCGTACCGAAGCCGGCGTAGTTGTTCTGCTGCTTCGCCGACGCGTAGACCCAGCTCCGCTGGTCCCGGGAGAAGGGGCGCTCCTCGTCGTTCCCGGTGACGATGTATTGCCGGAGCTCGGGCCCCACGGCCTCCAGGAGGTACCGGAAGTGCCCGATGATGGGGAAGTTCCGCAGGATCGCGTGCCGGCGCTGGGTGAGGTCGTAGACCACCACCGCCAGCAGGAAGCCGATGAGGACCAGGGACCAGAGGGGCATGGCGCCGTCCAGGATGGGTCGTTCGGGTGAGGGGCCGTGGCGACGTCCGGGGGCCGCCCCTGCCGGAGGATGACCGCAAGGTAGCAGGGTGGGGGGACTCGGGCCTCAGCCTCCGCAGCCGTTCCTGAACAGAGCATGCTCAGCGCCGGGGACGGGGCTCCGGAAGCCCCCGGGGTTCGCAGGGTGGGGCGTACCTACGATGCCGGACATGGGGGAGGTCAGTTCCGGAGTTCGTTGGAGAGGAAGTGGCGGATCTCCGACAGCCAGGGATCGAAGGCCGCTTCATGCTCCAGGATGAGGTGGTTGGCGCTCTCCAGGAGGACGAAGCGGGCCCCGGGAATCCCCGCCGCCAACTCCTCTCCCACCTCGTAGTCGATCCTCTGGTCGCGGCGGCTGTGGAGCACCAGGGTGGGGGTGCGGAGTTCCGACAGCCGCTGGCGGACGTCGAGATCGGCGAAGGCCTCCATGAAGCGGGCGGCTCCCTCCGGGGACACGCTCCGCCGTTCCAGCTCGTTGAACCACTCGATCTGTTCCCGGGTCCCACCGGGGATGAAGGTCAGGGTGAACATCTCCCGGTAGGCGGGCGTGTCCTCGCCCCATCCGTGGCGCACCAGTGGGATCGACGCCTCACGGCGGGCCACCTCTGGCGCGGGGTAGTTCCCCGCCGCCCTCCATCCAGCGGCGTACCCCCCGTGGAGGATCAGCCCAGTCACCTGCTCGGGGTGCCGGGCGGCGTACTCGATGCAGACGGCACACCCCTGGGAGATTCCCAGAAGCGGGAAGCGTTCGAGCCCGCACGCCGCCACCACCGTTTCCAGGTCCAGGACCCACGCCTCCAGCGACTGGCTGGGCGGGTCCCGGTCGGACAGCCCGCTCCCTCGCTCATCGTAGCGGACCAGGGTGTGGTTCGCCGCCAGCTCCCTGAACAGTCGGCGCCAGACCGGGCTCTCCCAGTCGAACTCCAGGTGGTTCAACCAGTTGGCTGCCTTCACCAGCGGGGGGCCCGATCCCACCGTGGCGTAGGCCAGCCGCACCCCGTCGGGAGTCCGACAGAGGCGGATGTTCTGCCGGAGGGGAGGGGAGGCCCCCTGGACAGGGCTGGAGTGGGAGAGCCCCCCCGCCGGAGGGCCCGTCGGGGGAGCCGCCCCTCCGGCCCCCGGTTCGTGGCGGAGGATGGCCCCCTCCAGCTCCCGGAGGGCGGGGGAGGGATCGAGCCCCAACTCCTCCGACAGGATCCTGCGGTACTCCCGGGAGGTGGCCAGCGCCTCGTGGGATCGACCCGCCGTGTGCAGCGCCTGCATCAGCAGGGTCCGGGACCCCTCACGGATGGGGTCCTCCCGCACCAGGAACTCCGCCGCCGACAGTGCCTCCGCCGTGCGGCCCAGAGCCAGCAGGCACTCCACCCGCCGCTCCCTGGCGCCCCAGTGGAGTTCCCCGAGACCCCGGGCGGGACCCAGGAACTCGTTCACGTCGGGGAACTCCTGCCACGGCGGTCCCCGCCACAGCACCAGTGCCTCCTCCAGGCAGCGGAGTTCCTCGCCGGGGGTGATCTGTCGGCGGGCCTCCTCCAGCATCCTCTCGAAGCGGTGGAGGTCCACCTCCAACCCCTCCACCCGCAGCCGATATCCGCCCGGGCCGCTCTCGACGGCGCCCGGTGGGGCGTCGGCGTCGGCGAGACACGAGCGGAGTCGTGAGATCTGTGTGCGGAGCGCTCCCCCGGGATCCTTCGGGAGGTCGTTCCCCCAGAGGCAGTGGACCAGGCGATCCGACGACATGGGATGAGGGGCATGGAGGAGGAGCAGCGACAGCAGTAGACGCTGCTTGGCTCCCCTCGGGGAGCACGGCTGCCCGTCTTCCCCCTGGATCTCCAGGGGTCCCATGACTCGGACGATCATCGGGAACTCCTGAACCGTGCGTGGCTGAACCTCAATACTGCCCTGTTCGTTGTTCCCGGGCAAACTCCGGAGCGGTGGCGGCAATGGGGAAGGGAGGCGGCGCAACCCACCCCTCGGCGTTCCGGCCACGACACGCCGGCGACACGGAGTGGACACGCCCCCCGGCGAGGATGGACTCCTGGACTCCGGCACCGGGGCACCCCCCGGGGTCCACAGGAGGACCCTACAGTCAATGGAGATGGACCCATGTACGCAACGAGACCGATCCTCGCCCTTCTTTCCATCCTGGTGCCGGCCGCCTGCGGCGGCGGGGTTGCCGATGCCCGCCAGCCCGCCACCGGCATCCCCCTCTACGACGACCTGGGCACGTATCACCACGCCATCAGCACCGACGTGCCCCTGGCGCAGCGCTACTTCGACCAGGGACTGCGCCTCTACTACGCCTTTAACCACGCCGAGGCCATCCGCTCCTTCGAAGAGGCCCTGCGCCTCGATCCGGACTGTGCCATGTGCTCCTGGGGGAAGGCACTGGCCCATGGCCCCAACATCAACGCCCGGCCCGGCGCGCGCCCCTGGACTCCGCCTATGCCCGGGCGATGGGGCGCGTGGCCCAGCGGTATCCCGGGGATCCGGAGGCCGGGACCCTCCATGCGGAGGCGCTGATGGACCTCAGCCCCTGGCAGTACTGGAACCGGGACGGGACCCCCCGGCCCGGGACGTCGCGGCTGCTGGCCGAACTGGAGCGGGTGATGGATACCCACCCCCACCACCCCGGGGCGAACCACTTCTACATCCATGCGGTGGAGGAGGTGGACCCGCATCGCGCCCTTCCCATGGCCGAACGGCTGGCGGGGCTGATGCCGGGAGCGGGGCACCTGGTGCACATGCCCGGGCACATCTACATCCGGGTGGGCCGCTACCTGGACGCCATCCTGGCGAACGAGCACGCGGTGCATGCCGACGAGAGCTGGATCCAGGACCAGAAGCCGGGGGCGGGGATGTACACGGTGGGGTACTACCCCCACAACCACGACTTCCTGGCTTTCGCCGCCGCCATGGCGGGACGGGGGGAACAGGCCATGGCGGCCGCCGACCGGGTGGCGGAACTGGCGGGGGGAGAACTCCTGGGCACGCCTGGGCTGGACTTCCTCCAGCACCACCTCACCCGGGCGCTGCAGCTGCGGGTGCGGTTCGGTCGTTGGACGGAGATCCTGGCTACGGCATCGCCTCCGGACTCCCTTCCCCACGCGAAGGGGATGTGGAGTTATGCCCGGGGTCGGGCGCTGGTGGCCACCGGCGCTCTGGACGAGGCCCACCGGCAGCTGGCCACGCTGGAGGAGCTGGCTGCGGATCCGCGCCTGGAGGGGGTCTCGCTGGAGTTCAACGGGTCCCGGACCGTGCTGGAGCTGGCGGTCGAGGTGCTGGCCGGGACCCTCGCCGCGGCCCGGGGGGATCTGGATGGGGGGGTGGAGAGACTCCGGGCGGCCGCCGCCCTGGAGGACGGGATGGTCTACGGCGAGCCTCCGGAGTGGACCGTTCCCGTGCGCCATGACCTGGGCCGGTTGCTGCTGCAGGCCGACCGACCCGCCGAGGCCGGAGAGGTCTATCGCGAGGACCTGGCCCGTTTCCCCGAGAACGGCTGGTCGCTGAAGGGGCTGGCTGCGACCCTCGAGGCCAGCGGCCGGATGGAGGAGGCCGAGTCCGTGGAAGAGCGCTTCCGCCGGGCCTGGCGTGGCGCGGACGTCGAGATCCATGCATCGTCCTTCTGACGGGGCGGGGTCGGGGCCCGGGGGGAGTCGCCCCCGGGTCCTCTCGCCACCCCCACACCCGCAACGGGGATCAGGCCCGAGTCCCCCTACCATCCCCCCGACTCCGGGTCCCCCCCCCCTCCCCCCACCCCTGAAGGGCCAGCCCGTGACCATGCTCCCATCGGAGCCCTCCGCCCTCCCGGCGCCCCGGACCTGCCCCCTCTGCGGGACCTCCCCCGCCACCCCCTTCACCGGGCGGGAAGGGCGTCGCTACCACCGGTGTGCCACCTGCCACCTGGTGTTCATGGACCCGGAGGACCGACCGGACGCCGCTGCGGAGAAGGCCCGGTACGTCACCCACAAGAACGACCCACAGGATCGGGGATACCGGGACTTCCTCGATCGTCTGGCGGCTCCCCTGGCCGCGCGACTCCCCCCCGGCGCACGGGGTCTGGACTACGGCGCGGGACCTGGACCGACCCTTTCCCTGATGATGACGGAGCGGGGCTTTCCCACCCGGATCTGGGATCCCTTCTTCGCCCCCGACCCGCGGGCGCTGGAGGAGTGCTACGACTTCATCACCTGCACCGAGACGGTGGAGCACCTCCACCGCCCGGGGGACGAGTTCCACCGACTGGACGCACTGCTGCGCCCCGGGGGGATCCTTGGAGTGATGACCGGCATCCTGCATGCGGATGTGGATTTCGCCACCTGGTGGTACGTCCGGGATCCCACCCATGTGGCCTTCTTTGCACACCGCACCCTGCAGTGGATCGCGGCACGGCACGACTGGGAACTGGAGGTGTTGGGCCCCACCGTTGTGCTCTTCCGGAAGCGTTGAGGGGGGGCCTGATCCGGATCCACCAGGCGGTGCGTCCCTTTACTGCTCGCCCCTGATCCGCACCAGGTGGCTCCGGGCTCCCGCGGCTTCCGCTCCCCCGGAGAGGACGGCCGTGAGGGTGGCGATGGTGCTGAGGAGGGCTGCGATCTGGAGCTGGCTCAGGATGCTGCTCATCTTGGGCTCCCGGGGGAGGTGGACTTCGCCGTGTCCCCACGAGCATCGGCTGCTGGTACGATTCCTGAAGCCGGGCGGGTTCGACGTCGTTGACAGGAGTGGATCCACGCCGCACCCTTGGCCCCGTCCGCTCCCGTCCCCCAACCCGAATCGACCCAGGAGGTGTCTTGGAAGACGAAGCCGCCCTGCTGGCGTTTCTCTCCAGCCCGGACCACCTGGTGGTGTGCGGAGCGCTGAGACACCTGGCCAGGTTGGACCCCATCAGCGACCGGGCCGTGCAGCTCATCGTGGACTGCACCCGCTCGGACACCATTGCAGTGGAGCGGACGGCGCTGGTGACGCTGGCGGAGTTGGGCCCCCGGGCTGCCGCGCAGGCACTTCCCCTGGTGGCACGGTTGGCCCACCGACTGCACGACGCAGGATGTGTCTACAGTTGTTGTGGGTACCAGGCGTTCAACGGGCCGGTGGAGGAGTACGTGCTGGCTCTCCGGAGCATGAGCGGGATCATGACGGAGCGGGAGTTCCTCACCATGATCGAACCGCTGGAACTCACCCGGGGGGATGGCCAGTTCATCGCCCACCTCTTCCTGGACGAGGCCTAGTCCGGGTACAGGATGGACGGATGGGAGCAGTGCGGGCAGGACGGGGGGGTCGGTGGTCAAAGACCCTGGACCTGGCTCCCCCCTCGACCCTCCGCTTGCCGTGTCATGGAGCGCACCCCGTCCTGCAGCTCCTCCACGGTCCAGGGCTTGGTGAGCATGGCGGTGGAGGAATCGCTCTCCAGGATCCCCTCCAGACTCTCCATGGCATAGCCGGACACGAAGAGGAATGGGAGATCCACACCCCGCTTCCGGGCCTCCCGGAGGAGGTCGATCCCGGTTCCCCCGGGCATCATCACGTCGGTGACCACCAGCTCCAGCGCCGGGTCCTCCTCCAGGGCCTGGAGTGCCGCCCTGGCGCTGGCGACACTGGTCACCCTGTACCCCAGCCGCAGCAGGGTGCGTTCGGTGGCCATCCGCACCGCATGCTCGTCCTCCACCAGGAGGATCCGTGCCCCCGCTGACCGGTCCCGCGCCGGGTCGGCCGGAAGGACGGGAGAGGGGGCCGCCGGCTCACCCGAGAGGGGGAACCAGAGGTCCACCCGGGTGCCCCGTCCCGGGGAACTCCGGAGCTCCAGTCTTCCTCCCAGCCGCTGCATGATGGAGTACACCATGGACAGCCCCAGCCCCGTGCCGGCATCCGGCCCCTTGGTGGTGAAGAAGGGTTCTGTGGCCCGGTTCAGGACCTCCGCGGGCATCCCCACCCCGTTGTCCGACACCGCCACCCGCAGCATGCCAACACCGTCGGCGTCCGTCTCCTCCCGGGCCTGGAAGCGGATGGTCCCCTCTCCGGCGATGGCGTCCCTGGCATTCAGCGCCAGGTTCAGGAGGGCCTGCTGCACCGCATCCTGATCGATTCGCACGGTCACCGGAGGCACCTCCACCGGGGCCTCCACCCGGATCCGGGCGGGGAGCACACGGCGCACCATGGCCACGGTCTCGAAGAGGATGGGACCCAGGGGCTGGGGGGTGGCGGCCAGCACGTCGTTGCGGCTGATGGTCATGAGTCGGCGTACAAGTCGCCCTCCCCGGGCCGCCGCATCGTCGATGGCCCCCAGTTCTGGCGAGCCGGTGACCCCACCCAGGACGGCCACGTTGGCCCGGACCACCGTGAGGAGGTTGTTGAAGTCATGGGCGATTCCCCCGGCCAACTGACCCACCACCTCCATCTTCTGGGCCCTCAGCAACTGGGCCTCCAGCGCCCGCTGTTCGCTCACGTCCTCCACCAGGAGCACCGCTCCCGATTCGGGGGTGCCGTGGGGGAGCGAGACCACCGACGCCCGCACCACATGGGTGGCTCCCTCGGTATCCCGCCAGCTCCAGAAGATGTTCGACACCTCACCACTACCACCGGCTACACGGGCCAGCGCCTCCTGCTCCCCGGGGTCCACGAAGATGGCGCTCCAGGGGGGGATGGCCTCTCCCGGGGGAAGGCGAAGGAGCTCCCGGAAGCGGGGGTTCGCCGCCACCACCGAGCCCCTGGGGTCCAGGCGGGCGATCCCCACAGGAACATGGTCGATGAGGGTGCGGAACTGGATCTGTTGTCGGACGGCCCGCTCCCCCGCCAGCTCCACCGCCTGGGCCAGCGCCTGGAGTTCGTCCTCTCCCGAGGTGGTGCCTCCGTGGAGCAGGGCACCCTGGGCCGCAGGATTGGCGATGGACTGGGCCAGGGCCCGGAGCCGATCCCCCACCGAGAGGGCCACGGCCCTTCGGGTCCCTGCCACCAGGAGGATCCAGAGCGCAGCGGCAAACCCCAGCATACCCCACGTGGCGACCCTGGCCTGCCGGACCACGGGGTCGGCATCCAGGGCGATGAGGAGGAGGGCATCGGGGCTCCCCTCATGATCCCGCAGCGGGACAGGCACCACCATGGCCACCCGCCCCTCCAGCTCCAGCGGCCAGGCTCCGGGGCCCGACCGGGGCTGGGCGGCATCCAGCGCCACCTCCGCCGCCCCGGGACGGATCCCAGGGCTCCGGGCCAGCACGCACCCTGTGCCGGTGCACCCCCGGCGCCCGATCAGCGACCACACGATCCGGGTGTCCCCGGCATCCAGGAGGGCGAGGCGTCCATTGAGGCTGGCCTCGTCCCCGCCCGTGGCCAGTCGGACCCGTTCCAAGTCCGCCGCGATGGCCACAAGGGCATCGGGCGTGGGCGCGGAGAGCTGGGAGAGTCCCACCCGGAAGACCGCCACCGCGGTGGCCAGCACCAGGAGGGCCAGGCCGATACTGGCCTGGAAGGCCACCAGCCAGGACACCCTCTGGGCCACCGTGGCGCCGGTGCGTCCCCGGAACTGGGCGGCCGCGACGGCGAAGGGAGCCAGGAAGGCCAGCCCCATGGGGATGAGGAGGGCCCAGGGGAGGGCCTGGAGGAGTCCGGGCCAGCTCATCGCACCTGCGTCGGCATTTCGCGGAGGTCGTCTCCGTAGAGACCCACGGCACAGGAGGGGACGGCTGTGCGCCGGGCGCTGATGATGGGCACCTGCCAGAGCTGGATATCCGGCGTTTCCTCCGCCAGCAGGGAGTCTGCCGTCTGCAGGAGGCGGCTTCGCCGCTCCGGGTCCATCGACATCCGGGCGGTGTCCAGGATCGCATCCAGCCTGGGCCACTCCTCCATCGGGGGCCCCAGACGGGCGGCAGGGGCCGCACTGCTGTAGAGGTTCCCCAGGAACTCGGGTCCGTCGGGGAAGCTTCCGAAGACGTACTGGGGCTGGGCGTCCACCACCCCGTCCAGGAGACCCCGCCAGAAGTCCTCCGGCTGAACGATTTCCACCCGCACTCCCACCGCTTCCCAGTAGTCCCGGATGTGGTAGAGGAAGTCCCGCAGGGTGTCGCCGGGGGCCGAGTAGGGAAGTCTGGACAGACGTAGCGAGAGGGAGTCCACGCCCGCCTCCTGCAGCAGTCGACGGGCCAGCGGCGGATCGTAGTAGGGGGGGAGGGCGCCCTCCATCGATCCAGCCATCATCTCGGGGATCCGACCACTCCCCAGGAGCACACTGGATTCCCCCACCCCCCGGGCGATGCTGGGGAGATCAAGGGCGTGGGTCAGCGCCCTCCGGACCCTGGGATCCTGCAACTCTGGGTGCTCCCCCCGGAGGGCCAGACGGGCCAGCCCCGCGGTCCGGGTGGCCCGGAGGGAGACATCGGGCTGGAGGAGCAGGGAGGTCCGGGTTCCGGGGAGTACGTGGTCCACGCAGTCGATGACCCCTCGACCCATGAGTGTCGCCACCTCTGCTGGAGGGGTGACCCGGAGCTCCAGGGTGTCCACCCCGGGATCCCAGCCGGAGTCAGCCCGGACCAACACCAGGAGGGAGTCGCCGGGCAGGCCCCTGACCCAGCGCCACCGGCCACTCCCCACCGGATTGGTGGGGGTGGATCCAGGGGCCTTCACCACATACTCCGCCCGGGAAACCACGAAGGGGAAGGCGGCCCGGGGGCTCCGGAGGGTCACCACCAGGGTTCGATCGTCCGGTGTCTCCAGCCCCCGCACCGTCTCCGCCTCTCCTGCCATGACCTCCGCCATGCCTTCGATGTCCACCAGGAGGGGGATCGCTGGTCCGGCGCCGGCGCTCCTTCCCAGCGCCGTCCAGGCCGCCACCACATGGCTGGAGGTGACCGGTGTGCCGTCGGTGAAGGTGACTCCGGGGCGCAGCACGAAGCGCCAGGTCCGGGCGTCGGTGCTGCTCCACTGCTCCGCCAGTCCGGGCTGCAGCGCCCCGGCTCCGTCCGACAGGGTGAGCCCCATGTAGAGGAGCCGGATCAACTGCTGGTCCGCCAGTCCCCGGACCTGGGGGGGCTCCAGCGTGGCTACCGGCTCACTCCAGCCGAACCGGAGCGTCCGGGAGGGAGGGGACTCCGAAGGGGCGCAACCGGCCACAACCACCAGCAGCGCCACGACGCCCACGCCCAGGGGGCGCCGGGTCCGGAGCGGTGTGCGGACGGGTCGGATGGGCGGTGCCATGCTCAGGGTACCTGGGGTTGGAGGGCGGCCAAGTCTAATGGGCGGAAGCGTCTCCAGCCACACCCGCGGGGGGGAGGGGGCGGAGAATGGTCGCCGTACCACCCGGAACAGTATCGGACCGTTACGTCCAGCCCCGTAGCTCCGGATCGGGATCGGAACCCCGCGACCCTTCCGGAGTCTTCCAGGGGACCGGACCACAGCCTCCCGCTCCCCCTCTTCTCCTCGAGGATCCGTCCATGCGCAATCTCCTTCTGGGTCTCCTCTCCGGAGCCGCTGCGGTGGCGGCCCTCGCCCTCCTTCCCGGGCGGGGGGAGGGACAGGTGGCGGAGCTGGAGTCCTCCCGGGGGCCGGCCCCCGTCCCGGGTCCCCGGGGTTCAGGGACCCTCGCAGCTCCCCCGCTCCGTCAGAGCCCGGAGAAGACTCCCCTCCGGGTGGATCCGGAGCGGCTGAACCAGACCCTCCGGGAGGCGGAGCGCGCCCATCTGAAGCGGGTGGGGATCTGGGGGCTGACCAACGCCGCTGCCGGCGCCGCCCTGGCCCTCTCCACCTCCCGGGACGAGGATCCAGGATCCTGGAGCTTCGGGGTGCAGACAGCGGGGTGGGGGATCATCAACACCGGGATCGCGGCGGCGGGGCTGGCCTTCTCGGGGCGGGGGGACCCACCGGAAACCGCCGGGGATGCGCTGGCCGCGGAGTCCCGCTGGGGGCAGATCCTGGTGCTGAACCAGGGGCTGAACGCGGGCTACATGATGGTAGGGGGGGCGCTGGTGGTGGCCTCGGGGCGGGGGCTGGAGCGGGGAGACGAGGTCCGGGGGCATGCCTGGGCGGTGGTGCTCCAGGGGCTGGGGCTCTTCGTCCTGGACGGGGTGGCCTGGCTGGGGCACCGGGAGCGGATGGGGGAGTTCGGCGAGCTGCTGGACCAGGCGGACATGGCCGTCGCCCCCCTCCCGGGGGGACGGGTGCTCTGGGGGATGCGGATTCCGTTCAGGGGGCGGGGGGGGGACCGGGGGGAGCGCTGAGGCCCCCCGTCCATCAGCGGGCTACCACGCCCTCCGGAAGCCAGGCCCCCACCACCCAGTTGGGCACATCCACCACCTCGTGGATCCGGAGGTCCACCGCCACGCTGCACAGGGCGTAGGCCGCTGCCGCATCCAGGCGGGTCACCGACACCAGGTGGTCGATCATGGCCTCGATGGCCTGCCGGGCGGCCTCCATCAGGTCCGGGGCGATCCCGGTGGTGACGAAGGCACCCCGGGTTGCCGAGCTTCCCGGAGCGGGAGCCCTGGTCTCGAAGGCCGGGCGCCGGAGCCGGAGGTCCCGGCGGATCCTGAACCGGAGGGCGATCCGCATGGGGGACTCGATGGCCGTCCCGCAGACCTCCCCGTCCCCCTGGGCGGCGTGGGTATCCCCCACGGAGAAGAGCGCTCCCTCCACCCCCACCGGAAGGTAGAGGCGGGTCCCTGCCGTCAGGTGCCGGATGTCCAGGTTTCCCCCCCACACGTCCGGGGGAACGATGCTGTGGGCGCCGGGGGCCGCAGGGGCCACCCCGATCGTGCCGGGGAAGGGGGCCAGGGGGACCCGGATCCCGTCGGCGAAGGAGGCGGACGACGCCCCGGGAACCAGCTCCCAGATGTGGAGCCACGGCTCGGGGAAGTGGTCCGCCAGGAGCCCGAAGCCCGGAATCAGCGCCGTCCACCCCCAGTTGGCCATACCGAAATCCAGCACCTCCACCTCCAGGACATCCCCCGGCCTGGCTCCCTTCACGAAGAGGGGCCCGGTCACCGGATTCACCCGGGCGAAGTCCAGCGTGGAGAGGGCCGCGGCACTGGAGCCGGGCCCCACCTGCCCTCCGGAGGCATCCACCGTCTCGAACTCCACGCTGGCACCGGGATCCACCTCCAGCACGGGGTCGATGGAGTGGTCCCACCGGTTGTGGTGGTGCTGCCCGTGGATGGTGTGATCGCAGGATCCGATGGACATGGGCGCTCCCGGAAGAAGGGGTCCGGCCTCTAGAACCTGTAGCTGTAGTTGACCTTCACGGCGCCCCCCCGGGAGAGGGTGGTGAACTCCCGGTCCAGGAGGCGCGCCACCTCGTTCTGCCAATTGTGGCTCCAGACCAGGAAGACGTCGTTCCCCGGTCGGACGATCCAGCGGGCCCGGGCGAAGAGCCCCACCACCCGGGACACGTCGTCGTACTGCACGTTGGCCGACAGGGCGGTGACGGGGTTCAGGTTCCAGTCGCCGGAGACCCGCACCAGATTCGTGTCGAACGCCCCCTGCTCCAGCCGGACATCGTTCCGCTCATACTCGCTGGAGAGGGCCACCCCCCGACGAGGGCGGATCGTTCCCCCCACACTCCACTGCGTCCGCTCCCCGGTCCAGAAGTCGGACTTCTCCAGGTTGGCCCTGGCGGAAAGCATCCGCCGCCCCGCCGTGCGCCCCCCCACCGACCACCGGGTGGCGTTGTAGTCCCCCGCCTCGATGATCAGGGCGCTCTCCCCGCTCCCGCTGATGGTGAAGGGCCGGTCCAGTCGCTCGAAGCCCCTCCCGCCCTGGAAGGAGACGTTGTCGCCGCTCTCGAAGTTCACCTGCAGGAAGGTGAAGTCCAGATTCCTGGTCAGGAGCCGGTTGTCCATGTCCGTGAGGTACTCGAACTGGATCTGGTGCTCCGTCTGGCGCACGAGGGGGAGAAAGCCCGGACGGGGTGCGATGGTGAGGGTGGGCTGGTGGCGCTTGAACCCGGTGCGCTGGGCGAAGCCCACGGCGGGATCCCAGCCGGCCCCGAAGTCCCGGTAGGAGGAGTGGAGCCGGATGAGGTCGTTGGGGAGGTTCCACCGGTACCCCCGGGCCCTCCGGTCCGCCGAGAACGCCCCCCCCTCCCCCGTTGCGTCGGTGTGGTAGACGATGAACCCCTCCACCTGGGCGTTGAACCGCCCCAGCGCCTGCGACGTGTACAGGTTGAAGTCCCCCCCCACCGTGTGCCGGTCCGGGAGCGACTCGGATCCGGGACCCTCCACCGGGTCGAAGGCCGTGCTCCGCCGGGTGTAGATGGCCCCTACGTGGGACTGCTGGAAGAGGCTCCGCTTCACCCGTCCCACGGTGAAGTCCTCGGTGGGCCAGGCCCGCTGGACCCCCCCGGAGTCCAGATCGGTCTCCCCGGTGCGGATCTGGTAGAAGCCCAGCTCGTAGCGCCCCACCTGTCCCCCCAGCCGGGCTCCCATCTGGATGGGGACCTCCTGCCCCTGCACCAGTCCGATGCGCCGGCTGAAGAAGGGGTCCGCCCAGTTGAAGGAGAACACCCCCGACCCCTCCAGGAAGAAGCCCCGCTGCTCGGGGAAGCGGAGGGGGAAGCGGGTGAGGTTCACCCTCCGCTGGTCCACCTCCACCTCGGCGAAGTCGGTGTTGATGGTGACCCCCGCCCGCAGCGACGGGGTCAGGGAGTAGGAGGCATCCACCCCCACCTTGGCGTTGGTCCCCCAGGAGGGACCCACCGGGGGAGCCTGGTTCCCCTGAGCCAGGAGGTACGGCTTCACCTCCACCCCCACTCCCTGGCTGATGTCCCGGAGCCCCCGCAACTCGCCGGCGTGCACCGGCCGGAAGAGGCTCTCGTTCCGCCGCCACCCCCGCCAGAGGATCTCCTCGTTCTTCCGGCGGATGGTCCGCTGGAAGTTGATGCCCCAGGAGTCCTGCTCGGGATTGAAGTTCAGGGTGGTGAAGGGGATGCGGATCTCCGCCGACCAACCATGGGGGAGGATCCGGGTCCGGACCTCCCAGATCCCGTCCCACCGCTTGTTGATGCCGAAGCCGCCACCCCCTCCCCCACCGATGAGACCATCCCCCATGAGCCCGGCGGGATTGATCTCGAAGAAGTAGCCGGTGCGACCGTCCCGGAAGGTGTCCAGGATCCACATGAAGCGGTCGTCGGTCCCCAGGCCGGCGTTTCGCTCCAACTGGTGGGCCAGGATCCCGCTGGGGTCCGAATCATGGAAGAGGGCCCCGATGTAGAGGGCGTCGACGTCGTAGAGGAGCCGGATCTCGGTGGCCTCGGAGGGTACTGCCCCCTCCAGCGGCTCCTGTTGCCGGAAGTCGGTGATGGGAACGGCCAGCCCCCAGGCCTCTTCGTCCAGGAAGCCATCCACATCGATGGAGAGCTCCGGGGAGATCCGGGCCGCTTCCGCCACCTGCACAGCCGCGGCCCCCCCGTCCTGAGCCGAGAGGGGCGCGACCCACGCCATTGACGCCAGGAGGCCGGCAGCCACCCGGAAGACCAGGGGCAGGACGGATGGGACCGGGCCTCCGGTGGGGAGGGCGGGGGTGGAGCGGGGCATGTCCTGTCTCGGGATCGGAGGATCGAAGGTGGAGGATCGGCGGTGCCGGGGTCGGGGCGAAACTACCCCTTTCGCTCGCACCCGTCGAGTCGTCGGTGTTCCCCAGCGGGTCCCGGCGGCCCCGTCACCCCGCTCTGGATGGCGCCGTTTGTCGCATACTGGGGCGGCCTGTTCACAGGCACGGCCTACCGATGGTGGGGGGCTGGTCCGGGGCGGATCACCTCTCCCGATTCGACATCGAACCCAGGGGAGACTAAATAGATAGTATGAGTGGTCCAGTGGACACGGGCTCGAAGGAGGCAGGGAATCCATGGAACGGAGGGGGTTGCTACTGGCCACGGCGCTGCTGGTGGGGGTCGCCATCGGGCTGGGAGGCTACACCTTCGTCTATGCCCGGGGCTACTCCTATCTCACCAACGATCCGTCGGCCTGCGCCAACTGCCACATCATGGACGAACACTTCGCGGCCTGGCAGGGCTCCAGTCACCGGGCGGTGGCGGTCTGCAACGACTGCCACACCCCCCACGACAATCTGGTCCACAAATACGTGGTGAAGGCCCGCAACGGCTTCTGGCACTCCTTCTACTTCACCACCGGCGACTTCCCGGATCCACTCCGCATCACGGAGCCGAACCAGGAGGTGGTGGAACAGGCCTGCCGGTACTGCCACGAGGGGATCGGTGAGACGGTGGACCACGGAAGCTCCACCTGGGGAGCGGCGGACCAGCGGCTGGAGTGCACCCATTGCCACCAGTACGTGGGGCACCTGGTCCGATAGAAGGGCACACGCCTGACCGAACAACAGGGAGGAACGATGGAGAGGGGAAGAGGACGATGGTCCGGATCGTGGCTGGTGGTTGCCGCCGCCACCGCCGCCCTGGTCACCCTGGGGGTGGCGGCCCTCCTCACCAACATCTTCCAGCGGCAGCAGGAGTCCCGGGATCCGTTCTACCGGGTGGTGGAGCTGGACGACACCGTGGTGGACCCTGCCATCTGGGGGCGCAACTTCCCCATCCAGTACGACCAGTACCTGCGCACGGTGGACATGGTGCGCACCCGGTACGGGGGGAGCGAGGCGATCCCGGTGCAGCCCGGAGAGTTGGGGGAGGGGGGGCAGGTCTCCTACTCGCGCCTCGAGGAGGATCCGCGCCTCCGGGAGTTCTGGGCAGGGTACGCCTTCGCCGAGGATTTCCGGGAGGAGCGGGGGCATGCCTGGTCCTTCATCGATCAGCTCCAGACCCGGCGGGTGGACGTCGTCCAGCAGCCGGGCGCGTGTCTCCACTGCCACGCCTCCGTGTACACCGTCTACCGGGATGCCGGGGACGGGGACGTCATGGAGGGGTTTGCAAGGGTGAACCAGATGCCCTACCAGGAGGCGGCGGCGCTGGCGGAGCACCCGGTCTCCTGCATCGACTGCCACAGTGTCCAGACCATGGAGCTCCGGATCACCCGACCGGGCTTCATCGAGGGGATCGAGAGCTTCCTGGGGGACGACATCCCCGAGGACTTCGACATCAACCGGGACGCCACCCGCTCCGAGATGCGGACCTTCGTCTGCGCCCAGTGCCACGTGGAGTACTACTTCCGCGGCGAGGAGAAGCGGCTCACCTATCCCTGGCGGAACGGCCTCCGGGCCGACGAGGTGCTGGCCTACTACGAGGAGGAGGGGTTCAGCGACTGGACCCATGCCATCAGCGGGGCGCCGGTCCTGAAGGCGCAGCACCCGGAGTTCGAGCTCTTCTCCCAGGGGGTCCACGCCCAGAACGGGGTCACCTGCGCCGACTGCCACATGCCCTACACCCGGGAGGGGGCGATGAAGGTCAGCGACCACTGGGTCCGGAGCCCGATGCTGAACATCAACAACGCCTGCCAGACCTGCCACCGCGACGCGGAGGATGAACTGCTGGGACGGGTGCACGCCATCCAGGAGCGGACCTACCAGCTCCGGAATATCGCCATCGATGCCACCCTGGAGCTGACGAAGGCCATCGGGGTGGTGGCGGCCCGGGATGGGGAGCCCGACCGGCTGGCTGCGGCCCGGCTCTACCAGCGCAGGGCGCAGTTCCTGGCGGACTACATCGAAGCGGAGAACTCCATGGGGTTCCACGCCGACCAGGAGGCCGCCCGGGTCCTGGGGCTCTCCATCAACTACGCCCGCCTGGGGACGGTGGCCCTCTTCGGGGACGAACTCCCGGAGGTGGCGCCTCCCCTCCTGCCCCCGCCCCCCCAGACGGTGGTGCCGGGACCCGGGGGAGGTCGGGGTGTCGTGGTGCAGCGGAGCGATCCGGACCTGGTCCGTCCCTCATTGCGCCCCCCGGGCGGGGGGTGAGGGTCCGGTGGGGCTGGAACCCGTTCCGGGGCGGCGCCCCCCGGGCTAGCGCCCCACTCCGGAGGGGGGCTGCTTCTCCTCCAGGAGCTGCTCGAGGAAGCCGATCTGCTGCCGGAGTTCCTCCACCTGGTGCTCCAACTCGTGGACCCGGTCGTCGGAAGGCGGAGGGGGGCGGGGGGACGAGAGCGCCTGACCCCTGGGCACCGATGGATCCAGCGCCACCGCAGGCAGATCCAGCATGTGATCCATGACCCGGCGGAGCATCCGGGTGGGGCGGAACCCCTGCTCCATCTCCCGGGGAGGCCCTGCGATCTCCGCGAGGGCTCGGGACAGCTTGTAGGCCTCGTCCTTCCGGAGGAACATCCGGATCTTCTCGCCCCCGCCGGTGACCAGGAGCCGCATCCGGAGGGGACCCAACCGGAGCGCCGTGCGCTCGACTCCTGCCACCGCCATCTCCACCTGACGCCACCCCCGTCCTCGCTGGGAGCGGATGCAGAGGAGGCGCTGGTTCGTCACCACCACCAGCCACTCCCGGCGCAGTGCTGCGGGGCGCCCCAGCCGTCCCCGGGCGATGCCCAGGATGGTCTCATCCCGATGGAGGACCGACGGGAGGTCCCGCAATTCCCGCTCCTCCCACCACCGGGATCCTTCACCGATTGCGGTGAGCTGCTGCTCGATGAGGCCGCGATCCTGGGCCATGGTTGGATCCTGGAAGGGAAGAGTACTGGATGGATGGAGGATCACCCTCGGCTCCGGGCCACCCCAGCCAGAAGGACGCGCAGGACAGGAGAAAGAGAGATGCTCGCGGGAACTGGGATCCGCCTGGACCGCCGGGGGTTGCCCGGGGTGTTGGCTCCCCGGGGTCGCGGGCATCACAGGTGTCGCAACGTCCGTGGGGCTCAGCCTCCCTCCACCACCTCGTACATCCATCCGGAGGCCTCCCCGGGGAACTGCACCTCCAGCGGGGCCACCTCATCCCTGCCCGGGGCCTCCACCGTCACCAGGCGGCTCCCCAGCGCCTCCGTGTCGCTGAAGAAGGTGAAGCGGAGGGCCACCTCCGTCCCGGCTTCGGCGGCATTTCCCACCACCCGTCCCTGGAGGGAGACCCCCCCCGGCGCCGGACGCAGGATGAGACCGTCCAGGTGCACCGGAGCCCCCTCGATGCGCTGCACCCCGGCGATGGCCCGCTCCTCGTCGCCGGCCTCCAGGTGGGCCCGTGCGGCGATGAGGGAGGCGTTCTCGTTCAGCGGATCCAGCTCCAGCAGCCGGGCTCCCGCCTCCGCCAGTGCTGGCCAATCCTCTGCGGCGAAGAGGGCGTTCGTGTAGTTGAACCAGACGTCCCGGGCCCTGGGCCGTCGCTGGGTGAGGCGCTGGAAGGCCTCCGCCGCAGCCGGGTAGTCGGCGGCCCGGAAGAGGGCCACCCCCAGGTTGAAGAGCTGCGCCGTCTCCAGTGTCCCGTCCGCCAGGAGGGCGGCGTGGAGGACTGCCGCCTCCTCCTCCCGCCCCAGGGCACTGAGGGCCAGGGCCAGGTTCTGCTGGATCCGGAGATTCCCGGGGTCTTCCGCCAACTGCTTCTGCAGCAGGGGCTCCGCCTCGGCGAAGCGGTCCATCACCAGGAGCAGCTCCGCCAGGTTCGCCTCCGTCTGCACCCGGATGGAGTCCCGGGCCACCAGCGCATCCGGAGGGAGGATCCGGGTCACCGGCACCTCCTCCAGCCCCTCCAGCGCCGCCTGGTAGACCTGGATGGCCTCCGGATACCGGCCTTCATCCTGGAGGAGCATGGCCAGGTTCCGGTGCGCCTCGGGACGGAGGGAGAAGATGGTGGTGGCCCCCTCCCACGCCCGGATGGCCCCCTCCACGTCTCCGTCGGCCCACAACGCCGCTCCGGCGTTGAAGGCTGCGGCCCAGGCGGCCTCCCGCTCCGGCTCCACATCCAGCGCGTAGGCCGGGTAGATCCGCTCCGCCTCGGCGAAGCTGGCATCCGCTTCCTGGAAGTCCCCCATCCGGGCCCAGGCCACCCCGGCCAGGTAGTGGTGCACGGGATTCCCCGGTTCGGCGTCCCGCCCCTCCAGCGCAATGGCCAGCGCCCGCTCCGGGGTCTCGTCGCTCCGCAGGTAGAGGGCGGCCGTCTGGGACCACCGGGTCTCGGTGGGGGGGGTGCCCACCGGGTACACGATCCCGGTGGGTGAGACGACGGGAGCCGGCGGACCGCTGGGGGCCGAGGCGCAGGCCGATCCCAGGAGGAGGAGGGGGATGAGGAGGGAGGGGCCGGCAACGGGCCTCCCTCCCTCTCGATCCCTCCGGAAAGGGGGGGAGGGAGCGACGCCCCGGCCCACGCCCCTCACCAGGACACGGGGAGGGAGAAGACCACCGCCACCGGTACCCGGACCCCCTGCTCACGGGCGGGTCGGAAGGAGACCACCGAGTTGAAGAACTCCAGTGCCAGCTCGTCCACATCCGCCCGTCCGCTGGAGCGGTTCACCTCCGCCCACTCCACCGACCCCCGCTCGTCGATCCAGAGGGAGACGCTCACGGTGCCCCTCTCCTCGGCCTCCGGGTCGTCCCCCCCGAAGTTGCGGATCATGAAATCCACCACCTCCGTGGGATTCTGCACCAGCACCCAACTGGAGGGGGACATGAAGGCCAGCTCGGGGCGGAGGGCGGAGAGACGGTCCAGCTCCAGCGATCCCCCGTCGGGGAGGGAGGCCCGGTCCAGCGCCGCCGCCCGGGCTTCGATGCGGAGACGCTCCGCCTCGGCCTCCGCCAGGGGGTCCGCCTCCACCAGCGTGGGAACCGGGGAGGTGCGGCGCCGGAGGTCCGCCAGGATCTCCTCCGAACGCCCCCGGACCTCCTCCTCCGACTCCCCTTCGCTCCCTGCCTCAGTGTGCACCACCTCCACGATGGGCTCTGGCTCCTCCGTTCCCACCTGGGGGGAGACCGGGATCCCCCCTGCAGCGGAGGTGGCCTCCTGAAGGGCGATGGCCTCCATGTAGGCCCCCCGCTCGGAACGGTCCAGCGAGGGGCGTAGCCGTTCCCAGCTCGGTGACCAGAGGAAGAGGAGGGCGTGGATGACCACGGCCATCGTGGTTCCCCACGAGACCCGATCGTTCCACCCGGCCTTGAAGAGTTCGTTGGCGGTCCGGGGCCGCAGAGGTCCGGGTCCCGGCTCCTGGGAGGGCACCTGCATGAACATCTCCGGAGCGGCGGCGGCCGCGTGCGGTACCGGTGCGGGGGCCCTGCCCGGAAGGGGCGGGCCGCACTGTCCAGACTAAGGATGCCCCCCACGGGCCGCAACGATCTTGCCACCGGGCCGGGGGTACCTCAGAGTGGAGGCCCGCGTTCCCCCCACCCGGAGTCGAGAGTTGATGAGCCGAGTTGCACCCCTGGTGACGGTGGTGGCCATCGCCGGCCTGCTGGTGTGGCTGGTGCTGGGGCGCGGAAGAGAGGCCGGCGGGACCGGTGGGGGACCGGTTCCGGCGGAGGGCTCGACACCAGTGGCGCCGCAGCGTGCCGCTCCCCCTTCCGCCGCCCGTGGGGGACCGGATCCCGGCTATGTGGGGGAGTCGCGCTATGGAGAGGCCGATGTCCGGGCTCGTCTGGGCCTGTCCCCTCCCGGTACCCGCTTCCCCCTCCCCTCCCCGGTGGCGGCCCTCCCTGCCCCGGATCCAGCAGGGGGGTCCAGGATGCCCTGCATGCTCCCCCTGTCCTGGCGGGTGGCCCGGGTGGATCCGGTCTTCGGATTGGACTCGACCCAGGCCGTGGCCCTGGTGGCCGAGGCGGCGGAGCTCTGGGAGCGGGCCGTGGGGCGCCCCCTCTTCCGGCAGGACGACCGGAATGGCTTCCCCGTCCGCTTCCTTCTCCGGGAGTCGGAGGAGGAGCGGGCCGCCGATCTGGCCGGTGCCGCCTTCCGACGGGCGGAAGAGGAGTACCGTGGGGCGGCGGACCGGCTCAACGCCCGGCTGCGCGACCTCCAGGTCCGTCTGGCCGAAGAGGAGGCCCGCCGGCTGGAGCACCTGGACCTGGTGGCCGATTTCGAGGGGCGGGTGGAGCTCCACAACCGGGAGGTGGAGGGCTGGTCGGACCGGGGAGGGGCGCCGGCGGAGGTGGCCGCGGAGCTCCGGGAGCGGGAGGGGGCGCTGGTGGAGGAACGGACCCGGTTGACTGGGGAGCGGACGGTGCTGGAGGCCCTCCGGGACACCCTGGCCGCCGCCGAGGCCACCCTCCGGGAGGATGTGGAGGCCCACCGCAGCAGGGGTGAGGAGCTTCAGGCCAGCCTCCCTCCGGTGCGGGAGGAGGCCGGATTCTACCGGGAGCTCATCCGGGTGGGGGAGGATGGGGCGCCGGTGGTCCGAAGGGAGATCCGGGTGCACCGGCCAGGCGACCGTGGGGATCTGGTGCGGATCCTGGCCCACGAACTGGGGCATGCCATGGGCCTGCCCCATCTGGACACCCCGGGAGCCCTCATGGCCGCAGAGTACAACCGTATGCAGGAACGGGGCGCGCCGGTTGTGGCCCCGGCGGACGTGGCGCGACTGGCCCAGCTCTGCCCGGAGGGGTGACGGGCCCTACCGGATCGTGTCCCCCCCCGTCCGGTTGTCCGGAACGAAGCGGTCCCGGGCGGGCATCACCACCGCCGGCAGGGTGGTCCGGTCCATCACGGCGTCATCGGGGATGATCTCGTTGCGCCACAGGATCCAGGCGATCACCGCGTAGGTCTCGTCGGCGCTCAACGAGCCCGGATAGTGCTGGGGCATGGCCCGGACCATGTAGTCGAAGAGGGTGGAGGCCCAGGGCCAGTAGTTCCCCACGGTGCGGGTGGTGGGGAAGTCCTCCCACGGCTCCCGTCCCACCAGCCGGTCGTTGGGGCCCTCCACCCCGGTCTCCCCGTGGCAGGCCACGCACTGCATCCGGTACACCTGGGCCCCCTGGGCCACCGTGCCGCTCCCCGGAGGGAGCCCCTCCCCGTCGGGGCGGACATCCACGTCCCAGGCGGCGATCCGTTCCGGGGAGGCGGGGGTTCCGAAGCCGAAGCGCTCCGGCGGCTCCTGGGAGGCCTTCCGGAAGCCCACGAAGTCCAGCGCGGCGTCTCCCACGGTGCACCCTCCCGCCAGGAGCACCAGGGCCGCCACGGCGGTCATCCGGGCCAGACGTCCGGTCCCCCGGCTCCGGGCCTCCCGGTGGGCGGCCGCGCCCTGGAGTCCCACCCCGTTTCCAGCCACCGGGCCCCTCACAGCAGCTCTCCCAGACCGTAGGTCACCACCCCGTCCCGGGCCACCTTCCAGGCCCGCTGGTGGTTCGCATGGTAGGAGCTCCGGGTCCCCCGGGCCTCCACCAACTGGGCCGCCGTGGGCTGCACGTACCCGGTCTCGTCGGTACATCGGCTGATGAGCAGCGTCTCCCGCCCGTTCCAGTTCCACAGATGCCGGAAGCGCACGGTGCACTTGGGAAGGACCGGGGCCTGCAGCTCGGCGAAGGCCCAGCTCCGGCCCCCGTCGGTGCTCACCTCCACGCTGGTGATCCTCCCCCGTCCGCTCCAGGCCAGACCCTGGATCTCCCACCAGCCCCGGTCCGGCAGGGCATGGGGGTAGGTAGGAAAGGTGATCACCGACTTGGCGTCCATCACGAAGCTGAACTGCCGGGCGGTGCCGTCCTTCAGGGGATCGGTGTACTTGGAGGTCTCCTCCCGGGACATCACCGGCTGGTCGGTGACCTCGATCCGCCGGATCCATTTCACGCAGGTGTTCCCCTCCCATCCAGGGAAGAAGGCCCGTGCGGGGTACCCCTGCTCCGGCCTCACCGCCTCCCCGTTCTGGCCGTAGGCGATCATGCCGTCGTCCAGCGCCTTCTCGATGGGGACGCTCCGGTTCATCATCGCCGCGTCCCCCCCCTCCAGCATGAGCCAGGAGGCTCCCGGTCGCACCCCCACCTCGTTCAGCAGGGTGGACATGGGCACCCCGGTCCACTCGCTGGTGCTGATGAGGCCATCCATCTGCTGCGGGGTCACCTCGGTCTGCACCGAGTTCCGGTCATACCCACCCCCCCCGCTGTTTCCCGAACACTCCAGGAACTGGATCCTGGACACCGAGGGGAAGCGCTTCAGATCCCGGAGGGTGAAGACGGTGGGGCGCTCCACCATGCCGTGGATCAGGAGCTCGTACCGGTGCGGGTCGATGGCAGGGACCCCTGCGTGATGCCTCTCGAAGTGGAGGTCCGAGGGGGTGATGATCCCGTGGAGCTCCGCGATGGGCGTGCGGGAGGAGGAGGAGGGCGCCGTGGAGCGGAGGATCCTCCGGGGGTTCTCCCCGGGCGCCCGGGTGCCCAGCTCCGAAACCGGGGGACCCATCACCTTCGTGGGGTCGTCCGGAGGGGGGGACTGGGCAAGGAGGTCCACGGCGTCGAACCGGGTCTTCACCAGCCCTGCGGCGATGACTCCCGAGGTGGTGGTGATCCAGGCCCGACGGGAGAGTCCGCCGGGCAGGGAGTCGGGGTGGCGCATCGGATCGGTCTCCGGGTGCAGGGGGACGATCCGTCAAGCTGAGGCGCGCGGGGCCGCGGCGCCAGATCACCTCAGCCGGGACGCAGCGCCGTCACCTCGATGGCGACGCCCTGGCAGGAGGAACGCTCCACCACCTTCCCCTCCACCACCACCCTGGAGCCGGGAGCCGGGGTTCCAACATTCCCCACCAGGGAGAAGATCGCGTCGTTGCTACCACGGAGCACCAGACACTCCCCGCCCTCCGCCGTGATCTCGCCGGAAACCCGGATGGAGCCGTCGGGACCCGTGACCACGAAGGGGTCCGAGAAGACCCTGGGCCGCTGGTCCGAGAAGGCCATGTAGAAGAAGTGGTTCTGGTTCAACTCCGCCCACTCGGGGATCTCCACCGAGACGGAGAAGCGCCCCTGGCCATCCACCCGGGTCTCGGTGAGGATCTCGTGGGGTGTCCCGATCCCACCGAAGCCCACCAGGATGACGGTGCCGGGGGGGAGATCCCCCATGGACACCTGCACCGGGGCTCCCACAGCGGCGGCCCGGGGGGAGAGGACCATGTCCGGCTCCTGCAGGGGGAGGGCGGGGTCCATGTCGAACGGCATGTGGCTCTCCGGAAGGGGGGGTCAACAGATCCATGGATTCTCGTCCCCGGGGGGCGGCGGATCAAGTTGGCGCAGGAGCGTGGCGCCGGTACATCTGTCCCGTGCCCCGCCGGTCGGGTAACGTGGAGGCCCACGATACTCCATCCCACCCCATGGAGGTCCCATGATCCCCCTCCGGCTCCCCCGGAGCCTCCTCCTCCTGGCCGCCCTGGCCCTGGGCGGTTCTGTGGGGTGCGGCGGTGGGCGGGACGTGGTGGATGGCTTCCACGGGTACCGCTGGGGGACCCGGGTCTCGCAGATTCCCGAGGTTGCGCTGGCGGGGCTCACCCGGGAGGAGGATGGGCTCCTGCTCTACTCCGCTCCGGTGCGCTTCCTGGGGAGGGAGGTCCTGGGGATCTTCTACTTCGACGCCGACGGGGGAGGGCTGCTGGAGGGACGGTACGTGCTCCCCCTCTCACTTCAGGAGTGCGACGGGGAGTGGGACCGGGTAGCGGAGTCGCTCCGGAGTGCCTTTCCCACCCTTCGCTGGACGGAGGCGGTGCCGGCGCGGGGGGAGGGGGACACGGGGGTGTACGAGTCGGATTGCGAGTTCTTCGTGTACAACAGCCACCGGCTGGAGTGGGAGGCGCTCCTGGAGAACCCGGAGCCACCGGGGGATGCCATCCTGCTGGAATTGGAGCCTGTGGGGCGGTCGGTGCGACTGGCGGTGACCTACCGGGGAGGTGTGGGCATGTCCCGGGAGGGCCAGGGTCCTCCGGGAGAAGGTCCGGACTGAAGCCGGAACACTCAGGTTCCGTAGTATGGTGGAACGGGCACCGGGTGGACGTTCATCCTGGATTCCGCGCGATTCCCCGTCGGGGAAGGGTGCAGACAGCAGGTCACAGGTGCGGTCTCGACAGGTGGGGAGACCGGTTGGCGCACATCCATCGGAAGGAGGCAACCGACATGACCCAGGGAACCGTGACACGAGGAGCGGGGGGAACCCCCGGAGGGCTGGGCAGCTTCTTCGGGGGTGCGGCCATGGTGGTGGGTGGCGGCTACCTGCTCCTGAACAACGTCACCGTCACCAGCGGGATGTGGCGTTTCTGGGGCTACAACGCCTTCGGGCTCTCCATGCTCCCCCTCCTGGTGGGGATCGGTTTCCTCTTCTACGACGGCCGGTCCGCACCGGGTTGGATCCTCACCGGTACCGGAGCCCTCATCATCGTCCTGGGGATCGTGGCCAACCTGGGGATCTACTTCCGCCCTACCTCCCTCTTCGACACCCTGCTGATCCTGGGGCTCCTGGCGGGAGGGATCGGGCTGGTGCTCCGCTCCCTGAAACCATCCGGGCCTGTCGGATGACGGGGGCGAGAGGGTCTCGCCGTTCCACACCCGGCGGTCCCGGGGGAGAGGGTTCCGGACGGTCCGGGCTGGAGTGGAGGGGGTGGACCGGCCGCCTCCTCCGGGGGGGGCTTCTGGCCCTCTTGCTGGCTCTGGTGACGGCGGGGGGTGCCGAGGCCCAGGTGACGCCCGGTGCCCGGGTCGCCCCCGCCGACTCGGCTGCGGTGCTGCTGCAGGCCGCCGGCACCTTCCAGGCGGAAGGACGCAGTGACGTGGCCCGGGCCCTGTACGAGTTCATCCTCCGCAGATTCCCGGGGACCCCGGCGGCAGAGGAGGCATCCCTGCGTCTGACGGATCTCCAGCGCATGGCGGACGACTCCGACGGGAGCGGCCGGGTGGAGCTTCAGGTGTGGAGCACCGTCTACGGGCTCTGGCTGGGGGTGGCCGTCCCGGCGGCGCTGGGGGCGGACGGCTCGGAGGCGTATGGGGCCGGCCTCCTGCTGGGGGGCGCCGGCGGCTTCTTCGCCGGGCGGGCGCTGACCCGGAACCGGGACATCACCGACGGCCAGGCCCGGGCCTACACCCTGGGGGGGAGCTGGGGGACGTGGCAGGGGCTGGGGTGGGCCAATGTGGCGGACGCCTCCACCGAGGGGACCTTCGCCGCCATGGTGCTGGGGGGGCTGGGGGGAATCGGCATCGGGGCCGCCCTGGCCGATCGTCCGATCTCGTCGGCGGCCACCACGGCCGCCAGCTTCGGATCGCTCTGGGGCACCTGGTTCGGGGTGGCGGGGGGCGTGCTCCTGGACCTGGAGGGAGACGAGCTCCTTACGGCGGCCCTCCTGGGGGGGAACGCCGGGCTGGCGGGGTCGGCCCTCACCTTCCCCTCCTGGCGGATGAGCCGGAACCGCCAGCGGCTCATCAGCATCGCCGGTGTCCTGGGGGGGCTGGGGGGGGCGGGGATCGACCTCATCGTGCAGCCCGACAACAGGAAGGTGGCCATCGCCATTCCCCTGGTGGGGAGCGTGGCGGGGCTGGCCCTGGGGGCCTGGTTCACCTCGGAGCGCGACGGGATCGACGACGGGCTGGGGGGAGCCGGGGAAGGGGAGGGGCCGGACGGCTCCCTCCTGCACCTGGACGGGGGGAGGCTGGGTTTCGGCGCCCCGATTCCCACGCCGACCTTGCTTCCGGTCCGCGGTCCCTCCGGGCCGGAGTGGCGCCCCGGGCTGGCCCTGACGCTGTTCAGGGGGCGGTTCTAGCCGCCCCTCCCCCTCAGAAGGGGAGGCCGTCGTCCTCGCTGTCGTCGAAGGGGGGCGGCTCCGGGAAGGGCTCGTCGTCCCCCATCTTCGGGGGGCCTCCGCGCTCCTGCTCCCGCTCCACCTTCCACGCCTTCACATCCGTGTACCAGCGGCCGTTGTACTCCCGGCTGGCGATGTCGATGTGGGCGGTGATGGTCTCCCCCACCTGCACGTTGAACTGGTCGATGTTGTCTCCCCACATGACCATGCAGACGGACTTCGGGTAGTTCCCCCCCGTCTCCAGGATGAACTCCTGCTTCCGCCAGGGGCCGTTGCGGCTCTCCCCGGACTGCTCCTCCAGGAGGTCCTTCACCATTCCAGTGAGCTTCAGCTCCATGTCTTCTCCGTTGGGTTTGGTCTTCAGGCCCGCTCGGCCAGCGCTTCCCAGCGCTCCAGGTGGGCCGCCAGGGAGGCCTCCAGCGCCCGCATCTCGTCGTAGAGGGGGCCGGCCACGCTGAAGTCCGCGCCGGCCTCCGCCAACGCCTCCTCGATGGCCGCCTTCCGGGCCTCCCCCTGCTCGATCTCCTTTTCCAGCCGCTCCAGCTCCTTCTGCTCCTTCCACGAGAGGGGGGCGGGGGCGCCTGCTTGGGTGTTGGTCGGCGATGTCGCTGGTGGGCGGGGGCCGCCGGAGGAGCCCCCCTTCCCGCCGCCCCGGCCGGCACCGCTCGCCGTCCGCCCCGCACCTGAACCGGTCCGCGCAGCCACCCGCTCACGCTCCGCCGCGGCCGCCTCCCGCTCCCTCCGCTCCCGATCCTCCACGTACCCGGTGTAGCTCCCCGGGAAGGAGCGCACGGTCCCCCCCTCCCCGAACACCAGGAGCTGATCCACGGTGCGGTCCAGGAAGTACCGGTCGTGGGACACCACCACAAGGCAGCCCCCGAAGCCGTCCAGGTAGTCTTCCAGCGCCACCAGGGTGGGGATGTCGAAGTTGTTGGTGGGCTCGTCCAGGATCAGCACGTTGGGGGCCCCCATGAGCAGCCGGAGGAGGTCCAGTCGCCGACGCTCCCCCCCGGAGAGCTTCCCCACGAAGGTGTACTGCTCGTCCGGGGTGAAGAGGAAGCGCTCCAGCATCTGCCCCGCAGTGATCAGGTCGCCGTCGGCGGTCTTCACCCACTCCGCCACCTCCTTCACGGCGTCGATGGCCCGAAGTCCCGGGTCGATCTCCCGCCCCTCCTGGTCGTAGTAGGCCAGTGCCACCGTCTCGCCCCGCTCCACCGTCCCCCGGTCGGGGTGCTGACGCCCGGCCAGGATCTCCACGAAGGTGGTCTTTCCGGTGCCGTTGGGGCCGATGATCCCCCACCGCTCCCCCTTCCGGAGGCGGAAGGTGAAGTCGGTGATGAGGACCCGGTCGCCGAAGGCCTTCGAGATCCCCTCCACCTCGATGACCTTGTTCCCCAGCCGGGTGGAGGCGGCGGAGAGCTCCAGGGAACGGGTCTCGGCGGGGCCCTCGGTGTCCAGGAGGGCGTGGGCCCGGTCCACCCGGGCCTTCTGCTTGGTGGTGCGGGCCTTCGCCCCCCGGCGGAGCCAGGCCAGCTCCCGGCGGGCCAGGTTCTCCCGGGTGCGGTGTTCGGCGTCCCGGAGCTCTTCCCGCTGCGCCCGCATCTCCAGGTAGGCGGTGTAGTTCCCCACGAACCGGTTCACCCGCCCCTGCTCGAGCTCCAGCATCCGGTTGGTGACCCGGTCCAGGAAATACCGGTCGTGGGTCACCAGCAGGAGCCCCCCGGTATAGCGGGAGAGCCACTCCTCCAGCCACGCGATGGTGTCGGCGTCCAGGTGGTTCGTGGGCTCGTCCAGGATCAGGAGATCCGGGCGCAGGAGCAGCGTCCGGGCCAGCGCCACCCGCTTCCGCTGTCCCCCGGAGAGCGTCCCCATGCGGGCCGCCGTATCCACGATCCCCAGGCGGTCCAGGATCGCCTTGGCGTCGGCCTCCAGATCCCAGCCATTGGAGATGTCCAGTTGGTGGGCCAGCTCCGTGACCCTCCGGAGCAGGACATCATCCGCGCCCCCCGCCCGCTCCAGCGCCCGGCACGCCTCCTCGTAGTCCCTCACCCGGGAGAGGACCTCCCCTCCCCCCTCGAAGACCGCCTCCAGGACCGTGGCCTCCGGATCGTAGAGGGGGTCCTGGGAGAGGTACCCCACGGTCCGGTCCCTCTCGATCCGCACGGTGCCGGAGTCCGGGGGCTCCACCCCGGCGATGATCCGCAGGAGCGTGGTCTTTCCCGAGCCGTTGGGCCCGATGACCCCGGCCTTCTCATTGGCCTCCAGGGCGAACGTCACCTCCTCGAACAGCGGTTCGAGGCCGTACTCCTTGCGGA
>CAYQVI010000010.1:0-36258 GCA_964420725.1 uncultured Gemmatimonadaceae bacterium | reverse complement strand
TCGGCGATGAGGAGGGCCGGCTCGCAGGCCAGCGCCATGGCGATCATCACCCGCTGCCGCATCCCCCCGGAGAGCTGGTGGGGGTACTCGTGGAGACGGCGTCCCGGCTCCGGGATCCCCACCTCCTTCAGCAGCGCCTCGGACTGCTCCAGCGCCTCTCTCCGCTTCATCCCCCGGTGCCGGGAGAGGGTCTCGGCGATCTGGCTCCCCACCGGGAAGACCGGATTCAGGGAGGTCATGGGCTCCTGGAAGAGCATCCCCATCTCGTTCCCCCGGAGTTCCCGGAGGACCTTCTGCGGGGCCCCCACCAGCTCCCGGTCCCGGAACCGGATGGAGCTCCCCGGGAGGGTGCGGCCGGGAGGCGACGGAATGAGCCCCATGATGGCCAGGGACGTAACGGTCTTGCCACAACCCGACTCCCCCACGATCCCCAGGGTCTCCCCCTCCCGGACCTGGAAGGAGACCCCGTCCACCGCCCGGGCCCGGCCGCCGTCGGTGGAGAATTCCACCCGCAGATCCCTCACCGCCAGCAGCGCCATACCACCCCCCCCGTGCCCCCACCGATCATCGAATCCCCCCCTCTATATAGTAGGGTCGCGCGCGCGACCCCCCACGGATGGTGTGGCTGGTGCTCCCGGCGCTCAAGCATGGCCGGCCCCGGGGAGGTGCGGGAGGCACTGGTGCCGATCCGCCCCACCCTGGGGCAGGCGGCCGAGGAGGTGGAAGGCGCAGCCGATCCACCCCCCCGCGCGATGCAGGGGCAGACCGCCGGATGGGGCGGGAGGCACCCCCCGGTGCCGATCCGCCCCCACCGGAACGTTCCCGAAGCCCCGAACGAAGTGCAGGCGCCCCCTAGGGCGCGCAGCCGGGATGCAGGGGCAGGCGGCCGAGGAGGTGGAAGGCACAGCCGATCCACCCCCCCCGCGATGCAGGTGCAGGCCGCCGGATGGGGCGGGAGGCACCCCCCGGTGCCGATCCGCCCCCCACCGGAACGTTCCCGAAGCCCCGAACGAAGTGCAGGCGCCCCCAGGGGCGCGCAGCCGGGATGCAGGGGCCGCCGGCCGAGGAGGTGGAAGGCGCAGCCGATCCACCCCCCCGCGCGATGCAGGGGCAGACCGCCGGATGGGGCGGGAGGCACCCCCCGGTGCCGATCCGCCCCCACCGGAACGTTCCCGAAGCCCCGAACGAAGTGCAGGCGCCCCCTAGGGCGCGCAGCCGGGATGCAGGGGCAGGCGGCCGAGGAGGTGGAAGGCACAGCCGATCCACCCCCCCCGCGATGCAGGTGCAGGCCGCCGGATGGGGCGGGAGGCACCCCCCGGTGCCGATCCGCCCCCCACCGGAACGTTCCCGAAGCCCCGAACGAAGTGCAGGCGCCCCCAGGGGCGCGCAGCCGGGATGCAGGGGCAGGCGGCTGAGGAGGGCGACTGAGACGTACCGGAAGGTACGTCGCAGGGAGCCCCCCGCAGGCCAACGCAGCCCTGCGCCCGGATCCGCGCCCCCTTCACCGAGACCCCCGGAGGCCGACGCAGCCATATGCCCCGGATCCGCGCCCCCATCCCCATCAGCGGCCCCGGACGCGCGGGTCCAGCGCATCCCTCAACCCATCCCCCACCAGGTTGAAGCTCACCACCGTGAGCACGATGGCCAGCCCCGAGAAGGTGGACACCCACCACCCGTTCAGGAGGTTGTCCTTCCCATCGTTCACCATGCTTCCCCAGGTGGCGGTGGGGGGCTGCACCCCCAGCCCCAGGAAGGAGAGCCCCGCCTCCAGGACGATGGTGTTCCCGATCCCCAGGGTGGCGGCCACGATCACCGGAGCCATGGTGTTGGGGATGAGGTGCCGCAGGATGATCCGGGCCCGGGAATACCCCAGGGCCCGGGCCGCCTGGATGAACTCCCGCTCCTTGAGGCTCAGCACCTCCCCCCGGACCAGGCGGGTGGTCCCGGTCCACTGGGTCAGCCCCAGCACCGCCACGATGAGGAAGAGGGAGGGCTCCAGCACCGCGATGATGGTGATGAGGAGCACCAGCCGGGGGAACGAGATCACCATGTCCGTGAAGCGCATGATGATGGTATCCACCCACCCCCCCAGATATCCCGCCGCCGCCCCCAGGAGGGTCCCGATGGTCACGGCGATCCCCACCGCCACGAATCCGATGGAGAGGGAGATCCGAGCGCCGTAGAGGAGCCGGGAGAGGACGTCCCGGGCCAGCCGGTCGGTCCCCAGGAGGTGCTCCCCCCCCGGGGGCTGGTAGCGGAGGGTGAGGAGATCCCCCTGCGCCGCAGGATTGAAGGGGGCCAGAAAGGGGGTGAGGACCGCTGCAAGCGACAGGAGGACGATGACCCCCAGCCCCATCACCGCCAGACGATTCCGAATGAAGGCCCGCCAGGCAATGGCCCACTGACCCCGGGGGGCCAAGGGGTCCGGGGGGTAGCGCACGTCCCGGAAGGACCACCACCACACCAGCCCCAGGGAGAGGATCAGCCCTCCCAGCGCCACCCGTTCGTCCAGCCTCCCGGAGGGGGCCGCCACCACCCGGTCCCACCGGAGCACCAGGGTGAGGAAGAGCCCCCCCCACAGGAGGAGCGCCCCGATCCCCGGGAGCCACCGCCCTGCCAGGAGCTGCGGCCCCCCGGGGAGAAGAGCCGAGAGGAACACGCCCCCCCTGGTGTGGGCGCCCCGGGCGCTGGGGGGGTGCGTGGCCTGTCCAGGAAGCCCCGACGGCGGGGCCGGAGGCACGGTGGCCACCGCGCTGCTGGAGAAGGCCGCACCGCCCTCCCCGCCGGGCGCCGTCTCGCCGACGCTCCCTTCCCCTCCGCCGACCCCCGGAGGCCTGCTCATCGCCGCCTACTCATAGCGGATGCGGGGATCCACCACCGCGTAGAGGATGTCCGCCACCAGGTTGCCGATCACCACCATGATGGCGAAGAAGAGCGAGGTGGCCATCACCACCGGGATGTCCCGCTGGAGGATGGCATCCACGATGGTCTTCCCCATCCCCGGCCAGGCGAACACCCACTCGATGTAGACGGTGCCGCTGAAGAGGATCGGGAGATAGAGCCCCACCAGCGTCACGATGGGGATGAGGGCGTTCCGCAGCGCGTGGCGGAAGATCACCCGGAACTCCCCCAGCCCCTTGGCCCTGGCGGTGCGGATGTAGTCCTGCCGGACCACCTCCAGCATGCTCCCCCGCATGTACCGGGCAATCCCCGCCGAGAGCACCAGTGTCAGGGAGACTGCCGGCAGGATCAGGTGCATGGCCCGGTCCTTCAACTGCTCGAAGGGGGTCATGAAGGAGTGGCCCACGCTGGTCATCCCCGAAGCGGGGAGGAAGAAGGGCCAGTCCCAGACGTTCCGGGCGAAGAGGCTGAAGAAGAGGATCAGCATCAGCGCCAGCCAGAAGGCCGGCATGGAGTAGAAGAAGAGGGCGATGACGCTGAGGATGGAGTCCGCGGCCGTGTACTGCCGCACCGCCTGTATGATCCCCAGCGCCACCCCCACCAGGAAGGAGAGCACCAGTGCGGTGGAGGCCAGGATCAGGGTGTTGGGGATGATCTCCGCCATGATCTGGGCCACCGGCTGCCCCCGGGTGATGGAGTTCCCCAGGTCCCCCTGCAGCAGCGCCCCCAGCCACCGGAGATACCGCTCCCCCACGGGGCGGTCCAGCCCCAGGTTCCGACGGATGGCGTCCAGCGCCTCCGGCGAGACGTTGGGCCCCGCGAAGAGCGACACCGGATCCCCCGGTGCCAGGCTCAGCACGAAGAAGAGGATGGTGGCCACCCCCAGCACCAGGGGGATGGCCCCCAGGAGCCGGCGAAGAACGTAACTGGCCATTGGGGATGGGCCGGAGCGTCAGTTCGAAGCGGCCCGGGAGTTCCCCCTGCGGGCCGGGTCGATGGACCACTCCCGGATGTTCACCCACTCCCCCCGGGCGTCCATTGTGACGTTCTGGAGCCGGGTGTTGACCCCGTCCAGGCGGTCCTGGAAGTAGATGAAGGTGTAGGGCTGCTCCGCCACGAGCTCATACTGGTACTCCCGCCACTTCGGCAGCGCCTCCTCCCGGTCCACGATGAGGGGGAGCTCCTCCATGAGCCGGTCCAGCGTCTCGTTCTGCGTGCCGGAATAGGCATAGGCATCATCCCGGCGGGAGCTGGCAAAGAGGTCCGTGTCGTCGATCCGGAACTCCGTCACCCACCCCATCACCACCCCGTCGAAGTCCCGGTCCCGGCTCTGGACCTGGGAGAGCATGGTGGCCCACTCCACCACCTGGGGCTGGATCGCCACCCCGATCTCGCCGAGCTGGGCCTGCATGATCTCCGCAATGTCCCGCCGCTCCTCATTCCCCTGGTTGTACTTCACGGTCAGCCGCAGCGGGACACCGTCGGCATTCTCCCGGATCCCGTCTCCATCCCGGTCCACCCACCCCGCCTCGTCCAGCAGGGCCGCAGCCCGGGCAGGGTTGTAGGGGAGCGAGTCGGCGATCTCGGGATAGTAGGCCCAGTGGAAGGGGGGGACCGAGGAGTTGGCGATGAGCCCGTACCCCTGCCGGAGCGCCTCCACGATCTGCTGCCGGTTGACGCCGATGGTGAGGGCCCGCCGCACCCGGGCATCCGCCAACTGGGGCCGGCGGGAATTCCAGGCCACAAAGACGAAGGAGCGGAAGGGATACGCCAGCAACTCGGTGTTGGGAGAGGCCAGGATGTCCGGGGCCTGCTCCGGGCGGGGGGCGATGTAGACATCGATCCGCTCGGTGAGGAGCTCCGTCAGGAGCGTAGTGGGCTCCGGGATCACCCGGTAGACGTAGCGCTCCACCGGGGGAGGGCCCCCGAGCTCTGCCGGGAAGCCGGGGTTCCGCTCGAAGGTCCAGCTCTCGTCCTGGCGGTGCTCCACGAAGCGGAAGGGGCCGTTCCCCACGGGGCAACGCATCCCGAAGGGGTGCTGGCGAAGCTCCGAGGCCGGGACATCCCCCAGGAGGTGCGCCGGCATGATGGAGGTGGCCCGCCAGGGGTCCAGGAACTCTGCGTGGGGGCGGAGGCGGATGATGACGGTGAAGGGGTCCACCACGGTGACCCCCTCCTGGCCCCGAACGTAGTTCGTCCAGAAGGCGTCGTTGGGGAAGCCGGTGACAGGGTCCGTGGCCCGGAGATAGGTGAACGCCACGTCCTCGGCGGTGGTCTGCACCCCGTCGTGCCAGTAGATGTCATCCCGGAGCCGGAAGGTCAGCTCCGTCCCGTCCTCGGAGATCTCCCAGGAGCGGGCCAGGTAGGGCTGGGGGTTCAGCGCCTCGTCAAACTGGATGAGGGACATCAGGTTGACGAAGAGCTGATGCTGATTCGCCGTGTAGTCCGAGGACACCAGGGCGTTCATCCCGTCGGGGATCTCGCCGATGGAGGCCACCACCACCGTGCCTCCGAACTCCTCTCCCTGGGGCTGGGGAAGGGTGGACATGTACCGGTCCACAGCCGCCATGGCTTCGCCGCAGAAGCCCCCTCCTGCCGCAAAGCTGGATCCGCTGTCGCCGCCACCGCACGCGGCGAGGAGGAGGAGAAGGACACCGGGAGTCATCGTTCGCAGGTTCATTCAAGCTCCACGACGGAAAGAGCGGGGCCCCGGTCCTTTCCTGATCCCCGGGTAGGGGCGGCCATGGGGGGTGGTGACAGGACGCCCGCCCACAGGATCGGCCCGGAACAGGGCCCGGGCAAGACCATGGGTCGTTCGATCCTTCTTCCTGACTACCTTCGATCCTCCCCGGGGATCCACCAGTCCCGTATGGCCGTCCACTCTCCCCGTGGATCCACGGAGACCCCCTGCAGGCGGGAGCGCACCCCGGTGAGCCAATCCGGGAAGTAGAGCCATGTGTAGGGCTGCAGATCCCGGACCCGGTCCTGGTATTGGGCCCAGAGCTGGCGACTGCCTGCGGGATCCCCGGTGACCGCCAGGGAATCCAGGAGGAGGTCCAGCTCCGGATCTGCGATCCCGGACCAGGCGTAGGGCCCTTCCTCCCGGTGGCGGCTGTGGAAGACCGGGCTCTCGTCGATCCGGAAGTCCGGCTGGGAGGACATGATGAGGGCATCGAAATCCCGGCGGGAGGACTCCGCCCGGCTCAGCAGGGTCCCGAACTCCAGCGAGCGCAACTCCACCTCCACCCCCACCTGGGCCAGGGTGGCCTGGATCCGCAGGGCGATGTCTCCCTGCTCCCGGTTGGCGGCGTCATGGAGGAGGGTGAGGGTCAGCGGTTCCCCCGCCTGATTCTGCCGGACCCCGTCCGACCCCTCCCGGGTCCACCCTGCCGCGTCCAGGAGCTCCGAGGCCCGCCCGGGGTCGTGGAGGTCAAACCCCGGGGGGGCTGGAATCCAGGCCGGATGGGAGGGAGGGATTCCGGTGGGGGCCAGTGCACCCCGTCCTCCCCGGATCCCCGCCAGGATCCCCGGTCGGTCCATGGCCAGCGCCAGTGCCTGCCGGACCCCGGGATCGGAGAGCACCCCCTGGCGGGTGTTCCAGGCCACGTAGAGGTAGGAGCTCCCCGGGGAGGAGAGGAGCCGGACCTCCGGGTCCTCCTCCACCCGCTCCGCCTGGTCCAGGGAGAGCCGGGGGACCAGGTCCACCCGTCCGGTGAGAAGTTCCGTCAGGAGGGTGGAGGGCTCGATCACGGTGCGATAGACGTAGCCGTCCAGGTACGGGCGTCCTCCCAGCCCCTGGGGGAAGACCGGATTGGCCCGGAAGGACCAGCGCTGGTCCTGCAGGTGCTCCACGAACACGAAGGGGCCATTCCCCACCGGGCAGCGAAGCGCGTAGGGGTGCGAGCGCAGCTCTCCGGGGTCCACCCCCCCCAGGAGGTGGGCGGGCATGATGGCCAGGGTGGTCCAGGGAGCCAGCGGCTCGGGGTGGGGCTGGAAGCGGAAGGTGACGCTCTGCCCCTCCACCACCGGCTCATTCCCCTCCCCCACCAGGTAGTCCTGGAAGAAGGCGGCGGCGGGAGACCCGGTGCGTTCGTCCACCAACCGGAGGAAGGTGAAGACCACGTCCGCTGGGGTCACCGGGGTTCCGTCGTGCCAGAGCACGTCGTCCCTCAGCACGAAGGTGAGGGAGGTCCCGTCCTCCCCCAGGCTCCAGGACTCCGCCAGCCAGGGCTCGGGCTCCAGCTCGGGACCCCGGCGCACCAGCGGCATCAGCCCTACGTGGAGCTGGTGCTGTGCCGACCGGTAGTGGGTGCCGAAGAAGCCGCTGAGGCCGTCCCGGAGTTCCTGGAGCGACGCCACCACCGCAGTCCCCCCGTACCGCTCTGCCGGCCGGTCCGGGGAGCGGCCGTCGGCCAGCCCCCCCTGTCGGACCACATGGGCGGAGGCCGCCTCCGAGGGAAATCCTGGAGCTCCCAGGAAACGTTCCACCGCCCCCAGCGCCTGCAGGCAGAACTGGTCGGGGGCCAGGGCGGCCCACTCCATCGGGTCCCGGGGAACCGATCCAGCCTCCAGGCCCGCCCCATCCCCTCCCCCGCATCCGGCGAAGACCGCTGCCACCACCAGGAGGAGGGCCGGAAGGGTCCGGTGGGCGATACGGGAGGTCAACATCTCCAGGTCCATGCCGGGTCATGGTAGTGGGGAAGGAGTTCCCGTGCGGTGGACTCCTCGGCGGGGGCCAGCGCTCCACCCCTCCCCACGCCACCCAGGGCAGCGATGACCGCCTCGGCCAGGATCCGGATCAGGTGGTCCTGGGACGGCAGCGGCACCGATGCCTGCTCCAGGGAGGCGGAACGGCCCCCCTGGACCCGTCCCATGATCCGGTCCACCGGCGCCTGGTCCCCGCTGAGGAGGATGGAGCCGTGCTGGAGCAGGGCTCCCTGGATGCGGGCCTGGGCACTCCCCACCAGCTTCCCCTCCCCCAGCGCCACCTCCCCGGGAGCGGCGGCCTGGAAGCAGGGGCCAGCTCCGGGTGGAAGCACGGTGCCGTCCCGAACCACCACGGCGGGGACCCCAAGGGAGCGGAGGCCGGCCACGATCCCCGTGTGCACGGCGGCATAGAGGGTCTTCGGGCTCCACCCCCCGCCCCGGGGAGGGGACAGCCAGCCCCGGGGCACAACCACCGCATACGTCAGTTCGTGGTGGTGGAGCACCGCCCGTCCCCCGGTGGGTCGACGCACGGTGGCGAGGGCTCCTCCACCCTGGAGGCGTTCCCTCACCTCCCCCGCCACCGGCTCGTTCCTCCCGAAGGAGAGGGTGGGGGCGTCCCAGCGGTACCAGCGGATCACCCCCTCGCCTGAGCGCAGGGCAAGGGCGTGATCCACCGCCATGTTCCACGCTCCCGGGCGGGGCTCGTCCACCATCACCCTCCACTGCGGGGGGCCGGACCCGGGGGAAGCCGCCTCCCCCCTCACGGGACGGAGCGTGGCCCGATCACTCCGCGTAGGCCTCCACGGGAGGACAGGCGCAGACCAGGTTGCGGTCGCCGTAGGCATTGTCCACCCGACGCACCGTGGGCCAGAACTTGTGCTCCCGGGTCCAGGGAGCCGGCCACGCCGCCTGCGCCCGGCTGTAGCCATGCTCCCACGCGTCGGCGGTCACCAGCGCCGCGGTGTGGGGGGCGTTCTTCAGGGCGTTGTCCTTCACGTCCTGCAGCCCCATCTCGATCTGCTGGATCTCGGCCCGGATGGAGATCAGGGCGTCGCAGAACCGATCCAGTTCGGCCTTCGACTCGGACTCCGTGGGCTCCACCATGATGGTCCCCGGCACCGGCCACGACATGGTTGGGGCATGGTAGCCGTAGTCCATGAGTCGCTTGGCCACATCCTCCTCCGTGATCCCTGCCGACTTCCGGAAGGGGCGCAGGTCCAGGATGAACTCGTGGGCCACCCGTCCCTTGTGCCCCCGGAAGAGCACGTCGAAGTGTTCCTCCAGCCGCTTCGCCATGTAGTTGGCATTGAGGATGGCCACCTCGGTGGCCCGCTTCACCCCCTCCCGACCCAGCAGGGCGATGTATGCCCAGGAGATGAGGAGGATGCTGGCACTTCCCCAGGGAGCCGCCGACACCGGTCCGATGGCCTTCTCCCCGCCCACCGCCACCACCGGATGGCCAGGGAGGTACGGAGCCAGGGCTGGGGTGGCGCAGATCGGGCCCATCCCGGGACCACCGCCACCGTGGGGGATGGCGAAGGTCTTGTGGAGGTTCACATGGCAGACGTCCGCACCCATGTCCCCGGGGCGGCAGAGTCCCACCTGGGCATTCAGATTGGCCCCATCCATGTACACCAGCCCACCGTTCCGGTGGATCAGGGCGCAGATGTCCTTGATCCCCACCTCGAAGACCCCGTGGGTGGACGGATAGGTGATCATGCACGCCGCCAGCCGATCTCCGGCCTCGGCCACCTTCGCCTCCAGGTCCGCCACGTCGATGTTCCCGTCGGCATCCGTCCGGACCACCTTCACCTCCATCCCCGCCATCACGGCCGAGGCGGGGTTGGTGCCGTGGGCCGAGGCCGGGATGATGCAGATGGTCCGCTTCGTGTCCCCCCGGTCCAGGTGGTAGGCCCGGATCACCAGGAGGCCGGCGTACTCCCCCTGGGCCCCGGAGTTGGGCTGGAGCGACACGGCGGGGAGTCCGCAGATCTCCCCCAGCCACCGCTCCAGGTCCTGGAAGATCCGGCTGTACCCCCGGGCCTGGTCCACCGGGGCGAACGGGTGGAGCTGTCCGAACTCGGCCCAGGTCACCGGAGTCATCTCGGTGGTGGCGTTCAGCTTCATGGTGCATGAACCCAGGGGGATCATGCTGGTGGTGAGGGAGAGATCCTTCGCCTGGAGCCGGTGGATGTAGCGGAGGAGCTCCGTCTCGGACCGGTACCGGTGGAAGACCGGGTGCTCCAGATACGGCGACGTCCGCTGCAGCCCCTCGGGGAAGGGCGCCGGATCGTGGGCCTCCGCCAGGGCGGCCACCTCCACGGAGCCATCCCCCCCCAGGACCGTCAGCAGATCCGTCACATCGTGGGGTGTGGTGGTCTCGTCCAGGGCGATCCCCACGGAGCCGTCACCGAAGTCCCGGAGATTGATCTCGTGGGCCAGTGCCCGCTCCAGGACCCCCGCCGTGCCACCGGAGGGTCTGATCCGCAGCGTGTCGAAGAAGTGGGGGTGGAGCACCGTGTGCCCCAGCGCCTCGGCTCCCCGGGCCAGCGCTGTGGTCAGGGCGTGGACCCGCTGGGCGATGGCCTTCAGACCGTCCGGCCCGTGGTAGACGGCGTACATCCCCGCCATCACCGCCAGGAGCACCTGCGCCGTGCAGATGTTCGAGGTGGCCTTCTCCCGGCGGATGTGCTGCTCCCGGGTCTGGAGTGCCATCCGGAGCGCCCGGTTGCCGTCCGTATCCACCGAAACCCCGATGATCCGGCCGGGCATGCGGCGCTTGTAGGCGTCCCGGGCGGCGATGTAGGCGGCGTGGGGGCCCCCGTAGCCCGGCGGGACCCCGAAGCGCTGGGTGTTCCCCACGGCGATGTCCGCCCCCAGTTCCCCCGGAGGCGTCAGGAGCGTCAGAGCCAGCAGGTCAGCCGCCATGATGACCACGGCCCCCGCCTCCCGGGCCCGGGAGGTGAGCTCCCGGGGGTCCACCACCGCCCCATCGGTGGCCGGATACTGGAGCAGGATCCCGAAGACCCGCTCGTCCAGCTGGAACTCCTCCGGCTCCGCCACCAGGATCCGGATTCCAAGGGGCTCCGCCCGGGTCTTCACCACCTCGATGGTCTGGGGGTGGCACTGCGCCGACACCAGGAAGGTGTCCCGGGAATCGGGGGCGTCTCCGTGGGCCAGCGACATGGCCTCCGCCGCCGCCGTTCCCTCGTCCAGGAGCGACGCGTTGGCGATCTCCAGCCCCGTCAGGTCGATGACGGTGGTCTGGAAGTTCAGGAGCGCCTCGAGCCGCCCCTGGGCGATCTCCGCCTGGTAGGGCGTGTACTGGGTGTACCAGCCCGGGTTCTCCAGGATGTTCCGCTGGATCACCCCGGGGGTCAGCGTTCCGCTGTACCCCATCCCCAGGAAGGAGCGGAAGACCCGGTTCTCCCCGGCGATCTCCCGGAGGCGGGCCAGGAGCTCCACCTCGGTGACCGCCGGGTCCAGCGCCTCCAGGGAGCGCTCCAACCGGATGGCGGGGGGCACCGACTCCCGGACCAGTTGGTCCAGCGAGTCGCATCCCAGCGCCTGCAGCATCTCGACGATCTCATGGGAACGGGGGCCGATGTGGCGCCCCACGAACTGGTCCTTGGGCTCAAACAGGAGGGCCATCGATGTCCGGCGGTCGAAGTTGCGGATTCCCGGATCCGGCCAGGGTGGTCGGAAAGGAAATGCCGTCCAGGGAGAGACGGAAACCCTGCGGGGGGGCTGGCGTTCCCCCGCTGGGTGTGGGCACAGATCCTCCAGGGGGAAGAAACCCGGGGTCGATCGCATCACGGCGGAGGGGTCGGGGAGCCCCGGGAGGAGATCCCGGGCGGGAGGCACCCCGGCCTTCGTCACGCTGGGGCGGGAGGCGGGGCTCCCGTGGGGGGATCACTCCCCCAGGTGTCGCCGGTACTGGTCGGCATCCATCAGCGAAGCCACCTGGTCCGGGTCCGAGACCCGGAGGCGCACCATCCACCCTTCCCCGTAGGGATCCCGGTTCACCAGCGCCGGATCGTCCTCCAGATCGCCGTTCACCTCGACGATCTCGCCGGCCACCGGACAGTACAGGTCCGAAACCGCCTTCACCGCCTCGATGGTGCCGAAGCTGGCCTTCCCCTCGAAGGAGTCCCCCTCCGACGGAAGCTCCAGGAAGACCACATCCCCCAGTTCCCCCTGGGCGTAGTCGGTGATTCCCACCAGGTAGACCCCGTCCTCGTCGGTGGCCCGGAGGTACTCATGCTCCTCGGTATACCGGAGGTCGTTGGGAACGTCGGACATGGAAGTCGGCCTCGGGAGATTGGGAGGGGGAGGCGAGGGAGTGACCCCCTGCGGCTCGTTGGAAAGGTGTGGGGGTGGTATCGGAGGGTCAAGGTGGGACGATGCCGTACTGCCGGACCTTCCGGTACAGCGTCTTCGGGGCAATCCCCAGGAGTTCGGCGGCCCGCCCCCGGTGCCAGCCGGTGGAAGCCAGGACCCGGGCGATGTGCTTCCTCTCCACCTCGGTGAGAGAGACCCCTGAATCCTCTGGCAGCCCCTGCCCCGGGAGGGGCGATGGAGGGCGTCGGGAGGGGGGCTCCAGCGGCAGGTCCCCATCCTCCACCACCCGTCCCGGAGCCAGGAGGAGGGTCCGCTCGATGACGTTCTTCAACTCCCGCACATTCCCCGGCCAGGGATAGGACTGGAGGCGCCGACCGGCGGCGGGGGAGAGCACCCGGTCCTCTCCACCGGCCGGGAGGGTCCGGAGGAAGTGCCGGGCCAGGAGGCGGATGTCTCCCCGCCGGGCCCGGAGGGGCGGAAGGTCCACGCTGACGATTCCCAGCCGGTGCAGCACGTCGGCCCGGAGTCGGCCTCCCGCCACCTGCTCCGCCAGCGGTCGCTCCGAGACCCCGATGACCCGCACCGAGACCCGGCGGACCGGTCCTCCCCCTTTCCGTCGGACAGACCCCTCAGCAACGAGGCGGACCAGCCGCTCCTGGAGCGCCTCCGGGAGGTTCTCCACCGACTCCACCAGCAGGGTGCCGCCATCCGCCAGCTCCACCAGTCCCATCCGGGCCGGGCCCTCCCCTCCCTCCACACCGAACAGCTCCTCCTCCACCACCTGGGGATCACCGGATCCGTTCACCACCACGAACGCCCCATCCCTCACCCCCGAGAGGGCGTGGATCCGCCGGGCCAGGAGCTCCTTCCCGGTCCCCGACTCCCCCGAGATGAGGATCGGCACGCCGGACGCCGCCGCTCCCAGCGCCGCAGCCACCCGGCGCCGGAGGTGGGGATCCCGGGTCAGGAACTGGGGCCCATCCCCCTCCAGGGCGGTGCGGGCCCGGTGCCGCCGCACATCCACCGCCAGCCGCCGGTGCTCCCCTGCGTTCCGGACCCGGGTGAGCAGGGCCTCGGGATTCCAGGGCTTGGTGATGTAATCGCGGGCACCGAGCCGCATGGCCGCCACCGCCGTCGCGGCGGTGCCGTCACCGGTGACCACCAGGACCTCCGGAGGATCCGACACGGTGCGGAGTCGGCGGAGGACCTCCATCCCGTCCATCCCCGGCATGCGAAGGTCCAGGAGGAGGACGTCCGGCGCGATCCCGAAGACGGCCTTCAGCGCCGACTCCCCATCCACCGCCTCCTGCACCTCCATCCCGTCCTCCACGAGGGGGTGCACCAGGAGGGCCCGGTGCAGCGGATCATCCTCGGCCACGAGGATGCGAAGGGGGAGGGGAGGGCGCATGGGGACGGTAGGGGCTCCGATGGGAGGGTGGGGCCGACCCCGGGAAACCAGCAAGAAGGGGACCAGCGACGGTGGTGGGCCGGGAGCCTGTCCGCTCTGGTGCATGGAACCCGGACGGAAGCCTCCGGAGCCCGGAGGAACCGGGATCCGGCGGGGCATTTCTGCTCCCGGGGGCGGAAGGGATTGCCGGTGGAGGGCGCCCCCCTTGGTCGTCGGCGCCGCCGGGATGATCTTTCTGGTGCGGGAAGGGGGACCCTACCCTCCTTCTGAACCAGGATCCCCGACGAGGCTACGAATGTCCAGCGTGCTCTCCGAAAGCCGACCTGCCCTCACCCTCCTCACGGAGGAGGAGCGGATGTTCCAGGACGCGGTCCGCGATTTCGCGGTCGCCGAGGTGGCGCCCCGGGTGGCGCACATGGACGAAGCCCAGAAGCTGGACCCGGAGCTGATCCAGCAGCTCTTCGAACTGGGCTTGATGGGGATCGAGATCCCGGAGGAGTTCGGGGGAGCAGGGAGTACCTTCTTCACCTCCGTGCTGGTGGTGGAGGAGCTCTCCCGGGTGGACCCGGCGGTGGCGGTCCTGGTGGATGTCCAGAACACCCTGGTCATCAACGCGCTGCTCCGCTGGGGGAGCGACGCCAACAAGCAGACCTGGCTCCCGCGGTTGGCAGGGAGTGCTGTGGGGGCCTACGCCCTTTCGGAGGCCGGGAGTGGATCCGACGCCTTCGCGCTCTCCTGCCGGGCCACGAAGGAGGGGGACGGCTGGAGCATCACCGGCAGGAAGCTCTGGATCACGAATGGGGGCGAGGCGGAACTCTTCATCGTCTTTGCCACCGTGGATCCCGATGCCGGGTACCGGGGCATCACCGCGTTCCTGGTGGAGCGGGACACACCGGGCTTCTCGGTGGGGAAGAAGGAGGACAAGCTGGGGATCCGGGCCTCCTCCACCACCGAACTGATCCTGGAGGAAGTGAAGCTCCCCGCCGACGCTGTCCTGGGGACTGTGGGTTCGGGGTACAAGGTGGCCATCGAGACGCTGAACGAGGGGCGGATCGGGATCGGGGCGCAGATGGTGGGGCTGGCGCAGGGGGCGCTGGATCACACCCTCCGCTACGTGAAGGAGCGCTCCCAGTTCGGGCGTCCCATCGGGGATTTCCAGGGCGTGCAGTTCCAGATCGCCGAGATGGCCACGGACATCGAGGCCGCCCGGCTCCTGGTGTACAACGCGGCCCGGCTGAAGGACGCCGGCCTCCCCTTCCTCAAGGAGGCGGCGATGGCCAAGCTGAAGTCCTCCCGTGTGGCCCAGTCCGTCTCCTCCATGGCCATCGACCTCTATGGGGGGTATGGATTCACCCGGGAGTACCCCATCGAGAAGTACTACCGGGACGCCAAGATCGGCACGATCTACGAAGGCACCACGAACATGCAGCTTCAGACCATCGCGAAGATGCTGCTGAAGTGAGCGCCCCGGGGCGCTCCGGCGTCCCGGTCCCTCACAACGACAGGTAGGACCCCATGGGCTTCGGATTCACCGAGATTCTGGTCATCGCGGGATTGATCCTCTTCTTCTGGGGGGGGAGGAAGATCCCCGAACTGGCCCGTGGGCTGGGGTCGGGGATCCGGAACTTCAAGGGGGAGTTGAAGGAGCCCGAGGAGGGGGAGCAGCGTCCCGGGGATCGGGACGCCCCCTGACCTTCCGGGCACCCCCTGATCGCTCCCTGGATTCGTCTCTCCCTCCATGACATCATGACCGAAAATCTGCGCGCCCTCGAGGACTGGGACGGCCCCGCCCCGGATCCGGCCCTGGGGGACATCGTGGTGGTGCTGGACGAGACCCAGGACCTGGTGAACATCGCCGGCGTCGTCCGGGCCATGAGGAACATGGGGCTCTCCCGGCTCCGCCTGGTGAATCCGGTGGAGTTCGACCCGTGGCGGATCACCGGGATCGCCCATCGATGTGACGCCATTGTGGAGGCGGCTGAGATCGTGGACTCCCTGGATGCCGCCCTGGCCGACACGGTCTGGGTGGTGGGGACCACAAACCGGGGACGCACCGCCCAGCGGAACTACGTGCGTCCCCGGGAACATGTCCCCGAGATCCTGGCCAGGGCGGCCCAGGGGACCGTGGCCCTCCTCTTTGGACGGGAGGACCGGGGGCTGAGCAACGAGGCCCTGGACCGGTGCCACGCCGTAGCCGTGATTCCCGCGAACCCCGACTACTCCTCGCTGAACCTGGCCCAGGCCTTCCTGATCCTGGCCTACGAACTCTACCTGGGGGCGGGTGGGGGCGTCACCCCCCTTCCCCGGGGTCGAAGAGCCGGTCCCCCCGCAACCCATGATCAACTGGAGCAGATGTACGGGGCCCTGGAGGAGGGACTCCATCGGATCAACTTCTTCCGGGCCCGGAGTCCGGAGGGGGTGATGCGGACCCTCAGGACGCTCCTCGGGCGGGCGGAACCCGATCTCCAGGAGGCCGGGGTGATGCGGGCCCTGGGATACGGCATCGGAAAACACCTGGACTTTCTGATGCGTCAGGGGGAGATGGAGGGGGAGCCTCAGTACGACGCGCCCCCGGGGGAACCCTGACCCCTGGGGTGCCGCGGGGGTGCGGACGCACCTGAGCCCCCCGCCGGGGAACACATCCGTTGTACCCTGTGTCCCTCCTCCCTATGTTGTACGTTGCCGGTGGGCAGGGCTCCCCGCCCCGGTGACTCCCCGACGTTTTTGACCGAGAATCCAGCCACAGGGCCCCCATGGCCTCGATTGACGGTTCGGCGAACGACTCCACCCTCGCCGAGCGGTACCGCGTCCTCCTCGAAATCGGACGCTCCCTGGCCGGTACGCTGAGCGAGGATGACCTCTATCGGGCCATCTACCGCGAGACGGCGAGGGTGCTCCAGGCCGACGGCTTCTATATCTCCGTCTACGACCCGGCCAGGGATCGGGCCCGCGTGGTCTTCTATGCCGATCGTGGTCAGGAAAAGGAGGAGTCCATCGAATACCGGGGCTCCGACAGCGAGGTGATCCGCACGGGCTCCCCCTCCATGGTGGAGGATCGGCTGGAGCTGCACTCCCTCATCGTGCTGGGGGAGGAGGATACCGAGATCACCCGGTCTGCCATCTCCGCTCCCATGCGCTACAAGGGTCGGGTGGTGGGGGCCGTGAGTGCCCAGTCCTACCGGCCCAGGGCCTACAGCCAGGCCGACGTGGAGCTCCTCCAGGGAATCGGCGATGTGGCCGCCGTGGCGGTGGAGAATGCCCGTCATGTGGCGGAGATCCAGCGGCGCCGCCGTGAGGCCGAGCGCCTGGAGGAGATCGGGCGGGCTCTGAGCCGGTCGCTGGACGCCCAGGAGGTCCTGGAGAAGGTGATCCAGGCCGCCACCCACCTCCTTGAGGCGGACAGCGCCACCGTGTGGCTCCTGGAGCGGGAGGAGAGCCCTCCGGGATGGGTGGCCCGGGTCGGGGCATGCACCCGGGTCCTGGAGCTCCCCGGGGGGAGCATCCGGGTCCCCCCGGCGCTGGTGGAGCGGGTCATCCGGCGACGGGAGGCCATCACCGTCGACGACTTCCACCAGGCGGAGGCCATCCCCGAGGTCCTGAAGGAGAGGCTGGGGAGCGGAACCCGGAGCGGCCTCCTGGTGCCGCTGGTGACGGGGGATCGTGTGGTGGGGGCACTCTCGGCGGGGAGCGCGGATCACCGGCTCTTCACACGGGAGGACGAGCAGCTCCTCTGGCGTCTGGCCAGCCAGGCGGCCGTCTCCCTTGAGAACGCCCGGCTGCACCAGAAGCTCCAGGCCCTCTCCCTGACGGACCCCCTGACGGGCCTCCCCAACCGCCGTCACCTGGAGATCGAGCTGGAGCGGGAGAGCGCCGCCGCCGGGCGGGGTCGGAGCCTCTGCGTGGTCCTCTTCGACCTGGACAACTTCAAGCAGTACAACGACCGCCTGGGGCACATGGCCGGGGACGAGGTCCTCCGGTGCCTGGGGGCCATCCTCCACACCGAGAGTCGGGCCATGAACCTGGTAGCCCGATTCGGGGGAGACGAATTCGTCTCCCTCCTCTCGGACACGGACGAGGAGGGAGCCCGGAACCACGCGGAGCGTGTGGCGGCGGCCGTGGCCCGACATCCCTTCATGGAGCCCCACGGGATCACCATCAGCTATGGCATCGCCCGTCACGGCGCCGAGGGGGATACAGGGGAGGAGTTGTTGAGGAAGGCTGACGAGGCCCTCTACCGCTCCAAGGCCAACCGGCCCGGACGTCCGGCAGGCCGGTCCGTGGCCCCGGGAAGCCGGTGACCTCCGTGGGGCAGGAAACACTCCGGGACTGGCTCGAGGCGGCGGAGCTCTTCGCCAGGGCAGCCGGGGACCTCACCCTGCACCACTTCGGCGGCGTGGTGGCCGCCGACTCCAAGGGAGACGGAAGCCCCGTCACCATCGCCGATCGTCAGGCCGAGGCGCTTCTGCGGGAGCGGATCCGGGCCCGCTTCCCGGGTCACGGGATCCTCGGGGAGGAGTTCGGTGAGGAGGGGGAGGGGTCCGAGGTCCGCTGGATCCTGGATCCCATCGACGGCACCCGCTCCTTCATGCGGGGGGTTCCCCTGTACGGAGTCCTCATCGGGATCGAGGCCGGCGGGGAGCCGGTGGTGGGTGTGGCCCACTTCCCCGCCCTCACGGGCGAGACGGTGTCGGCCGCCCGTGGGCTGGGTGCCTGGTGGAATGGCCGGAGGGCCCAGGTCTCAAGGGTGGGGCACCTACACGACGCTGCCCTCCTCACCACCGATCCGGAGCGGGTGCTCTCCTCGCCCGGAACCGGGCCGGGGTGGCGCAGACTCTCCCGGCGGGCCGCGCTCACCCGGAGTTGGGGTGATGCCTGGGGCCACGCCCTGGTGGCCACCGGAAGGGCTGAGGTGATGGTGGACCCGGTCCTCTCCCCCTGGGATGCGGCCCCCCTCCACACGATCCTGGAGGAGGCCGGAGGCCGGTTCACCGACCTCCGGGGACGGCCAGGGATCCACGGGGGGTCCGGGGTGTCCACCAACGGGCTGCTCCATGACGCCGTCCTGGAGGAGCTGGCTGCCGGATAGGTGGGGGCCATCCGGGTGAGGCGCCCCCCCGGGCGCCCCCGGGAGGGGAACCAGGCACAGAGGGCCCCCGGAGCACGCTCCGGGGGCCCTCGTGGTTCCGTTCTTCCTGCGGGGGGCTGGCCCCCCGCAGGCGTCAGACCCCCTGGGGAGTCCGGGGCCTGCGATGCTCCGGGGAGACCTCCAGATCCACCATCTCAGCGGGCACCGGGGGACGCCACACCTGGATCACCGGGAAGGTGGAGAGCGCCCACCGCACCGAGAAGAGGAAGACCCCCAGGAAGAGCAGGCCGATGGCCGGCTCCCAGATGCTGAGGGTGGGCCCGTCCGGACGGAGGGAGGGCGCCACAAGCATGAAGCGCTCCAGCCAGAGCCCGGTGAGGATCACGGCGCTGGCCGTCCCCAGCACCGCCGGCTTGATCTTCTGCCGGCTGATGAGGGTCACGAAGGGGATGATGAAGCAGAGGAAGAGGGTCACCAGGGCGTAGGGACCCCAGGGCTCACCGAGGCGGACCACCATCCAGTGCTGCTCCCAGGGGAGCTTTCCGTACCAGATGACGATGTACTGGGACCAGAAGAGGTAGGTCCAGAAGACCGTGAAGCCGAAGGCCAGCTTCCCGATGTCATGCCTCTGCTGCCGCCCGATGTGCTTCGCGAAGTCCGCGTGCTTCCCCCGGAGCCAGACCATGGTCAGCGCCGTGGCTGCAATCCCGCCCCAGAAGGCCGCCATGAAGAACCACCACCCGAAGAGGGTGGAGAACCAGTGGGGATCCAGCGACATGGCCCAGTCCACCGAAACGATGGTCATGACCACGGCATAGCAGAGCACCGCCACGGGACCCATCCACGCCAGCCGGCGCCAGCTCCGGACCTCTTCCACCTCCTGCCCCTGCCAACCGGCGCTGAGGCGCTCCCGCCACTTCCCTCGACCGGCATCCTCGTCCGGGCTCCCCTTCGACAGTCCCAGGTCGGGACGGATCTGCAGGTAGGAGAAGTACATGAGGAGCCCGAAGAGGACCAGGAGGCCCACCACGTTCCGGGCCCAGAGGAAGGGCAGGTTCAGGTAGGCCGCCTTCCTCTCGACGATGTAGTCCCCCTCGGCAATCATCCCGATCCAGGGGAAGAAGTCCTCGCCCAGCGTGAGCATGGGGAGGAAGAGGATGAACGAGAACGGGAGGAAGGCGGCGAAGAGGAAGCCAATCCGGCGAATGGACCAGTTCCACTTGGCCTTCACGATGGTGGTGGCCACTCCGAACATCACCGCGCCCAGGGCGATGCTCGTGAAGTAGAGCCAGTTGATCACCCACGCCTGCCAGGCCACGGCGGGATTGGTGGAGAGGGTGATGAAGAAGGCCACGAGGCCGGCGATGACCAGTCCCCCGCAGACCAGGTTCGCGGTGGAGGAGCGGTCCAGGTAGCGGACCGGGATCTCGTCAGGGATGTGAATGTGCGCCATGGATCCCTCGACTCACTGGTCCCCGGGTGCGGCCTGGGCCGCCCCGGTGCTTGGAGATGTGCCCTGGAGCTGCCGGACGTAGTTCACGATGTGCCAACGGTCCTGTTCGGTCACCTGGTGGCCGTAGGAGGGCATCAACCCCCTGCCCACACGGATCATCCCGTAGAGGTAGCCGTCGGTATAGGCCTGCACATTGTCCGCCAGCAGGGAGAACACCAGCGGATAGGCCCCGGACTGCACGATGTATCCCTGGCCATCACCGGCGTCCCCATGACAGGGGGCACAGACCCGGTTGTACATGATCTCGCCCCGCTCCAGCGAAGCCGGGGCGAAGGGAATGGGATTCTCGAGCCCCAGGATGCGGGGATCCGGGTTGGCCAGATTCAGGGCCGCCTGCGTGAAGGGAGCCGGGATCCCCGGGTCACCCTCCGGCTGTCCCAGATTCCACTCCCCCGCGGGAGCCATGTTGCCGGCGGCAAAGGGCACCGATCCCGCCGGTGCCAACTGGGGGTTCTCGTACGGCTTCACAGAGGGCTGCACCCGCATGCTCCGCCCGAAGATCGACACCATGGCCGAATCCAGGGGAGAGCATCCGACCGTGGTCAGCGCCACGAGGCCGGTGAGGGAGAGCGTTCGCACCATTCGGCGCAGGTCAGACATGGGCCTTTCCTTCAGGATCTTCCCGCAGCTCCACAGGCTCTGCGGAATCGAGGATCTTCCGGACTTCGTCCTTCCGTTGCAGGGGCGCGGAGACGTAGATCCCGAACCTCCCGTTGGAGAACTCCGGATCGTAGACCGCCGGAGGGCGGATACGGGGGAGCTTCATGTTGATGAACAGACCGATGAGTGTGGCCAGCGCTCCGAAGAGGATGGTCATCTCGAACGCGATGACCACGAAGGCCGGGATGGAAAGGATGGGCTTTCCACCGGTAACCAGCGGCCAGTCCAGGACGGAGAAGATGGTGAAGGCGAACCCAGCCGCGGTTCCGGTAAGGGCTCCCACCAGGGTGAAGACCCGGACCGGGCTCTCACCGTAGCCCAGCGCCGCCTCCAGATGATGCTCGGGAATCGGCCCGAAGGTCCGGATGTCCTTGAACCCGGCCTTCTTGAGTCCCTCTACCGCATCCAGCGTCGAGTCGAGGTAGTCGTAGGAGGCCAGGAAGCCCTGCTTCTGCTCAGTCATGGGCCGAGCCCTCCTTTGCGCGCCGCCGCATGGGGGGCGGCAGGACTTCCTTCAACTCCGCGATGGCGATGGGCGGAAGGAGCCTGGTGAAGAGCAGGAACCAGAGGGCGAACCAGCCGAAGCTCCCCACCATGATCCCCATTTCGGTGACGGAGGGCCGGTAGACACCCCATGCGAAGGGAATGAAGTCGGAGGCCAGGGAGCCGACGATGATGACATACCGCTCGAACCACATCCCGATGTTGATGAAGATCGTGATGACGAAGAGCGCCGGGATAGAGTGCCGGACCCGCTTGAACCAGAGCATCATGGGGATCACGCCGTTGCAGAGCAGCATGATCCAGGCGGCCCACCAGTAGTGGCCGAAGGTCCGCTCCCAGAAGAGGGTGCGCTCCGGCTCCTCACCGGAGTACCAGGCCATGAAGAACTCGGTGATGTAGGCGACGAAGACCACCATCCCTGTCAGGATGATGAGCTTGGCCATGGCATCGAAGTGCTTGATGGTGAGGTACGGCTCCAGCTTGAAGACCTTCCGGATGGGGACCGCCAGGGTGATCACCATCGCCACCCCGGAGAAGATGGCCCCCGCCACGAAGTACGGGGCGAAGATGGTGGCGTGCCAACCCGGTACGATGGACATGGCGAAGTCCCAGGACACCACCGAGTGCACCGAGAGCACCAGCGGGGTGGCCAGGGCGGCGAGGAAGATGTACGCCTTGCCGAAGTGGTGCCACTCCCGATCGGTCCCCTGCCATCCCAGGGCGAAGAACCCGTAGAGCTTCTTCCGCAGACCCCGCGCCTGGTCCCGGGCCGCCGCCAGATCGGGGATGGTCCCCAGGTAGAAGAAGGTGGCGGACACCGTGAAGTAGGTGGTCACGGCGAACACGTCCCAGACCAGCGGCGACCGGAAGTTCGGCCAGAGGTACCGCGAGTTGGGATAGGGGAAGAGCCAGTAGGCGTGCCAGACCCGGCCCACATGGATCAGCGGGAAGAGCCCGGCGGTCATCACGGCGAAGACCGTCATGGCCTCGGCCATGCGGTAGATCGACTGCCGCCACGGTGCCCTGAAGAGGAACAGGATGGCGGAGATCAGCGTCCCCGAGTGGGCGATACCCACCCAGAAGACGAAGGTGGTGATGTAGGCGCCCCAACCCACGGGGGAGTTGAGCCCGGACACCCCGATCCCGTTGATGATCTGGTTCGCCCAGGACCCCAGCATGAGCAGGGTGCCGGAGATGGCCAGGAGGAAGAGGAGCCACCATGTACGATCGGGGCGTGAGAGCATCCCCAGCACATCCCGATTGACGTCGCTGTATTTCTCGACGTCGGGATGGGCCAGTTCGCCCCGGGGAGTTTCAGTTACGGTCGCCATGCTTGCCTTGGTTCCTCAGGCGTGGCCGCCGTCCACGGCGTGGAAGGTGGTCTTCTTCTGGTAGAGCACCGCGGGCTGCGTGTTGATCAGGTAGTCCAGCACACGGTACGTCCGCTCGTTGTCCGACAGCTGGGCCACCCGGGACTCCGGATCACGGATGTCTCCGAAGACGATGGCCTCCGCCGGGCAGGTCTGCTGACAGGCCGTGACGATCTCACCGTCCCGCACCGGCCGCCCCTCGAGGACGGCGCGATTCTGGGCGTCCCGGATGCGCTGGGTGCAGAAGGAGCACTTCTCCATGACCCCTTCCCCCCGGACGGTGACGTCGGGGTTGTAGGCCCAGTTCATGGGCTCGGGCACATCCGTGTACCCGTACCAGTTGAACACCCGGACCTTGTAGGGGCAGTTGTTCGCGCAGTACCGGGTGCCCACGCAGCGGTTGTAGATCTGGCCGTTGATCCCCTCCGGCGTGTGATACGCCGCGTAGACGGGGCACACCGGCTCACAGGGAGCGTTTCCGCAGTGCTGACACAGCATTGTGAGGAAGCGCACATCCACCGGTCCGGCCTGGCTGGCGTCCAGTGTCTCCCAGTACCGTTCGATCCGGATCCAGGCCATGTCCCGGCCCATGCGGACCTGGTCCTCACCCACCCATGGCACATTGTTCTCGGACTGGCAGGCCACCACGCAGGCGGAGCAGCCGGTGCACTTGTCCAGGTCGATGGCCATGGCCCAGCGGGGATTCTCCGCCGGGTTGTACTCCCCGTACTGGGAACCCGGGAGGGGGAAGTCCTGCGCCCTCCCCTCGGTGGGAACGGGGACGAAGCCTCCCATGAGCTGGAGCTCCTCGATCCCGTGGTCATCGTCCCCGTAGCCGTCGGAGGGCTGCCCCAGGGTGGAGGCCTGCACCGCCGGGACGATGGGCCGACCCCGGGCGTCGGTGGACCCCTCGATGGTGGCGTGCCGCATCCGGGCGCCGGTGGGCTCCATGCTCACCCGGACGGCCTGCAGCACCAGCGCCCCGGAGGTCTGCTCCACCTCGGCGGGGAGGAGCCGCATCGGGTTGACCCCGTGGCCGTTGGCGAACCGCCCGAAGTGCTCGTGGCCGTTCCCCATGGCGATGGCCACGGTGTCGGGGCGGATCCCGCCGTAGACCCACACCGGCAGCTCCACCTCTCCGTGCGCCGACCGGATCTGCACCAGGTCGCCGTTCCGGAGCCCCCGCTCCGCCGCCGTGTCCGGGTGGACCTCCACCCAGGAGTGCCAGGTGATCTTGGAGACGGAATCCGGGAGTTCCAGCATCCAGGGGCGGTTTGCGAAGCGACCATCCCCCAGCCGGGGGGAGGGGTGCACCTGGAGGATGAGGTCCCCATCGCCCCCGTCGAAGGCGGGGAGATCGAAGGAGAGCGCCGCGTCGGGGGCCTGGAGCGCACCATTGGTGGCGGAGCCGGTGGCGGGAAGGTCCGCCACACCCCGCTGGAGGGTCTGATGCCAGAAGGCGTTGAAGTCCCCTCCGGGAGCACCGGCCTGCGAGTGGAGCTGCTGCCAGCGGTTCCGGACGAAGGCCTGGAAGGTGTCGGCCCCCGGATCCCCGCCCAGCGCCCGATGGGCGTTGATCATCACGTCGCCGGCGGGGCGGGAGTCGAAGTACGGCACCGGCCGCATCACCGGCTGCTGCATCGCCCAGACCCCTGCACGGGGGTTGGAGTCGCCCCAGCTCTCAAGGAAGTGACTGTCCGGGAGGATCAGGTCACAGAGGGCGGCGGTCTCATCCGGGGCGGAGGCGAAGCTCACCTTGAACGGGACCTGCGCGAAGGCCTCGGCGAAGCCTGCCGCCGCCGGAACGGAGTACACCGGGTTCGCCCCGTGGACCACGACCGCACCGGTCCCACCATCCCGCATGGTGCGGATGGCCCGATCCAGGTCGGCGTAGGCGGCGGAGGGCACCTCACGGTCCACCGTATCCACCCGGAGCCGGGTGCCCACATTCCCCGCCACCGCGTTCAGCACCAGGACCGCCAGGTTGGAGGCGGTGGCATTCCGGTGGTGGCCCTGGAACCCCGGGGGGAGGGCCAGGCTCGCCCCGCTGGAGGCGAACTCCATGGCCAGCGCCTCGATGGCGGAGGCCTCCACTCCGGAGGCTGCGGCAGCGGCGGCGGGATCGTACGCCTGCAGGATCGGGCCGAAGGGACCCGCATCGGCGCCTCCCCGGACGATGACATTGGCCATGGCCAGCGCCACGATCCCCTCGCTCCCCGGACGGATGGGAAACCACTCGTCGGCATTCAGCCCGGTGAGGGGGAGACGGGGCCCCAGGAAGACCAGCTTCCCCTTGGTGCCATCCGCTCTCGCCGCACTCATGGAGGCGAACCCCTGGGTATGCTCCACCGGGGAGATCCACCCCTCCAGGAAGTCGGCGCCGAACGACACCACCATGTTGGAGGAGGCGAAGTCGAAGGTGGGGATGCCGTCCACCCCGAAAGCCAGGCGTGTGGCCTCCCGGAGCGGGGCCTCGGAGAGGGCCTCGTAGACCACCCGGGTTCCGCCGGAGGCCGAGGCCAGGGCGTCCACCAGGGCGGAGAGGGAGGGACCGGTGCGTCCGGTGAGGAAGGTGGGGTTCGCCGCAGCACCGAGTCTCTCCGCCAGGAGCGCCTCGGCCTCCTCCCAGGTGATGGCCCGGAAGGAATTGCCCTCCCGGAGCATGGGGGAGGTGTAGCGGTCCGGATTGTAGAGGGCCTGGATGGCGGAGTGGGCCCGGGCGTCCAGGTTCCCCTGGTTCACCGGGTGCGCCGGATTCCCCTCCAGCTTCACCACCCGCCCTTCCCGGGTCCGGGCCCAGAGGCCGCAGCCGTAGCCCAGCTCGGGGTTCACGGTGGCGTACCAGGTGGCCACCCCCGGGGTGATCTCCTCGGGAGGCACCACGTAGGGGATGATCCGCTCCACTTCCGTGGAGCAGCCGGTCAGGGTGGCACCGGCGCCGCTGACGCCCAGCACCTTCAGGAAGTCCCGCCTCTTGAGTCCTTCAGTCATCGACGTACTCGATCCGTGACGGGGCAGGGCACACCCCGGAAGTGAGGAACCGCCAGGAGCCGGAGGAGGCCCATGGCGGATTCGTCATCCATCAGTAGTGGCAGACGGTGCAGTCCCGGGAAGCGCCTTGCTCCACGTGGCAATCCACACACCATCCCATGCTCAGGGGCTGGGCCAGCTCGGTGATCACCCCCATCTCCTGGACCTCGCCGTGGCAGACCGTGCAGTTGATCTCGGCGGCGATGTGGCGCATGTGGGGAAAGCGAACATGCTCGGAGACCTTGTAGATCCGGACCCACGGAATGGGCTCACCCCGTTCCCAGTAGCCCAGGACCTTCTGGACCTCCTCGGGGTTGTTGCGCCCCGGAACCACCGTATGGCACCCGACGCAACTCGCTACGGGGGGGATGCCGGCCGACGTGGAGCGCTCTGCCGAGAAGTGGCAGTAGGCACAGTCGATCCGATTCTCACCAGCGTGGATGTTGTGGGGGAAGGCGATGGGCTGTTCACGAGAGGCGGATGCGGCGGCTTCCTGCATCTCCTGCGTGGCCGCTTCACCCTGCGTGTGGACGAAGGCGAGAGTGCCCAGGGTCAGCACCGTCAGGCCCGCCAGTGTGGCCAAAGTCCAGCTGCGTCGCATATCAAATCTACCCGAACGGGAGGAGCAGGGCGTTCCTGGCGGGATTCTGAGCGGATCGGGGTGTCTGCCGGAAGCGCGCGGCAACTTAGGAAATGGCTCATCGTCCTGTCAACGTTCAGGACGTATCTTTACGCAGATCACCCGGAACGATCCGCGGGGTGGGAGGGTTAGAGAGTGTTGCCTGCAAACGAGGGCGGGGCTCGCCCCCGCTCCCCCGGACCAGCCCTGCCGCCCGTCGCCCTTCCGCGTCCCAAGTCCACCGGACCGATGCCAGACACTGTAGCCACCGGATCCCTCACCGGGCCCGATCTCGCCCTGCTCTCCCGGCTGGTCGATGCCGTGGAGCAGGTCTTCCACGGGAAGCGCGACGTGGTCCGGTTGGCGGTGACCGCCCTCCTGGCCCGGGGCCACCTCCTCCTGGAGGATGTCCCCGGCGTGGGGAAGACCACCCTGGCCCACGCCCTGGCCCGGGCCCTGGGGCTGGGCTTCCGGCGGATCCAGTTCACCTCCGACCTCCTCCCCGCCGATCTCCTGGGGGTCTCCGTCTTCTCCCCCTCCACCGGGGAGTTCCAGCTCCGCCCGGGCCCGCTCTTCACCCACGTGGTGCTGGCGGACGAGATCAATCGGGCTCCCCCCCGCACGCAGAGCGGGCTCCTGGAGGCGATGCAGGAGGGGCGGGTCACCATCGAGGACCGGACGCTGGAGCTTCCTCGCCCCTTCCTGGTGATGGCCACCCAGAACCCGCTGGAGCACCACGGGACCTACCCCCTCCCGGAGAGCCAGTTGGACCGCTTCCTGATGCGGCTCACCATCGGCTATCCCGGCGAGGAGGCAGAGCGGCAGATCCTCCTCCGCTCCGGGACCGGGGAACTTCCAGCCGAGACCGTTCAGGCGGTGCTGACCCAGGAGCATGTCCTGGCGCTGCAGCAGGCGGTGGACGAGGTCCATGTGGACCCCTCGCTGGTGGACTACCTGATGGCCCTGGTGCGGCTGACCCGTGAGGATCCCCGCATCCGCATGGGGGTGAGCCCCCGGGGGGCCATCGCCCTCTACAGGGCCGCCCGGGCCCACGCCCTGGTGGATGGCAGGAGCTTCCTGGTCCCCGACGACATCCGGACCCTCCTCATCCCCTGCCTGGCCCATCGGATCATCCCCTCCTCGGGAGGGGCGAGTGCTGGACACGAGGAGGGGGCCGCCCTGCTGGAGGACCTCCTGGACGCCGTCCCCGTGCCTCTGTGATCCAGCGGGTCCGGTGGCTCTGGAAGCGCCTGCGGGGGATCCGCCCCCCCCGGCGCCTCCTCTTCACCCGGTCCGGGGCCGTCTTCACGGCGGGCATCCTGGCGGTGGGGCTGGCGGCCGTGAATACGGGGAACAACCTCCTCTTCCTGCTCCTGGGAGCGCTCCTGGGGCTGGTGGCATTGAGCGGGATCCTCTCGGAGCGGATGGTACGGCCGGTGACGGTGGGCCGGAGGTGCCCCCGTGGGGTCCCGGTGGGGGAGTCTGCCCGGATCCGCTACGAGATCACCAACACCCGGTCCCGCTTCGCCATCTACACGGTGGAGATCCGGGAGGCGGGGCTCCCGGGGAGCGCCTTTGCCGCCAGGGTCCCCCCAGGGGAGACGGCGGTGGTCCGCAACGATCCGGTCTTCATCCGACGGGGGACGGTCCCGCTGGAGGTGGTGACCATCTCCACCGCCTTCCCTTTCGGCCTCTTCCGCAAGGAGCGGGACCTGAGGATCCCCGGAGAGCTGGTGGTGTGGCCCTCCACCCGCCACCCGGTCCGCTCCCCGGTCCTCTCCGGTGACCGCTCCCGACGCACGGGGGCCAGGGCCGCCTCCCGGGCCATGCATCGGGGTGAGTATCGTTCCATGCGGGAGTACCGCCCGGGGGACGACCCACGGGACGTGCACTGGAAGGCTGCCGCCCGGAGCGGGTCCCTGATCGTCCGGGAGTACGAGGGGGAGGACGCCGCAGGGGTCTGGGTGTGCCTCGACCTGTCGGCCCCACCGGGAGATCGGGCCGAGGAATCCGTGGAGATGGCGGCCGCCCTGGTGGCCCGGACCATCCGGGAGGGACGGCCGGTGGGGTTCGCCGCGCAGGGCCGGGTCCATCCGCCCGGACGGGGTGAGGCGCAACTGGAGGTGATCCTGGACACCCTGGCCCGGGTGGACTTCGACCCCGCCCTTCCACCCCTGTCGGCTCCCCCCGGGGACCCCACCCGGAGTGTCCTGGTGACCTCCGGTGGACGGAAGGGGGGTGCGTTCGGGGATGTGGTCCGCAGCGGTGGAGAGGAGGCGGCATGACCCCCCGCGCCCTTCCGGCAGCCGCCACGGTGGGAGGGGCCACCCCCCTCGCCCTCCTGAACCGCCGGGCCGCCGTGGCCACCGGCCTGTTCGGCCTGCTGGCCTATGCGGGGGGAGCCGGGGTGGCTCCCGTGCCGGCGCTCCTGGCGGGGTTGGCGCTCCTGGTGGCTCTGCGATGGCAACCGGACCCCGTCCTCTCTGCCCGCCTGGAGCGGATCTGGCTCCCCCTGGCCCTCATCCTGGTGGCCCGAGCCCTCTACCACGTGCTGGTCATCCAGGGGGATGTGGTCCTCCCCGTGGTGGACCTCCTGCTCCTCCTGCTGGCCACCGAGGCGCTCCGTTCGCTGGAGACCGCCAACGATGCCCGGCTCCACGCCCTGGCCTTCGCCCTCCTCCTGGCCGCCACCGCCTACCGGCCGGGGATCGTCTTCGCCGTGGCCTTCATGGGGTATGTGGGATCCGCTACGGTGGCGTTGGTCCTGGGGCATCTGAGGCGGGAGACCGAGGCCCGGGGACAGGATGTCCTCCACGTGTCCAGGGGGTTCGTCCTGGGAACGGGAGCCCTCTCCGCCGTGGTCCTCCTGGCCAGCGCGGTGGTCTTCCTGGCCTTCCCCCGGGTCTCCCAGGGGTGGAGCGGCCGGAGCCCCGTTCCCGCTCCCGCAATGGCGGGTTTCTCGGAATCCGTGGCGCTGGGGAGCCACGGTGCCCGGATCCTCCCGAATCCCGATGTGATCCTCCGTGTGGAATTCCCCGACGGAATCCCCCCGGATCCCGAGGGGCTCTACTTCAGGGGCCGGTCGTACGATCGCTTCGACGGCCTCCGCTGGATCCGGAGCCGGAGCCTTCCCCCCGCCACGGCGCCGGTGGCCTGGTACCGGGAACGGTGGGGAGGGGAGGAGATCACCCAGCAGATCTATGCGGCGCCCCTGGAGTCCCGGGTGCTGTTCGGGGTGCACCCGACCCTGGATGTGGTGCCGGAGTCCCGGATGCAGCCTGCGCTGGATGGCTCGGGAGACCTGGTCTACTGGGGGAGGGGCCCTCCGGCCTACACGGTCCACTCCCTCTCCGGCCGCCCCTCGGTCCTGGATCTCCGGGCCAGCCCCCCCGGAGGCTACACGCCGGCCAGGGGGTTCTACCTCCAGCTGCCCGGGGTCCTCTCCCCCCGGGTGGGGGCGCTGGCCGACTCCCTGGTGGCGGGGGTGGAGGATCGCCATGACCGCATCCAGGTGCTGCTGGCCTGGTTCCGCCAGGAGTTCACCTACACCACCCAGCTTCCCGCCTCCGCCCGGGAAACCTCCGTGGAGCACTTCCTCTTCGAGCGGAAGGCCGGGCACTGCGAGTATTTCGCTACCGGACTGGTGGTGCTCCTCCGCTCGGTGGGGATCCCCTCCAGGGTGGTGAACGGGTTCCTGGGAGGACGGTGGAATGATGTGGGGGGCTACCTGGCGGTCACCGGGAATCAGGCCCATGCCTGGGTGGAGGTCTGGTTCCCCGGGCTGGGGTGGGTCCCCTTCGACCCCACCCCTCCCGGAGAGGTGGGAGCCGCCGCGGGGGCGGGCCGCCTGGCATTTGGCCGCTTCCTCCTGGACGGACTCCAGCACCGGTGGGGGAAGTGGATCCTGGACTACTCCGGATCCAGGCAGACCGACCTGCTGGAGCGGGCGTCCGGCTTCCTGGGAGAGGACCCCGCCCCGGATCCCGCCGCAACCCCCGCCTCGGAGCCCGGAGAGAATGCAGGGCGCTGGTTCCTCGTCCTCCTGGTGGTGGCGGCACTTGTGGGGGTGGTCCGGGCTGTGGGCGGCAGGGGGGAGCCCCTTTCGCCGGCGTCCGCGGCCTGGGTCCGGCTCCGGACCGCCTACGGGCGAGCGGGGTTGGTGGGAGCTGAGCGGATGGCCCCCCTGGAGTTTGTGGAGGCGCTCCGTCGGAGCGACTCCCCCGGGAGGCCCTTCGCGGAAGAAGCGGTGCGCCTGTACCTTCATCAGCGTTTCGATTCGTCCCGCCCGGACCCGGCCGCCCACCGGGAACTCCTCCGGGCAGTGAGCAGGGCGCGGAAGGCGCTCCGGGGAGCCACCTCCCCCGGGTCGCATACATGACGCCACCCCATTCCCCCGGCCCGCCATGGATCCCGCCATCCAGGTATTCCTCGACGAGCACGTCTCGGAGCTCGAACCCCGGTACCACGCCACCACCCACACCCTCTGGGAAGCCCGCACCCGCAGTTCCCCCGATTCCGCCGAGGCCGCAGCCCGGGCGGAATCCGCCTACCGGGAGCTCTACACGCACCCCGGTGATGCCGCCCGGGTGTCGGACTGGCTCCGGCAGCCCGGTGGATCGCCTTCCCACCTCCAGCGCCGCTCCCTGGAACTCCTGCGCCACGCCTATCTGGAGAACGCCGTCTCGAAGGATGAACTCGACGAGCTGGTCCGGAAGTCGGAGGCCATCTCCACGGAGTTCATCAACTGGCGGGGGACCGTGGACGGTGAGCCGGTCTCCAGCAACGACATCCTGAGGATCCTGACGGAGTCCCGGGACGAGGGGGAGCGCCTGCAGGCGTGGGAGGCCTCGAAGTCCATCGGACCCCGGGTGGCGGGACGCCTCCGGGAGCTGGTGCGCCATCGGAACAGGGTGGCGCAGCGTCTTGGCTTCCGGGATCACTACGCCATGTCGCTGGAGATCCAGGAGATCCCCGAGGCCACCCTCCTGGCTCTGGCGGAGGAGCTCAGGACCCGGACGGAGGAGCCGTGGCGTCGGATGAAGACCCTCATGGATGAAGGGATCGCCCGCCGCATGGGGATCGACGTGACGGAGCTGGCCCCCCACCACTTCGACGATCCGTTCGGACAGTCCGGGCCCCGGGCCACAGGGATCCGCTCGCACCTGGACCAGCTCTTCAGAGACGTGGATCCAGTGGCGCTGTGTACCCGGTACTTCGAGGGGATCGGGCTCCCGGTGGACGGGATCCTGGCTCGAAGCGACCTCTACGAGCGCCCGGGAAAGGATCAACACGCCTTCTGCATCGACATGGACCGGGGCGGGGATGTCCGGGTGCTCTGCAACGTCCGCTCCGACGAGAGGTGGACCGGGATCATGCTCCACGAGTTGGGGCACGGCGTGTACGAGCTCGGCTACCCTCCGGAGCTTCCCTTCCTCCTCCGGCGCCCGGCCCACATCCTGGCCACCGAGGCGGTCGCACAGTTCTTCGGACGACTCACCCGGAATCCCGCCTGGCTGGGGCGGATGCTGGACCTTTCCCCGGACGAGGTGGCGGATCTGGCGGGTCCCCTCCGGCTGGAGCGGTCCCGGACCATGCTCCTCTTCGCTCGGTGGTGCCTGGTCATGATCCACTTCGAGCGGGCCCTCTACGCCGATCCGGACCGGGAGGACCTGAACACCCTCTGGTGGAGCCTGGTCCAGGAGTTCCAGGGGATCGCTCCCCCTGCCAACGTGGAGAACCGGGAGGACTGGGCCACCAAGAACCATCTCTCCATGGCCCCGGTCTACTACCACAACTATATCCTCGGGGAGATGCTGGCTTCCCAGTTGGACCAACGCATCCGCCACTCCGTCCTGCGCCCCGGCGAGGCACCGGTGGATACCCCTGGTGTGGGGCGCTTCCTGGGGGACGAGATCTTCGCTCCCGGGGGGCTTCCCCACTGGACCGACCTCATCCAGCGGACCACCGGCTCCCCCCTGGGGCCCGACGCCTTCCTGGCCGACTTCGCCTCGGTGGACTCGTGACCCCTGCCGGATCCCCGTGGGGAAACCGTACGATCCCGGAAGGGGAGGAGGTGGACCTCTCCTTCGGGCCCCTGGAGAGCGCCTTCCGGCGGGTAGGGGACGAACTCTGGATCCGGACCTGGGGAGAGCCTCCGGAGGTGGCCCCGGAGGGATCCGACTGGGCCCGATGGGCCCTCCCCCCCGGGGACGGAGGGCGAATCCATCTGGCTCCAGCCCTCCCTGATCGCCTGGTGGTGGTGAAGCCCCAGGCCTCGTTCCAGCTCATCCCCGGGGCCTCCGCCCGGGTCTACGTCCGGGTTCCCGTACATGTGGTGGTCCGGCACGGAGGGGTGGAGGGCTCCCTCCTGACCGAGTTCCCCTCGATGCGCATGTCCGACACCTGGTGGGGGGATCTGGAGGACGGGGCGCTGGGCTACTGGCTCTCCACCCATGCCCGCCGGGCCCTCACCCCCGACCTGGTGGAACCGCACCTGGCCATCTGCACCCTGAACCTCTCCAACCGCTCCAGGGAGACCCTTCCTGTGGAGAAGATCGCCCTCCGTGTGTCGCATCTCTCCATCTTCGCCTCCGGAGAGGGTCTCTGGTGTGACGAGGTGCAGGTGACATGGTCCGGGGGCGAGGACAGTGCCATCGAGATGTCCGGCGAGGTCCCGGTGGAGGCGCCGGGGGCTCGCCTCCTGGTCCCCCCCCGCCACCCGGTGGACCGCGGGTTCAGGGCTCGGACCTTCGCCCGGATCCGGGGACTTCCTGGGTTTGCGGGTATGGCATGATGATCGGCGGTTGGCGACAGGAGGGGGAGACGGTGGGGCAGGAGGTCCCGGATACCGTTGCAGTGGCGGTGGTGGAGGTGGCAGACACCCTTTCCCAGGGCCCGCTGGCCATCCTCTTCCGGACGCTGGAAGGGGGGATGAGCCCGGGGGAGCTGCTGGGAAACGCCACATTCCTGGGAGTCCTGGGCCAGATCCTGGGGGCTCTCCTGGTCCTGGTCCTGGGCTTCCCCCTCCTCTTCGCCGTGGGTCGGGGGGTCCGTCGCTGGGTGGGGAGCCGCTACTCCCCACAGCGGGGGCTGGTGGCAGGCAAGGTGATCTACTACGTAGGCGGGGTGATCCTCCTCCTTACGGTGCTGGGGCAACTCCAGATCCGGCTGGGCCCCCTGCTGGGGGCTGCGGGGATCGTGGGGGTGGCCATCGGCTTCGCCTCCCAGACCAGTGTGTCCAACGTGATCTCGGGGCTCTTCCTGGTGGCGGAGCAGCCCTTCCGGGTGGACGACGTCATCCAGGTGGGGACCACCACCGGCCGCGTCCTCTCCATCGACATGCTCTCGGTGAAGCTCCGGACCTTCGACAACCGCTTCATCCGGATCCCCAACGAGACCATCATCAAGAGCGAGGTGGTCACCCTGACCCGGTTCCCCATCCGAAGAATGGACCTGATGGTGGGGGTGGCCTACCGAGAGGACATGGTGAGGGTGCGGAAGGTCCTCCTGGATGTGGCCCGGAACAATCCGAAGATCCTCATGGAGCCCGAGCCCGCCGTCCTCTTCGAGAAGTACGGGGCCTCGTCCGTGGACTTCCGCTTCGTGGCCTGGACCACCCGGGAGAACTGGCTTGCCGCGCTGAACGAACTCGCCGACGGGGTGAAGGCCCGCCTGGATTCGGAGGGGATCGAGATCCCCTTCCCCCACGTCTCGCTGTACACGGGGAGCCAGAGTCTTCCGCTGCAGATGCGGGTGGTGAGGGACCTGGCTCCTTCCGGCGGTACGGAGGCCGCTTCCGAAGGAGCCCCGGAACCCGGCTGAACCCGCTATCGCGCCACTAGCCCGGGACCTCACTTCCCCGGTCCTGGCGGAGTTCGTTCCAGGCCAGCATCACAAGCGAGATGGCGGTGAGGGGGAGGACGAAGAAGACCATGGCCTCCGTGAAGATGGGAAGGGCATCGTGCCCCGAGGCATCCAGCACCAGGAAGGAGGTGTAGGCCACGTAGTAGCCCACGAAGAGCGCCCCCTCCCACCGGGAGATGATGTAGCCGGTGAAGAAGATGGGGAAGCAGGCCATGGCCACCGCGATCATCACCGGGAGGTCGAAGGTGAGGGCCGCAGGAATCACCGGGATCCCGTCCGGCCCGGCCATCCCCGCCAGCCCCATCACCAGGAGTATGTTGAAGATGTTGCTCCCCACCACATTCCCCACCGCGATGTTCCGCTCCCCCTTCAGGCTGGCCAGCACGGAGGTGGCCACCTCCGGGAGGGAGGTCCCCGCCGCCACCACCGTCAACCCGATCACCAGCTCGTTCACCCCCAGGAGGGTGGCCATCTCCACCGCCCCCGCCACCAGCCAGCGGGACCCCAGCACCAGCATCCCCATCCCCAGGAGCACCAGACCAATGTTGGCCGGTATCCCCCGCCTGGGAGCCTCCGGCACCTCCTGGGTGGCGATGCGGGCCAGCCCCTCGATGCGTTCTCGCCGACTCTTCCGGACCAGGTAGCCGGTGTAGGCCACCACCCCCAGGAAGAGGACCAGTCCCTCCCCCCGGCCGATGGCTCCGTTCAAACCGAACAGGAGGGGGAGGAAGGAGACCCCGATCATCACGGGGAGGTCGAAGCGGAGGAGTTGGCGGGAGACCAGGAGGGGAGCCACCAGGGCGGAGAGCCCCAGGATGAGGAGGATGTTCAGGATGTTGCTCCCGATCACATTCCCCAGGGCGATGTCCCCGCCGCCGGTCATGGTGGACTGCACACTCACCGCCGCCTCGGGGGCGCTGGTCCCGAAGGCCACCACCGTGAGGCCCACCACCAGGGGGGAGATCCCCACCGACACCGCCAGATCCACCGCCCCCTTCACCAGGGTATCCGCCCCCAACAGGAGGAGACCGATGCCCAGGATGAACAGGACGATGGTGAGGGGTTCCACGCGATGGAATCCGGGCGAAACGAGCGATGGAGGACGAGGGGGACGATCTGAATATACTGGTGGGGACCATGCTCTCAAGGAACGAGTCGGGGGAGCCGGGCTCCTCCGGGGGGCTCCGGGCGGGTCCGGAAGGCGGGATCCGCATCGCTCTCGGTCTTGTCCCCGGGGTGGCGGCTTCGCTACTCTCCGGACAATGAACGAGTCCGACTCCAGCGGCCACGGCCCCCGATCCCAGCCGGGAAACCACCTCACGACCATCAGTCACGAGGGGCGGTTCTGGGACGTCTATCTCGAGCTCGAGGACGACCCCTCCACCTGTCGTGGGCTCCTGGCGTTCTCCCCGGCAGGTGGGCGGGGCGAGGACGGGCTGGTACGTACCGCGGTCCTCTTCATCGAGGACAGCTACGAGGCCGTGGACCGGAAGGCCCGCTCCTTCGACCTGCGCCAGTTGGAAGCGCTTCTCCGCTCCGCCCTTCCCTGATCCCCTCCGGGGGTCATCCGGTCCGGGCCATCCGCCAGATCTCCCCAAGGCTCGGGCGCTTCCCCTGCATCAGGATCCCCACCCGGTAGATCCGCCCCGCCAGCGCAGCCACCAGGGGGATGGACACCGCCATCAGCCCCAGGGACAGCGCCACCTCCCACACCTCTGCGGCCCCCGCCGCAGCCCGGGCGAACTGCAGCACCGGAGCGAAGAAGGGAACCAGCGCCAGCGCCTTCCCCACCGCCCAGTCGGGATCGTTCATCACCCCGGGAAGGAGGATCACCGGGATGATGAGGATGAGGGTCACGGGAAACTGGGCCTGCTGGACCTCCTCCTCCCGGGAGCAGACGGCACCAGCCGCTGCATACAGGCTGGCGTAGAGCAGGTAGCCCAGGACGAAGAAGGCCACCAGCAGCGCCACGATCCCCGAGGAGGGAAGGAAGGACTGGATCCCCCCGCCCACGCCGGCCAACCCTCCGGTGAACCGCTGGGGAAGCAGGCGCACGGCCAGGGTCCCGATGACCACCCACGCCACGATCTGGGTGAGCCCCACCGCCCCCACCCCCAGGATCTTCCCCAGGAGGAGATCCCGGGGGCGCAGCGCCGAGAGGACGATCTCCACCATCCGTCCGGACTTCTCCTCCAGCACCGACCGCATCACCGCCGTGCCGTAGAGGATGAGGACCATGTAGAGGAGGAAGGCCCC
>CAYQVI010000009.1:0-36385 GCA_964420725.1 uncultured Gemmatimonadaceae bacterium | reverse complement strand
AACCCCCCCGGTCCCGTTCCTGCGGACCGGGGGGGTTCGTTCGTTCCCCCCTCGCACAAACGCCCCCGATTGCGGACGCACGGCACGCTGGGCTGGATACGCCCTTGCGCGTCCCCCACTCCCCCGACCCACGGGCACCGCTACGGGTCGTCTGGGCCGGCCCATCCCCCTGGCGGGTGGTGACCCCTCCCCGGGTCCTGCAGACCGGGGCCGCGGGGTCTTCAGACGGGTGGTGGCCTTCTCCAGGGGTGGCCCTGCGGCCCCGGGGGGACTATGGTATTGCTTCACCCACGGTCGACATCCCAACCGCTCCGGGCGCATGGAATCACGCCGCGACCCGTCCGCCCTCCATGTGCTGGTGGTGGACGACGAGAAGCACACACGCGAGAGCTGCCGACAGATCCTCGAGGACCGGGGGTTCCTCGTGCTCACGGCCTCCCGGTGCAGTGAGGCGCTGGAGATCATCCGGAGCCGGAAGCCGGGAATCGTGCTGAGTGATATGCGGCTCCCCGACGGGGACGGGATGATGCTCCTGCGGGCCACCCGGGAGGTGGATCCGGAGGCGGTCTTCATCGTCATCACCGGGTACGCGTCGGTGGACGCCAGTACCGAGGCGTTCAAGGAAGGGGCGTACGACTACCTGGCCAAGCCCTTCTCCGCCCTCCAACTCCAGATCCTGGGGGGACGCGCTGCCCGCCAGGTGCAGTTGGCCCGGGAGAACAAGCAGCTCAAGGAGCGCTTCCGGAGCGAGTATACCGTGGAGCGGATGGTGGGGAGCAGCTCGGCAATGCAGGAGGTGTTCTCCCTGATCCAGCGCATCGCCCCTACGGACGCCAGCGTGTTCATCAGCGGGGAGTCGGGGACCGGGAAGGAGCTGGTGGCCCGGGCGGTCCACGCAAGGAGCCGCCGGGCCGCCCGTCGCTTCGTGGCGGTGAATTGCGCCGCCTTGCCTCCCAGCCTCCTGGAGAGCGAGCTCTTCGGGCATGAGCGGGGGGCGTTCACCGGGGCGACGGCACGGAAGGAAGGGCTCCTGGAGCATGCCTCCGGGGGGACCTTCTTCCTCGATGAACTCTGTGAGATGCCGCTTGAGCTCCAGGCGAAGCTTCTCCGGGTGATCCAGGACCGACGGATCCGCCGGGTGGGGGGGCATCAGGAGATCCCGGTGGACCTGCGGCTTCTGGCGGCCACGAATCGGGATCCCGCCAGGGCGGTGGACGAGGGGAGCCTCAGGAAGGATCTCTACTTCCGCCTCAACGTCGTCCCCCTCCGGCTCCCCCCCCTCCGGGAGCGGGTGACGGACATTCCGGTGCTCCTCAATCACTTCCTCGCCAACTTCTCGGGTCAGTACCATGGCGAAGGGTCGGCAACCCTCCGACTCTCCCCCGAGGCTGCCGCCGCCCTCCGCACCTACTCGTGGCCTGGAAACGTGCGGGAGCTCCAGAACCTGGCGGAGCGACTGGTGTCGCTCTCCGAGCCGGGTGGAACCATCGGGAGGGAAGAGTTGCCTCCGGAGATGCTGGTGCCCAGTGCCCCGCAAGGGACGGGGATGGGTTTCTCCACGGGAGCCATGGGGTTCCACCATGCCAAGACCCTGGCCGTGGAGGCCTTCGAGAAGAGCTACCTGAGGGAGTTGTTGGTCCGCCACGGGGGGAACGTATCCTCGGCCGCCCGGGAGGCGGGGGTGGATCGCCGGACGATCCACCGGATGCTGAAGCGGCATGGGCTCCTGGTTGCCGGAACCCGCATCGGGAGCAGCGGGGGGTGAACCCCCTCCCCCTTCGATGGGTCAGCCCTCAGGGGCTCCGCCGGAGAAAGGGGAGAAGGAGGCCGCGAACCTCGGCCTCCGGATCGGAAGCCTGCATCACGGTTCCCATCACGGCGATCCCCGCGGCCCGGGTCCCGGCCAGCTCCGCCACATTCTCCCTGTGGATCCCCCCGATTCCCACCACAGGCACCTCCACCCGGCGGGCCACCCGGTCGAGACCTTCAGGACCGATGGCCTCTCCGACATCCGCCTTGTTCCGGGTGGCGTACACTGCACCGCACCCAATGTAGTCGGCTCCCTCCGCCACGGCGGCGGCCGCCTCATCGGGGATGTCGGTGGAGTACCCCACCAGCAGGTGGGCCGGCGCCACGGCCCTCACCGCCTTCACCGGGATGTCGTCGGGCCCCAGGTGGACCCCATCGGCCTCCAGGGCCAGGGCCACATCCAGACGATCGTTCACAAAAAGCAGGGCGCCCGCCTCCCGGGTCATCCGCCGGAGGTGAACCCCCACCTCCATCAACGCCCGGGCCGAGGCGCCCTTGTCCCGGAGCTGGATGGCCCTGCACCCCCCCTTCAGGGCACCGCGGACCGCGGGGAGGACTCCCCGTGGGGCCGCCAGCCCGGGATCGGTCAGGACGATGAGGCGGAGAGACTCCCACAGCGCCCGTGTAGCGCCACCCCCCGCAGGGAGGGTCAAGGTCCTCCCGGGGGGGGCGTGGCAGCGGACCCCGAGTTGCGGTTTGCGTCCCGCTCCCGCCTGGATTCCCGGACGGCCCGATTGTGCTCCGCCAGGGTGCGGGTGAAGACGTGGGAGCCGTCGGCCCGGGCCACGAAGAAGAGGAAGTCCACGTCCAGGGGGAAGAGGGTGGCCTCCAGCGCCGCCTCGCCAGGAGCTCCGATGGCTCCCGGGGGGAGCCCGGCGTGGGTGTAGGTGTTGTACGGATGGTTCGCCACGGAGTCCATGGCGGCGTAGAGCAGCCGGGGCCGATGGCCCCCCAGGGCGTAGAGGACGGTGGGGTCCGCCTGCAGCGGCCATCCCAGGCGGAGGCGGTTGTGATACACGGCGGCGATGGTGGGCATCTCGTCCACCACCCGGGCCTCGGCCTGGACGATGGAGGCCAGCGTCACCACTTCCGCCTCGGTGAGCCCCAGTTCCTCCCTTCGGGACTGTCGGCGGGGGGTCCACATGTCCCTGTACCGGCGGACCATGGCATCCACCACCTGTTCAAGCCGCGTTCCCTCGGCAAAGCGGTAGGTGTCGGGGAAGAGGTACCCCTCCAGGCCGGGTCCCGGAAGCCCCCGATCGTCCGCCATGGATTCGTCCCGCAGTACGGCGAGGATGGAGTCCTCCGGAAGTCCGGTCACCCCTGTGAATCGCCCTGCCATCTGGGTCAGTGTGAAACCCTCGGGTACGGTGACGGCCACGGTGAGCACCCGGCCCGTGACCAGGTCCTCCAGGAGGGACGACCAGGAGGCCCCGGGCTCGAAGGAGTAGCTTCCCGCCCGGATCCCCCGGTCCAACCCCCTGGCCCTGGCCAGGAGGGTGAACAGGCGTGGTTGGGTCACCAGTCCGCGGCTCACCAGGGAGTCGGTGACATTCGCGAACGAGGCGCCCGGCGGGACGATCACCGTCACGGGCTCACCTCCCGGCACCGGGTCCCCACCGCCGCACCCGGCCACGGCCAGTGCAACGGCCAGGACCAGCCCCTTCCCGATTCCGAAAGCTCCTCGGGGACGGCTGCCGGCGGATCCCGTCCCTGCCCGCGGCCCTGCGGCCTCCGGGGGTAGCTGCATCATTGTGTCCTCTCCCGGTCCAGCCAGGCCTGGAGGATGAAGGTTGCGGCGCCCGCATCGATGCGGTCCTTTCGCTCCCGTTCGCCCCGGGAGAGCCCGGAGCTCCGGATCACCCGCTCGGCGCGAACCGAGGTCATCCGCTCGTCGACGAAGTGGACCGGGCAGCCGGTTCGGGCCGACAGCGCGTCCCCCACCTGCCGGACCTCCCGGCTCCAGGGGGTATCCTCCCCGGCCAGGTTCAGGGGCAGTCCCACCACGAGGATCCCCACCCCCTTCTCCCGCACCAGTTCCTCCAGCAACTGGAGGGGCGGGCGCTTCCCCTTCCGCCTCATGAGGGTGGGGAGGGGAGAGGCCAGGGTGCGGGTGGGGTCGCTCAACGCCATCCCTACCCGACGCTCGCCGTAGTCGATCCCCAGGACACGGGAGCGGTCCCCTCCCAGCCCCGGAAGACCGGGGTCAGAGCCCTGCAACGGTCTCCTCCAGCGTTCTTCCCCGTGCCATTCCCCTCTCCAGGGCATCCAGCGCCGCCGGTGACCCGAAGATCCAGCGGCAGGGCGACCCCCCGGGCGCGCCCTCCACCTGCCGCAGCTCCACCTCCCGACCGGCGGCGGCGGAGAGAAGACCCTGGAGCAGGCCGGTGGTGAAGGGAGCGAAGGGTCGGCCCTCCCCTTGAGCCTCATTCCCGGCGAGTTCCGCCACCCCCCGGGATTCCAGGAGGCCGATCCCGGGATGGATCCTCCGATGGCGGATGGATCCCAGCCCCCGTCGGGCCAGATGCAGCTGCAGCCGCTCCCAGAAGTCGCCCTGGGCACTGCCGCCCCCCTCCTGCATCACCAGGGGATGAAGCGCCCTTCCCACCTCACGCCCGGCCTCCAGGAGCACACCCTCCCCTCCGGACATGGCCGCCGCGGCCGCGTCCGCCAGGGCCCGGAGGGCCGAGGGGGGAAGGATGATGTCCTGCCCTCCGGAAAGGGAACGGGTCATGTGGCGGACATCCATGGCAAAGGGCGGATCCGGAACCCCTCCCGGGGTGCCGGGGTCAAACCCCGGGTCTGGACACGGGGGTCGAAAAGCCGTCCCGGAAGATACACGTCGAGAAGTGGATGGGACCACCGGCGCGTGTCCAGTCACCCTTCAAACCGGAGGAACTCGTGGACTACGACGACGATGGACGGGTCTTCAACTTTGCTGCAGGCCTCCTGCTGGGCACGGTGATCGGGGCGGGAGTGGCCCTCCTGATGGCACCGGAACCCGGACGCAAGACCCGTCGGCGCATCAAGCGCGTGGCCGGTGACTTCGCCGATACCGCACAGGATCGCTGGGAGGAGGTATCGGACGAGGTTCGCACGCGGATGGACGACGTGGTGGGGGAGGCCCGCAAGAAGCTGCGCCGCTGACCCGGTGACGTCATCAGAGGGTCCGTAACAGTTCCATTGCCTGCTGCTTCAGGAGCGGGTCCACCGGATCAATGGCTGGCCGCTCCATCACTTCCCGGAGGGCTGAACGAGCCCGCTCCCGATCGTCCCGGTCCAGGTAGATCCGGGCCAGGTCGAAGTGGTGGATCAGCCGTTCAGGAGCCAGGGCGGTGGCCCGCTCCAGGAGGCTCTGCGCCTCGTCCCACGAGGCTTCATCGAAGGACTCGCCTCCCAGGAGTCTCCGGGCCATGAAGCGCGACACGCCACTGAGGCGCATGATCTCCGCGTTCCAGCGTCCCAACACGTGGAGTCCCCCGGGATTGTCCGGGTCCATGGCCAGGATGGCATGGGCCGCTGAGCGGATCTCCTCGGCCATCTGGACCCTGTTCCGGGGTCCCTCCTCCAGGGCCCGGCGACCCAGGGCGATGGCCAGCCACTCATGCCCTTCCGGCCGACGGGGGTCCGCCTCCACCGCCCGTCGTGCGTACGTCTCTCCTTTGCGGTACCATTCCCTGGCCCGTTCCGCCTCCATGGCCAGCATACCCAACGATACAGTCTCCCTGGCGGCCCTCCACAGGGCATCATGGTGACGGGGGTCTCCCTCCAGGATCGCCTGGAACTCCGCGAGGGCTTCCAGGGGACGGAACTGCTCGTGGAGGGTGTCTCCCGCCCGCACCCGGTCGGCGGAGCCCCCGTTTCCCCCCCCGGTATCCTGCGCTGCGGACAGGGGGATTGCAGAGGCCACGAGCGAAGCCAGGATGACGGGCAGGTGGGTCGACCACCGGCGGGTGGCACGCGTCATGGCGGATCCGGTGTCCGGAGGTATGGATGGATGAACGTGCAATGTCGGCGGGCGGAGGAATGGGGTCAATGATCCCCTATCGTGTCATTGAGGCCAAGCGGGACGGGAAGACGCTGGGAGAGGGGGAACTCACGGATTTCCTCCAGGGCTTCCTCTCCGGTGGGGTGGCGGACTACCAGATGTCCGCCTTCCTGATGGCCGTGTTCCAGCAGGGGCTGGCTCCGGAGGAGCTGACGGTGCTGGTGGAGGTGATGCTCCACAGCGGAGAGATCCTGGACTTCTCCACCCTGGGGCGGCCTGTGGTGGACAAGCATTCCACCGGGGGGGTGGGGGACAAGGTCTCCCTGGTGCTGGCTCCCCTGGCTGCGGAGCTGGGGCTGGCTGTGCCCATGATGTCCGGTCGGGGGTTAGGACATACCGGGGGCACCCTGGACAAGCTGGAGGCCATCCCCGGCTTCAGGACCGACCTCACCCTGGGGGAGTTCCGGGAGGTCCTGGCCTCGGAGGGGTTCGGGATGATCGGACAGACCCACCAGATCGCTCCCCTGGACCGGCGGCTCTACGCCCTTCGCAGCGTCACCGGAACGGTTCCCTCCCTACCCCTCATTGCAGCCAGCATCATGAGCAAGAAGCTGGCGGAGGGGCTGCAGGGGCTGGTGCTGGATGTGAAGGTGGGGAGCGGAGCGTTCCTACCGGATCAGGGGGAGGCGCAGTTGCTGGCGCAGACGATGGTGGAGATCGGAGAGGAGCGGGGGGTCGCTACCGTGGCCCTGCTCACTGCCATGGATCGCCCCCTGGGGAGGACGGCAGGGAACGCCCTGGAGGTGAAGGAGGCGCTGGAGTGTCTCCGAGGGGGAGGGCCGGAGGATCTCCGTGAGCTGACGGTCGCGCTGGCGGTGGAGATGCTGGCCGTCGGGGGGGGGGATGGGGAGGACGCCGGTGCCCTCCGGGCCCGGGTGGAGTCGGCGCTGGATTCGGGGGGGCCACTGGAGCGGTTTGCCCGTGTGGCGGCCATCCAGGGGGGGGACCCGGAGGTCGTGCTGGGGGGGAGGCCCCTTCCCAGCGCTCCGGTGGTGCGCCCGGTGCATTCCAGGGCGGCGGGCACGGTGGCAAGGGTCGTTCCTGAACGCCTGGGCTACGGGGTCATCGAGCTGGGCGGAGGGCGCCGCCGACTGGACGACACCATCGACCCGGCGGTGGGATTCGAGATCCGGGTGGGCCCGGGAGACGAGATCGGGGAGGGGGATCTCCTGGGCTTCGTGCATGCCCGGGACGAGTCAGGCGCCGACGGGGGGGAGCTGGCCCTCCGGGAGGCCTGCCGCCTGTCCAAAGGGGACCCTCCCCCGTCCCTCCCCCTGCTGATCCGGCGGGTGGACCGGGGGTCGCAGGGCTGAGGGGAAGGATCAATCAGAACTCCTGGAAGAGGATCCCCTCGTCCAGGAACGCCTGCCGGAGCCCTGGAGCCTCTCCCGGGAGGGTCCTGAGGGCCAGATCGCACTTGGATCCCGACTCCGGAGGTGCAGGGATCACCTCCGCCGGCACCTGACGCTCCCGGGCCACCTCCTCGGCCCACAGGGCGTGATGCGAGGTGTCGAAGGTGAAGATCGAGAAGGGGGAGTCCGTGGTGGGCGGCGTCATCGAGGGATCCTGAAGAAGCCCGGGCCCTGGAGGTCGCACAGTTCCGTGGGCTCGGTGCCGGGAATGAAGATCTCCAGGTAGGCCTGGTCCCGGGGGCACCACTCCGAGGCCAGCTTCCCGGTGGTGCGGTCCACCATCCGGGTGGTGATCTCCGAGGGCATGGGCCACGCCCCGGGACGGGGGAGGAGGGGCTCACCGTCCTCCTCCTCGTCTCCCAGGTAGACCTCCTTCATGAACTCCGCCCAGACGGGAGCCGCGTCCGCCCCTCCGGTGGCTCCCCGGTAGATGGTCCTGGGCTGGTCCATCCCGAACCAGACGGTGGCCATCAGGTTGGGGGTGAAGCCGGAGAACCAGACATTGGTGTAGTCGTTGGTGGTGCCGGTCTTCCCCGCTGCCGGGATGTCGTACGGGAGGGCCCCGGACCCCCGGATGGCCCCGGTGGCCGTCCCTCGATCCACCACATCCTGCATGATGGAGACGGTGACACGAGCGGCGGGGGTGTCCAGCACCTGGGTCCGCTCCGGCCGGGGCTCCCACAGCACCTCCCCCTGGGCATTCTCCACCCTGACGATGGGGAAGGGGCGGACCTTGGTTCCCAGTGTAGCGAAGCCCGAATAGGCCTCGGCCAACTCCAGGGGGATCAGCTCCGACGCTCCGATGGCGCTGGAGGGGAAGGGCTGGATCGGGGTCCGGATCCCCATCCTCCGGGCCACCTGGATCACGGTCTGGATCCCCACCTCCTCCCAGCCCAGCTTGATGGCCACGGTGTTGGTGGACTTCGCCATGGCGTCCCGCAGCGTCAGCGGCCCCAGGAAGTCGTTGCTGAAATTCGTGGGACGCCACTCCTCCCCGCTCACCTGCATCCATACGAAGGGGGAGTCCACGATGACGTGGGAGGCCGGGATCCCGGCATCGATGGCCGCTGCATAGACGAAGGGCTTGAAGGCCGATCCCGGCTGCCTGCGGGACTGGGTCGCCCGATTGAACTTCGAGTGGTTGAAGTCCCTTCCACCGATGAGGGCCCGCACCGCCCCATTCTCGGGATCCAGCGCGATGAAGAGCCCCTGGAGGTAGGGGGTGTCCCCGGACTCGAAGGGCTCGCTCCGCTCCGCATACTCCTCATACAGAGGATGATTGAAGGCCGCCCTCCCCTCGATGCGTTCGAACCCCCGGGCCATGGCCTCTTCCGCCGCCCTCTGCATTCCCACGTCCAGGGTGGTGACGATCTGGAGCCCCCCCGTGTAGAGCTGGCTGCCAAACCGGTCCTGCAGGATCTGCCGGACCCACTCCTCGAAGTAGGGCGCCACCCCCACCGCCTGCTCCGGGCGATCGGTGGGAATGGGCCAGGACTGCCACTGCTCCAGTTCGGACTCGGGGATGAAGCCCTGATCCGCCATCATCCCCAGGATCATGTTCCGACGGCGGACGGCGTTCTCCGGCCTCCGGAACGGGTTGTAGAAGCGCGGGACGTTGGCCACCGCAGCCAGAAGCGCCGCCTCGGCAGGGTTGATCTCCGTGGCGTTCTTCCCGAAGTAGTTCCGGGACGCGGTCTGGATCCCGTAGCCCACGTCCAGGTTCACCTGGTTCATGTAGGCCTCGAGGATCTGGTCCTTGGTGTAGGCATCCTCCAGGAGGAGCGCCACCTGCGCCTCCTTGAGCTTTCGCAGCACCCGCTTCTCGAAGCCGATGCTGGAGAACATGTTCCGGGCCAACTGCTGGGTGATGGTGCTTCCGCCCCCCCCGGAGAAGGAGAGGGAGGTGCTGGCCCGGAAGACGGCGCGACCCAGCCCCCGGATATCGATCCCCGGGTGCCGGTAGAAGCGGCGATCCTCCACCGCGATGAAGGCATTGGGGACGTGTGCGGGGAGGGCCTCGATGGCCACCGGCGTCCTCCGTTCCACCCCCAGCTCCGCAATCAACTGGCCATCCCGGGCCAGGAGTTTGCTGGTCTGCTGCGGCTCCCAGGTGGCGATCCGCGCAATGGACGGACAGTCGGCGCAGAGGTTCCGCCATGAACCCCACGCCACGCCCGCGCCCAGAGAGAAGAGCAGCACGAGGGGAAGCCAGACCGCGGGGATCTTCAACACACCCCCGACTCGCCTTGCCACGTGTCTGATTCGGTCAGCCAACGATCATCCCCCTGATCCGGACGGATGGGGCGGAGCACCCCTGTGTTGGGAAGGCACTCGCCCGCAAACAACCCGCAAAGGGTACCCCCGCGCCCCCCTCCGGGTCCAGCCCCTCCGGGACGGGGTGACAGGCACCTGTGGCACCCGTGAGCGGGGGGTTGACCCGGGGGGGAGCGCAGGGCGAACCTCACATCGGCCCGGAGCGGGGCCGGCAGCGCGGGACCCCGACCCCTGTACGAGATCCGGGAGGCAGGCTTGAGCGAAGCGGTACGGAGGGAAGAGAAGCCCTGGGGATACGAGTTGATCTGGGCGGAGACGGAGCTCTACGTGGGGAAGCTCCTCCATGTCCGGGCCGGCGAGGCGCTCTCCGTTCAGTATCATGAGCGGAAGGACGAGACCCTCCATCTCCTCAGTGGCTCCATGATCCTCCGGATGGGCGAGTCCATGGATCGCTTCGGCCCTGTCCCCTTCCAGCCGGGGGACAGCGTGCGGATGCGTCCGGGGATGATCCACCAGATGGAGGCCCTCACCGACTGTCAGGTCCTGGAGGTCTCCACCCCTCATCTGGGGGACCTGGTCCGGCTCCGGGATCGCTACGGCAGGACGGAGGAATCGGAGCCCCCCCCGGGGGACTCGGGATGAGGGTCCGGGGGCGCCTTTCCCTGCTGGTGGGGCTGCTGCTGACGGCTGGGTGTGGAGAGGCTGCGCCGGAGGCCCCCGCCGGGCTTCCCGTCGTTTCCGGCGACCCGGAGCTGCTGGCCCTGGTGACTCCCCTCCTCCCCCTCCTGGCCGAGCGCTCCGGACTTCCCCTCCTGGAGCCCGTGCGGGTGGAGCGGAGGAGCCGGCAGGAACTCCTGCACCATGTGGACCAGCGACTGGACCAGGACCTCCCCCCGGAGGTGGCCGCCTTCACCTCCCGGGCGTATGCGCTCCTGGGGCTCGTTCCCGAGGCTTTCGACCTGAGGGGCCTTCTCCGGCGGGTCTACGAGGAGCAGGTGGCGGGCTTCTACGACCCCCATTCGAAGACCCTGTTTGTCCTGGATGATCAACCTGCGGGGAGCCTGGAGTCCATCCTGCTCCACGAGCTGGTCCATGCCCTCCAGGATCAGCATGTGGCTCTGGACTCCCTCACCTCCCCCGCCTGGGGGAATGATCGGGCCCTGGCGGCCCGGGCGGCCATCGAGGGACATGCCACGTTGGTCATGCTGGGATTCATGGCGCAGGCGGGGGGGAGCCAGGCCCCCCCCGAGGACCTGCCGGCCCTCTCCTCGCTGCTGCGACCGGACGAACAGGCGCTGGCCACCCAGTATCCGGCTCTGGCGGCGGCTCCGCTGGTGCTGCGGGAAACCCTCCTCTTCCCCTACGTGGAGGGAGCGGAGTTCGTGCAGGCGCTCTGGCGGGCCCGGGGGGGACGCCCGGCCCCCTTCGGAGAGGCCCTCCCCCTGTCCACGGAGCAGGTCATGGAGTGGGACGGGACGAGCCCCACCGAGGCGCCGCGGGCCGTGGAGGCTCCCACTCCCCCGGGGGTGGAGGTCCTCCACCGGAACACCCTGGGGGCACTGGAGAGCGGGATCCTCCTGGGCTCCCTGACTCCGGAGGGATGGCAGGGCGGGGGAGCGGGGGGTTGGGCCGGAGACCAGTGGGTCCTGGTGGACGCCCCCGGCGACGGGGTCAGCGTGATCTGGGCCAGCGCCTGGGACGACAACGCCTCCCGGGACCGCCATTCTGATCTCCTGGAGGCGCACCGCGGGTCCTTCCCGGGGCCGGTCCTGGTGGTGCGTCGTCGGATCTCGGAACGACCGGGGATCCTCCTGGTGGTGGGAGGAGAGGGGATGTGGAACACATTGCAGGGGGAGGAGATGCGATGACCGGCCTGCGGATCGAGGTGGCCTCCGGGGGGGGATCCTATCCGGTGCTGGTGGAGCGGGGGCTTCTGGGCTCCCTCCCCCGGTTGCTGGCGGCGTATGCCCCCGGCTCGCACTACGCCGTGATCTCCGACGGGACGGTGGCCTCCATCTATGGCGGGGGGGTGATGGACTCCCTGTCCGGGGCCGGGTTTGCCGCCACGCTGGACACCTTTTCCCCCGGCGAGGCGTTCAAGAGCCGGGCCACCTGGGCCACCCTCACCGATCGCCTCCTGGAGGCGGGGGTGGACCGGGACGGGGTGGTGGTGGCGCTGGGCGGGGGGGTCACCGGGGATCTGGCGGGGTTCGTGGCCGCCACCTACATGCGAGGGATCCCGGTGGTGCAGGTCCCCACCTCCCTGGTGGCCATGGTGGACGCATCGGTGGGGGGGAAGACCGGCCTGGACGTCCCCGGCGGGAAGAACCTGGTGGGTGCCTTCCACCCTCCCCGCCTGGTCCTGGCCGATCCGGAGGTGCTGGCCACCCTCCCCCGGGCCCAGCGCTCCGGGGGGCTGGCGGAGGCGGTGAAGCACGGGGCCATCCGGGACCTGGGGCACATGGATGCCATCCGGCAGGCGGCCTCCGGGCTCCTGGACGGGGATCCGGAGGTGTCGGCGGGAATCGTCGCCACCTCCGTGGGCATCAAGGCCGCCGTGGTGGCGGAGGATGAACGGGAGGGAGGGCTGCGGCGCATCCTGAATTTCGGGCACACCCTGGCCCACGCCATCGAGTCCGTCACCGATTTCGCGGTGTCCCACGGGGAGGCGGTGGCCATGGGGATGGTCCTGGAGGCGCGGGTGGGGGAGGTGCTGGGGATCACCACCCCCGGCACGGCTTCGGGGCTGACCGGTCTGCTGGAGGAGCTGGAGCTGTCGGTCCAGCGCCCCCAGGGGTGCGGAACGGAGGAGCTCCTCTCCGCCACCCGCACGGACAAGAAGGCCGCAGGAGGTTGGGTCCGGTATGTCCTCCTGGAGGAGGTGGGGCGGGTGCACCCGGGGGGAGGGAGCTGGGTCCACCAGGTGGAGGATGCCGTGGTCCGGAGCGTCCTGACGGACTGGTGACGGATGGACGGCCCCTCTATCTTGCCACCGATCCGGAGTATTCCCCAGGGAGGTGTCATGGCGCTCCTTGAGCGCGTCCACGGTTCCACCATCGCATCCATCCTCGCCCATCGAGCCACCACTGACCCGGAGAGGCCCTTCCTGCTGCATGGGAACGGAGTCCTCACCTACGGGCAGGTGGAGAGCCGGGCGGAGGCCCTGGCCGCGGGACTCCACTCCCTGGGCATCGGCGCCGGGGATCGGGTGGCACTGATCCTCCCCTGCCGCCCCGAGTTCGTCATCGCCTTCTTCGCCGCGGCGAAGCTGGGAGCCCAGGTGGTCCCGCTGAACCCCCGCCTCACGGGCCCGGAACTCCAGTACATGCTCCGCCACTCGGAGGCGGCTGTGGCCGTCACCATCGAGACCTGGCACGGGGTGGACTACCTTCAGCTCTTCGAGGACTTCCTGGTCCAGCTTCCGGCGCTGGAATATGCCGTCACGGTGGGTGAGGAGGACCTCTGGTACGATGACCGGATCTTCCAGTTCGAGGATCTGGTGTCCAAGGGGGAGGGGCGGGACTATGTGGCGGGGAATCCGGATCCTGCCGGGGACATGTTCGCCCTGCTGTATACCTCCGGGACCACCGGGAAGCCCAAGGGGGTGGAGCTGACGCAGGCCAACCTCCTCCACGCCGCTGCAGCCACGGTGGAGATGCTGGGGCTCCACGAGGACGATCGGATCATCGGCGTCACGGCCTTCTTCCATGTCTTCGGGATCGCTCCCGGCCTCCTGGGAGCCCTCCTCTCCGGTGCCGCCCTGGTGCTCCAGGAGGACTTCGACGGCCCCGCCACCCTGGACCTGGTGGAGAAGCACGGGGTCACGGTCCATTACGGCATCCCCACCTTCTTCGTCACCGAACTGCAGGAGCAGCGTCGTCGTCCCCGGGACCTCTCCTCCCTCCGGGTGGGTCTGGTGGCAGGATCACCCGCATCCGCAGGGATGATCCGGGAGGTGTCGGAGGAGCTGTGTCCGGGGCTGCTGGTGGCCTACTCGCTGACGGAGACCGCCTCCACCATCTGCATGACCTCTCCGGAGGACCCCGGAGAGAAGAGGCATTTCACGGTGGGACGTCCGGTGGCCGGGGCGGAGGTGAAGGTCCTGGATCCCGCTGGTGCCATCCTCCCGGTGGAGAGCGTCGGGGAGATCGTTCTGCGGGGTCCGGGGGTCATGCGCGGATACTACCGCCAGCCCAGGGAGACCGCTGCATCCTTCGTCCATGACGGATTCCTCCGTACCGGCGATCTGGGGATGGTGGACGAGGACGGATACGTGCATCTGGTCGGACGCGGGAAAGACGTTATCATTCGTGGCGGTTCGACCGTCCATCCCCGTGAGGTGGAAGACCGGATCCTCGCCCACCCGGCCGTTCGTGCGGTGGTGGCCGTAGGGGTTCCGGACGAGGTCCTCGGCGAAGCGATCTTCGCTTGTGTTGCCCTGCTGGAAGGGGCCATGGTCTCCGGCGACGAGTTGAAGGACTGGTGCCGGAAGACGCTGGCGGGATACAAGATCCCCGATACGGTGCGCTTCATGGAGGAGTTCCCCCAGACGGCCACCGGAAAGGTTCGACGTTCCGAACTGGCCCGTCTGCTCAGGGACGAGATGCTGAACCGCAGCCAGTAGGCGCCGGAGAGGCTTCCCCGACCCTCGCCCGGATCCGTCGAGTCAGGCGGACCGGACGGGGTGGGGAGGCTTTGAGGGGGTCTGCATCCTCTTGAACCGACTTCTGCGAGACACACAGACCGAATGGCAACCCCCTTCTCAAGGGCTCCCCACGTGGAGTCCCCCGCCCCCCGTAGTGCGGCGACCCACGCCCCCAACGCCGCCCTCCTGATCGACTTCGACAACGTGACCATGGGAATGCGGAGCGACCTCTCGAAGGAGCTCCGCAACCTCCTGAACTCGGATGTGATCCGGGGCAAGGTGGCGGTCCAGAGGGCCTACGCCGACTGGCGGCGCTACCCCCAGTACATCGTCCCCCTGGCCGAGAACTCCGTCGACCTCATCTTCGCTCCGGCCTACGGGAGCTCGAAGAAGAATGCCACGGACATCCGGATGGCCATCGACGGAATGGAGTTGATCTTCACCCGTCCTGAGATCGGGACGTTCATCCTCCTCACCGGGGACAGCGACTTCTCCAGCCTGGTACTGAAGCTGAAGGAGTACGGGAAGTACGTCATCGGCGTGGGGATCCAGGAGTCCAGCTCGGATCTCCTGGTCCAGAACTGCGACGAGTACTACTCCTACACCGCCCTCACGGGGCTGCGGAGGGCAGGGGAGGAGGAGCCCGGTCGCACCACGGACCCCTGGGTGCTGGTGGAGAAGGCCGTGGACCAGATGATCCGGCGCAAGGATGTCATGCGCTCCGACCGTCTCAAGCAGGTGATGCTGGAGATCGATCCGGGCTTCGACGAGGGTGGGCTGGGTTTCAGCAAGTTCAGCCGCTTCCTGACGGAGGCGGCGCAGAAGAACGTCATCTCCCTCACCAAGCTGGACAACGGCCAGTACGAGGTGGGTCCCAAGGGCTCCTCCAGCGAGGGCCGCGGCGGCCGGAAGGAGGACGAACCGCGGCGGCGTGACCGGGGGCGGGACCGGGATCGGGACCGGGAGAGGGACCGGGACAGGGAGAAGGAGGCCGATCGGGAAGAGCCCCGCGCCGAGCAGGAGCCCACACCGGCTGAATCGGTGGTCCCTGCGGAAACGGCCACCGGGGACAGCGCTCTTGCCGCTGCCTACGATCTGCTCCGCCGGGCTGTGGCCGCCCTTGCGGGGGATGACCCATCGGCTGGTGTCCGGGACTCGGATGTGAAGCGGAAGATGCTGGCCTTCGAGGGCAACTTCGATGAGGCCACCCTGGGCTTCCCCAAGTTCTCCCGCTTCCTTCGGCAGGCCCACGATCACGAGGTCGTAGACCTGCGGAAGGGAGAGAACGGGACGTACGAAGTGGCGCTGAGGGGGGAATCCGCTGCACCCCGCAAGGAGGCGGAGAAGGAGACCGGTGGGGAAGCCCAGAGCTCCAGCCCCTCCTCCACGGAGGCCCCCTCCCGGGAGGAGCGCCCCGCCCGGGGGAGTCGGGGAGAGCGTTCGTCCCGGACCGCCGACACGCAGGAGCAGCCCGCCCGACGCCTCCAGCCCCGGGTGTCCCGTGGGGGGATGCGGCCTGACGGCCCCCCGCCTCTCCTCGAGGGTCAGGTGGTGGTGGTTCCCGAAAGCACCCCCTCCACCCCGGTTGCCGCCGAGGCAGCCGCCGGGGCCCCTGCGGAGGAGCCCACCCCCCGGGGCCGCTCCACCCGTCGGAAGACCGCCGGGACGGAGACGGCGAAGGCTGCCACAGCCAGGACTCCCAGGGCGAAGTCGCCCCGTTCAGCGAAGAAGCCGAAGGCCGTTGCCGTGGACGAGTCCGGGGCCGTCACCCCCGCCCTCCTGGGACTTCCCACTGATCCGGAGGAAGTGGTGCGGTATCTCAGCACCTCCTACAAGGGAGTGGGGAAGAAGACCGCCGAGAACCTGGTGGAGGCCTTCGGGGATCAGCTCTTCACGGCGCTGAACACCCGGGGACGGGAGGTCCGCAACACCGTCCCCGTGGCCCGGGCCGAGATGGTGCTGGACGGATGGCGTCAGGATCTGGCTGCCCGGTTGGCAGCACTCCCTTCGGCGGATGAGCCGGAGGCACCCGCCGTCGAGGCGGAAGCCGCCCCGGAGACCCCCGCCCCTGAGAAGGAGCAGGCGGAGGGAGAGGGCGAGGGTGCGCGACGCCGTACCCGCCGGACCTCCCGGAAGGGCCGCGGCGGCCGCTCCGGTGGCTCGGCCGACTGAGGAGCAAGGCGCCGACGGATGGGTCGGTCCTTCACACGATCCACGGGCGGCGCTCACCGGGCCGGCCGAGGTTGCGGCCCGGTGGCTTCTCGGATCCATCCTGGTCTCCTCCGTGGGCGGGGAGGAGACCTCGGGGCGGATCGTGGAGGTGGAGGCGTACCCGGGCCCCCACGATCCGGCTTCCCACGCCGCCTCCCGGATTGGCCGGACTCCCAGGAACGACCCGATGTTCGGTCCGGCTGGGTCCCTGTACATCTACCGGATCTACGGGATGCACTGGTGCCTGAACGTGGTGACGGGTCCGGTGGGGGAGCCCGCCGCGGTCCTGGTGAGGGCTCTGGCACCCCTGTCGGGAGAGGCGGCCATGGCCCGCCGCCGGGGTGGATCCAGGATCCTCACCTCCGGTCCCGGGCGGCTCTGCCAGGCGCTGGGGGTGGACGCCTCCCTGAATCGCCACGATCTACGTTTGCCACCGCTCCGGCTGGTGGCGGGTCCACCGGTTCCTCACGATCGGGTGGCCACCTCGGGCCGGATCGGGATCCGGGAGGCCCGGGACTGGCCGCTTCGGTTCCGGGTCCTGAACGATCCCCACGTGTCCGGCTCACCCCGCTGATGTCCGGGTTCCCCCGCCCCAACCCCGGGAGCGTATGACCGACCCCACCTGGATCTCGCTGCTCCCGCCCCTTCTGGCCATCGTCCTCGCCATCGTCTCGAGGCAGGTGTACATCTCCCTCTTCGCCGGTATCTGGCTGGCGTGGACGATCCTCCGGGGGTGGAATCCCATCGCCGGGTTGGGGGCCGGGATCGAGGGGGTGGTGTTGGTCCTCTCCGATCCGGGGAACGCCCGGGTGATCCTCTTCACCCTGGTCATCGGCGCCCTCATCGGGACGATCCAGACCTACGGAGGGGTGAAGGGGTTCGTGCAGTGGCTGGAAGGGCGCAGGTGGGTGGACTCCCCCCGGAAGGCCCAGGCGCTGGCGTGGAGCACGGGGCTCGTCATCTTCATTGAATCGAACATCACGGTACTGGTGGCGGGATCGGTGGCGAGGCCCCTCTTCGACCGATACAGGACGGCCAGGGAGAAGCTTGCCTATCTCATCGACTCCACCTCGGCCCCCATCTGTATCCTCATCCCCCTGAACGCCTGGGGCGCCTACAACCTGGGGATCCTCCAGGAGTTGGGCGTCGAGGACCCGCTGGGGGTCTTCATCGGCTCCATTCCCCTGAACTTCTACGCCATCTTCGCCGTCCTCCTGTCGGGGATCGTGATGGTCTGGGGGATCGACATCGGCCCCATGAAGAAGGCGGAGGAGAGGGCTCGCACAGGGGAGGTTCTCTGGCCCGGGGCGCAGCCGCTCATGGATGAGCGTGTGCTTTCGGGAGAGGGATCGGACCGCATTCCCCCCCGGGCCGTGAACATGGTCCTCCCCATCGTGGTCATGGTGCTCATGATGCCCATCTCCCTGGTGATCACCGGGGGAGGGGACCTGAGGGCCGGATCCGGATCCACCAGCGTCCTCTGGGCCGTCCTCTCGGGCCTCGGGACCGCCTGGGTCCTCCTTCTGGCGCAGCGGGCCGCCACGGTGGACGAACTGGTGCGCACCGCCCTGACCGGCGCTGCGGGTCTCGTCCCCCTGGCACTGATCCTCCAGTTGGCGCTGGCGCTGGGGTCCTCCACCCAGGAGTTGGGTACGGGTGTCTGGGTGGCCAACGCCACCAGCGGACTCCTCCCGCCTGCCGTGTTCCTTCCTGTGATCTTCCTGGTCTCGGCGGGGATCGCCTTCTCCACGGGGACCAGTTGGGGGACCTTCGCCATCATGCTGCCCATCGCCGTCCCGGCGGCGGCGACGCTGGGGCTCCCCCTGGCCCCCTTCGTGGCAGCCGCCCTTTCCGGCGGGATCTTCGGGGACCACTCGTCCCCCATCAGTGACACCACCATCATCTCGTCGATGGCCGCCGCCACGGACCACATCGACCATGTCCGGACGCAGTTGCCCTACGCAGCCCTGGCCGGTGCCCTGGCCCTCCTTTCCTTCGGGATCCTGGGGGCGTCGCTGTGAGCCCCTGCCATGCTCCGCTGTGGGGCTGCGTCCGTCATCCGTCCGGTCCTCCAGGGGGCCGGTACGACCCGGACCGTTCCCATCCCCCCGGGGGTAGGGCGCGTCCGGCAGGGAGGACATCCTCCCTCCATCCCGATCCTTCTCACCGCAGGGCCGGAGCAGAACCTTGAACGTGATCGTCTGCATCAAGCGTGTGCCGGACACCGAGACCCGCATCCGGGTGGATTCATCCGGAAAGGGGATCGACAGCGCCGGCGTCAAGTTCATCGTCAGCCCCTACGACGAGTTCGCTGTCGAGGCCGGGCTGCGCCTGGTGGAGGCCGCCGGAACCGGGGAGGTGACGGTGGTCACCCTCGGGGACGCAGCCTCCGCGGAGACACTCCGCTCGGCGCTGGCCATGGGTGCCCACCGGGCCATCCTGCTGAAGGGCGAGGTGACCCAGGACGGTCTGGCCACCGCCCGGGCCCTGGCGGCGGAGCTGGGGGGCCTGGAGGCCGACCTGGTCCTCCTGGGCGTCAAGGCGGCGGACGACGACCAGCAGCAGGTGGGTCCCATGCTGGCCACCATCCTGGGCCGGCCCTGCGCCACCGCCGTGTCCAACTTCGAGGTGGCCGACGGTGTGGTCACCGCCCATCGGGAGGTGGAGGGTGGTTCCGAGGTCCTCCAGCTTCCTCTTCCGGCGGTCCTCACCATCACCAAGGGAGCGTTCGAGCCCCGTTACGCCTCGCTGAAGGGGATCATGGCGGCCAAGAAGAAGCCGCTGGAGGAGAAGGATGCCCAGGTCGCTCCCTCCCGCCTCAAGGTGGTGACCCTGGATCCGCCCCCTGCCCGGGAAGCCGGGCGGTTTGTGGGGCAGGGGACGGATGCGGTGCCGGAGCTGGTGCGTCGACTGCGGGAAGAGGCCGGCGTCCTCTGACCCTCCTGGGAATCCTGAACTGGAGTTGATCATGGCGAAGATTCTCGCCTTTGCGGAATTGCGGGACGGGCGCCTGAGGGGGGTGGCCGGTGAGGTGATGTCGACGGCGGCGGAGGTGGCCGCCCAGTTGGGTGGAGAGGCCCATGCCCTGGTCATCGGGGGCCCGGGTGCGTCCCAGGTGGCCCCGGCGCTGGGTGGATGGGGTGCCTCCGTGGTCCATGTGGCGGAGGGAGCCGACGGAGAGCGGTATCAGCCGGAGAGCCATGCCCGGACTGTGGCGGAGCTGGTCCGGAGCCAGGGGTACACGGGGCTGTTCTTCCCCGCCACCGCGCTGGGTCGTGATCTGGCACCCCGGGTGGCGGCTCTCCTGGACGTGCCGTTGGCCGGGGACGTCACCGGTGTCTCGGTGGATTCCAGCCGCCTCGTCCTGGTTCGCCCGGTATACTCCGGGAAGGCCTTTGCCCGGCTGGATGTAGACGCCTCTCCGGTGATGGCCACCCTCCGGCCCAATGTCTTCCAGCCGGTGGAGCGCCCGGCCGCGGGGGCGGTGCAGTCGGTTCCGCTGGCTTCCGTGGACGGTCCCTCCTCCACCTTCGTGGAGTTCCGGGCGGCGTCGGGGGGAGCGACGGATGTGGCAGAGGCCACGGTGGTGGTGTCGGGAGGCCGTGGGCTCCGGGGTCCGGAGCACTGGGGTCTGCTGGAGGAGCTGGCGGAGTCGGTGGGAGACGGCGCCGCGCTGGGGGCGTCCAGGGCGGTGGTGGACGCAGGTTGGCGCCCCCACGGCGAGCAGGTGGGGCAGACCGGGAAGACCGTGGCCCCCAAGCTCTACTTCGCGGTGGGGATCTCCGGGGCCATCCAGCACCTGGCCGGAATGCGCACCGCCGGCACCATCGTGGCGGTGAATCGGGATGCCGATGCGCCCATCTTCCAGGTGGCGGACTACGGGATCGTGGGCGACCTCTTCGAAGTCCTTCCGGTCCTCTCCCGGGAGATCCGCACCCTCAAGGGCGACGGATAGCTCAGGGGAATCGCCCCAGCAGTGGTACCGGGTCATGGGGCCGCCCCCATCTCCACACCTCGAAGTGGAGATGGGGGCCGGTGGCCGTCCCACTCCGACCGCTCCACCCGATGACCTGCCCGTTCCCCACCTCCTCCCCCGCCGTAACCCCCAGGCGGGAGAGGTGGGCGTAGATTGTGAGGAGATCCGGACCGTGGTCGATCCAGATGACCTCCCCGTACCCCCGCATCGTCCCGGCGAAGCGGACTCGCCCCGGTGCCATGGTCCGCACCTCGGTCCCCACGGGCACCCGGATGTCCACCCCCCGGTGGATGGAGGGGAGGATGGCCCCCCTGACCCGGATCCCGTAGGGGGAGGACACCTCCCCGGAAACCGGCCAGCGGGGAACGGCGCACCCGGATAGGGCCAACACCCCCAACAGCAGCAGGAGGACGCCGACCCTCACCCCCGGGGCTACCATCCGTCGGGCGTCAGGAGGTGCACCCGGACGGCCCCTCCCTCCGGGATCCCCCCGTCGGGGCCGGGAGGGACCTCGGCGATCCCGTGGGCCCGGGCCATGGGGGCCAGGAGGTTCGATCGCTGGGGGCCCGCTGGCCGAGCCACCCAGCCGTCCGCCCGGTGGAGGGTCACCCGCACCAGGTGGGTGTTCCCACCGGCGCCGGGAAGGGGAGCCCCGGCCCTGGCATCGAGGACGATCCGGCTGCGACGGGAGTGTCCTCCCAGCGCCCGGACCAGAGGTCGGACCAGGATCTCGAAGGTGACCAGGGCCGAGGCGGGGTTCCCCGGGAGCCCTGCCACCGGGAGGGGGGCACGATCCTTCCGGGGCAGGAGTCCGAAGCCAAAGGGGCTCCCCGGCCGGATGGTGACCCGCCAGAAGTCCAACCGGAACCCCATCCGGTCCAGCACCCTCTTCACCAGATCCGCCTCACCCATGGAAGCCCCTCCCGTCACCACCAGGAGATCGGCCTCCTCCGCCGCTTCCCGGAAGACCTCCTCCTGGGCCTTCCCATCGTCCCCCACGATCCGGGGTCCGAGGGGAAGGCCTCCAGCTCCGGCGATGGCCAGCGCCAGCGCGGGACCGTTGGAGTCCACCACCGGGGAGGGGGGGGCGTCCCCGGGGAGGGGGGTGAAGGCGGGAACCAGCTCGTCCCCGGTGGAGATCAGCGCCACCCGGGGGCGGGGATGGACGGAGATGGATCGGACCCCCAGGGCGGCCATGAGGGCCAGGGAGCCGGGGTCCACCGTGTGACCGGCGAGGAGGAGGGTCTCCCCCTCCTCCACATCCTCCCCTGCAGGGCGGACATTGCGCCCCACATCCCGATCATCGGACACCACCACCCATCCCTCCTCCCTCTCCCCATCCGTGTCCTCCACCCGGATCACCGAGTCGGTTCCGGCAGGGATCGGAGCCCCCGTGAGGATGCGAATCGCCTCTCCGGGGGCGGGCTGGATGTGGGGGAGGGAGCCGGGGCGGAGGAGTCCCACCACCTTGAAGCGCCTGGGGCGATCCGGCGACGCCCCGGCGGCCTCTGCCCCCCGCAGGGCATACCCGTCCATGGCGCTGGAGTCCATGGGGGGAAGGGTGCGGGAGGCAATGAGAGGTTGGGCCAGGGCCAGGCCTCCGGCTTCGGAGGGGGAGAGGAGCACCGGTTCCGTGGGCCTCCCCCCGGCGGCCAGGACCCTGGCCGACGCCTCCGCCAGCGTCAGCCAGTCGGCAGGTGGGTTCAGAACCTCCACGCCGCACCCAGGGTGAAGCCCCACCCGGAGATCCACTGGTCCCGCTCCACGTTGGGGAGGGCCAGGTCGGGATCACTGAACCCCGATGGGGTCTCGATCTTCCAGAAGCGACCTTCCAGGTCCGTACGGAGCATCAGGCGCTCCGAGGGAAAGAAGCGCACTCCCCCGCCCAGCACCCCCAGGAACGAGGCGCCCTGGGAGAAGCGATCCTCCTCCTCCAGTTCCAGGTCCAGGGCATCGTCCCCTGCCAGATCCGTGATGAAGCCGCCCCCGGCCGTCAGGTAGGGTCCCAGGCCATGCCAGGTCCGGCGGCCGTTCAGGGCGAACTTCAGCCTGGCGTCCAGGGAGGTGAGCCATGTGTCGGCGGACCCGATGATCCGGCTCCCCTCCGCCCGGCGGGGATCCACCACGGAGCGCTCCCCGGCCATGACCGACCCCACCCCCTCCAGAGAAAAGGGGCCGCTCAGTTCGATGGAGTAGCGCACCCCCGTGAGGAGCCCTCCCTCCGGCCCGAACTCGAAGGGGCCTGTATCGGCGGAGAGGTAGCCGCCAAAGCCCCCCACTTCCTGCCGGGTCTCGATGAACTGGTAGGGGGAGGGGATACGCTGTGCCGACGCCGGGGCGGGTTGGATCACCGCAGCGAGGAGGAGGGCGAGAGCGAGACGCAGGGGTGCCAGGGGTCGCATGGGCTCCTTCGGGTAGTCTGCCTGGTTCGGCGGATGGACATCCGGCCGAAGGTACCCGGAGAGGCCTCTCCGGATCAACAGCCGGCCGCATCGGATGGATTTGACGCCCTTCCGGGGCGCCGCGAGATTCGAAGCTGGACCTGGATCTCCCTGATGTACCCGATCCCTCCGCTCCTGTTCGCAATGTCCTGCAGCCACGCCGGCTCCACCACCGGCAGACCCTTCACGACGCTGGCGCTGTTCCTCCTCCTGACGGTGGCCACTCCCGTGGCCGCCCAGGAGACTGCCGTCGTGCGTGAGGAGGAGAACATCCGGGCGGAACCCAACGGACAGATCATCGGACGGATGATGCCCGGCTCCACCCTTGTGGTGGAGGGGCGCAGTGACCGATGGCTGGAGGTGACCTTCGAGGGGTGGGTATGGCTGGCCTCCCTCCGGAGCAGGTCCGGAGGGAGCTTCGATCTGATGGTGTCGGAGCCCGGCGGAGAGAATCTCCGGGACGAGCCCCGTGGTCGCATTGCAGCCCGTCTCGATACATCCACCCTCCTGGTGGAGGAGGAACGGATCCCGGGGTGGGCCCGCGTCCGGCGCACGGCTTGGATCTGGGGACCCTCCGTCACGGTCTCCACCCCTCCGCCGGCCGCCGCTCCCGCAACTGCGGCTCCTCCTGCCGCTTCTCCCCCCCCCACACCGGAGACCCGGTGGCTCCCCGGGAGCCCCCGGGGGCGCCCGGTCCTGAGTGCGCCGGACGGGGACACCCTTGCCCGGAGTGCCCCGGGGGTGGAGATGCAGGTGGTGGCGCGGGAGGGGAACTGGGTCCGGGTCCAGCTGGAGGGGTGGGTCTGGTCCCCGGAAGGGGCGGACTCCGCCGCCACTCCCCAACCGGCCACTGGGGCCACGGTGGAGGCGGTGGTGGCGGATCCGGCCCGGTACCGCGGCCGGGTGGTCTCGTGGACGCTCCAGTTCATCGCCCTGGAGCGAGCGGAACGGGTGCGTACGGACTTCTTCGAGGGGGAGCCCTACCTGCTGGCCCGGGCGGGTGGGGCAGATGGGATCTTCGTCTATGTGGCCGTGCCTCCGGAGCGTCTGGGGGACGTGCAGGGGCTCACACCGCTGGAGCGGGTCCGGGTGGTGGGACGGGTCCGGACCGGGGCTGCCGGGCTCACCGGAAGCCCGATCCTGGATCTGGTGGAGATCCGGAGGGAGGCGCGGTGAATCCTGGATGGAGGGAATCCGTAGTGGGTGGGACGCGTACGTCCCACTTCTGTACATCGGATGTCCCATGTACCCTGCCATCAGAGGAAGAGCCGCTCCCGGGGGGCGGGCCCATTCCGGCTCTACGGTGGAGTGGAGTGCTGCCATGACCGGTTCAGTTCGAAGGTGCCCCCGCTGCGGTTTCCGTGGAGACGGGATTCCCTACTTCAGGCGCCCCTCCCATCTGGCCCTCCTCGTGGGTGTCGGACTCTTCACCTACACCTTCGGCGGCATCATCTACTGGGCGGTGAAGCGGAACCATCTGGTGTGCGCCAACTGTGGGCTGGGATGGGAACACGCTCTGGTGGGACGACAGGTGGAGGGCACCGGGGAGGCGGTGGCCATGGCCCGGATGGAGATGGCCGCCCCTCAGCCACCCCTCCCCCGGGGAGGGCTGGTGCGACGCCTGATGGGCGTGGGGGCGGCGGCTCTTTCCGTGGTCCTCGTCACGGTGGGGGTCGCGTCACTGGAGGTGGGCGCCCTGGCCAGCGGAGGAGTCATCGGTCTCCTGGGGGGCGGCCTCTTCCTCTGGGGGCAGAAGGCGTTGCAGGCCCGACGACAGGCCCTCCTCACCGGGCTCCAGCAGAGGGTTCTCCTTCTGGCCTCGGAGCGGGGGGGGACGTTGACGGTCACCGAGGTGGCCGCGTCGCTGAGCACGACCATGCAGGCGGCCGAACGGGTCCTGATCACGATGGATGACGGCTTCCGGGTCCGTTCGGAGATCACCGACGAGGGGATCGTCCTGTACGAGTTCCCCGAGCTGCAGAGGCTCCAGGGGAGAGGCCCCTCGGCCGGTTCCCCCCGATCGCTGGAGCCGGGGGACTAGCCGGAGGATTCCCCGGGAGTTGCGTCCCCCCGCCGTGGCAGTTCCCCAGCCTCCGTGGCGCGGTCCCTGCGGCTGAGGCCCCCGGCATCCCTCCCGGGCCCTGGTGCCAGCCCGGCACGGAGGGGGGCGGTGGACTCCTGAAGGTTGAGACAATGCGGGCACTTACGGCCCCTGGAGTGGACAGCCCCGACCCATCCGGACTCGGAAACCTGCTTGCTCAACCTGCTGGCACGACTCTTCCATAGAGAATCGCAGCAGCCGGGCCCGCGGCACGAAAGAAGGGGGCCTGCTGCAGGTGAAGGGAGCGACGGACGGGGGTAGAGAAGAATCCCGTTGTGCTCCCGGGTACGGAGGTCTAGCTTCCGATATCCGCCAGTGAACACCTCTTGACTGCGACCATGTCCACGTCCTCTCTCGTTCGACTTGACGAGTACCGGATTCGCCGGCAGCAGCGGCTTCGCGAGGCGACGGCCCTCTACGGTGCCGATCCCGAGCGGTCCACGGTGGCCTCCATCCTCGAGAAGGTCCTCCTTCTGGTGGATGGGGATCGTGCGTCTGCGGTCTGGGTGGACGAATACGGCCCCGGGGTCGTCCATGTCCACTGTGTCCTGGATCTGTTGCACACCCCCCCCCGTCGTGGCTTCGACCCCGCACATCTCCAGGCTGCATGGGAAGATGGTGTTCCCGGGTTCAGGGACTGGGCGGATCTCTCCGCAAGTCAGGTGGTTCCGATCCTGGAAGGGGTCCGGAGCACCGCGGCGGTGGCCATGGGAAGCGACGGTTCCCGCTCCTGGTACGTGGTGGTGGACTCGGTGCGTCCCCGGGCGGCCCTGCCGGCGACCCAGGTCAGCCAGTTGATGTTCCTGGCGGGTGAGTGCGCTTCGATCCTCCTCCATCGGGACCTTCCCTTCGGTGGAAGTCGGCTGGCTCGTCCCTCCTCCTTCGAGCGGCGGAGGAGCGAGAGCTTCGGCGCCTGGCCCGTCCTGCAGGACATCGAGGGGCGGGAAGGGGACGAGGAGGCGAACCGGCGGATCGCAGCCCGCTTCCTGGTGGCCCGGCTGGTCCGGGGGCTCATCGAGGAGGAATTCGCGGTGGAGCTGGAGTCGGTGTTGTACCGGGCCTCCGGTGTGCGGCGTGAGGTGGACACCATTCCTGCAGGCGATCCGGAGCGGATCCTGTGGGAAAGCGTGGTGGACGCGGTGGAGGTGGAGCGTCCCGCCGAACTGGCCCGGGTCCTCCTGGAGTTGGGGAATCTGGTGGAGCGATCCGGTCATCTGTTCGGCGCCCGTGAGTTCCACCGCACCGCCTACGACGTGGCGGTGATTGCCGGGGACTCCGCCTCCACGGTGGAGGCGGCCCGGTTCCATGCCAGGACGTGCCGTCGTCTGGGGGACCTGGTGGAGTCCGAGCGTTGGTACTCCACCGCCCTGGAGATCTCCCGGGCCCGGGGCGAGGCTCGCACCGTCTCGGTGGTGCTGGACGGTCTGGCCAACACCTTCCGGGAGATGGGGCAGACCTCCCGCGCCCGGGCGGTGGTGGTGGAGGGGATGGAGGTGGCCCGGGGAATGGACGACCGGTACGCCCTGGCCTCCGGTCACCACACGATGCTGGCGCTGGACAAGGACGATGAGAACTGGTCCGACGCCATCGTGAATGGCTGGGCGGCCTTTGGCCTGTATCCGGAGACCTACCACCAGACGCTGGCGCTGCTGGACCTTGCCGGTGTATTCCTGGCCACAGGTCAGTTCAGGTCCGCCGAGGACGCATACATGGTCGTCAGGGATCTGGGCCCGAACCAGCCGGCAGCCCTCATGGCGCAGGTGGCTCTGACCCTGGTGGCTGCCAAGCAGAACGACGCTGAGGCTTTCGAGGCGCGCTGGAGTGATGTCGCCACGTCGGAGTGGGAGTCTCTGGCTCCCACCTTCCGCGGTGAGGTGATGATCACCTGTGGACAGGCTTTCGCTGCCATCGGGAAAAAGGAAGAGGCCCGCTCCTGGTTGGAGCGGACCTCAGTCCTCGCCGAGATTCACAGCCTGAGCCAACTTTCCTCAGCTACCTCTAGTCTCTTGGCTGGACTGGATCTTCCCGACAGTAACACGATCCAGTTTCCAGTCCTTGCTGAGCGGGCCGACCGCGTCCTGTCTGAACTCCGGCAACTCAGGGAAGTTGTTGCCAGGGCCAGCTGATCCCCGGTTGGCTCAGTTGTCGGAGCCGTGGGTGGGGCCTCCGCCTCCGCCACCGAAGCACTCGGCAGACTCTTCACCACAGTCGTCGGTGCCCACCAGGGAGGTGTTGCAGGCAGCGGCACCGAGAACCAGGAACAGCGAGAAGGCGGAGACGAAGCGGCGGAAAGCGGACATGGTCGGCCTCGAGCGTTAGGGGTCAGGGTTGTTCACCAGCGGTTTGTCGGGCATTGTCCCGACAACTTCTGAATCAAGTATTGCGCGGCCTCAACGGTTCTGCCGAATCATTTCGACGCTTTCCTATACCTTTTCCGACAGTCAATGGCTCTCACGGCCCTTCTCAGCCGGGATCCGGGCGTCAGGAGCGCCGTCCCGGAACAGCTTCCCGACGGGGATGAGGTGCTGGTGGCCCCTTCGGCAAGGCGGCTGCAACAGTACCTTTTGAACCGTCCGGTCACCAGTGTGCTGGTGGACATCAGCGCGCTGCCGGGGACGGCGAATCGGGCCGAGGCCCTTCGCCCCCTCCGGCGCGGCTTTCCCCGGACCCCCATCGTGCTCCTGGCGCGGCTGGGGACCGACCCTGCCATCCTCTTCGAGCTCGGGCGCACCGGTCTACGGCACCTGGTGATGGTCTACGCCGACGACTGGGGGCTGGAACTCCGACGGGTCCTGGCGGAGGCGTCAGAGGAGTCTCCCCCGGCCCTGGTTGCACGCCGACTGGCCCAGCATGTTCCCCCCCGGGAACTGGAGGTTCTCCGTCGGGCGCTGGAGAGTCTGCACCGGAGGCCCACTGCGGAGGAGTTTGCCCGGGAGGTGGGCGTCACCCGTCCCTTCCTCAGCGAATGCCTGAAGGCCACCGGGCTCCCTTCCGTCGGCCACCTCCTTCTCTGGTCCCGGCTCTTCCACGCAGGTCACTGGCTGGAAGAACCCGCCCGTTCCGGGGAGAGTATCTCCAGGCAGTTGGAGTACTCCAGTGGTTCGGCCTTCCGTCGCGCGCTGAAGCACTACACCGGTGCCACCCCATCGGAGATCGCAAGGGGGGGAGGGCTCTCCATGGTGCTCCGGATGTTCCTGGAGGGGATGAAGAAGGGTGGGAAGGGGGAACTCGAGGATGGGAAGTCGTCGGTGGCCTGATGGGGCAGGGGGAGGCATGAGGCGATTCCGGGACCGGGACGGGACCGAGTGGGAGGTCTGGGTGGGTCGGGAGTCGTGGGGTGTGATGGTGGCTCTCCTCGTTCCCTCCCTGGGCGGTCCCCCCCGCCGGGCCCACCTTCCGGCGAACGGACCCGAGGAGGCGGAACGGCATCTGGAATCGCTGGATGAGATGGGATTCCTGAAGCTCCTGGAGGAGTCGCGGCAGGCTTCCCCCTGACCCGCCTTGCCACGAACTTCACGGTGAGCGGGAGGCTTCCCCGGACCGCGCTCCATCCCATGCGGTCCGCCCACCCACCGATGCACCGGGGCCCCTCCGGTGCCCACCCAGCAGGAGACGAGTGTCGATGAAGGTGTTCGAGGATCAGTCGGGACAGTCCTGGCGGGCCAGTGTGCGTGAGCGGCCGGGGTTCGACTACAAGGGTCGATTCCACCTGGTCTTCTCCCCGGTGGACGGGGGTGAAGAGGTGGATCTCAGCGACGTTCGCTGGAACAGTGTACGGACCGCGGAGCGCACCCTGACCACCATGTCCGGTGTGGAGCTCCGACGGCGCCTTCGCTCGGCCCTGGGACGAGCTCCTTCCTGAGCGGGTAGGCCTCTCCGGACCCCGGGTCCCGGAGTCTGGCGAGGCCGTCCCCGGGGAGCAGGGACTGTGGTGGCGGAGGGAAGGCGAGAGGGAGGTCCCCTCGTCAGCGCCGGGTGGACTCCTGGGTGGCCTGGGCGGAGGCTGGCCCCAGGATCTGAAGGGAGTCCATCGATGGGATCTCCATGGATGGACGGAGGGGTCCTGCCAACCGGATGCCGATCCGATCCTCCAGATCCTTTGCCTGCCAGGTGTTGGGCACGCCGTTGGCAAGGATGCTGAATAGCACCGCCTCGCCCTCCGAGGACCGGACGATCCCCGATAGCGCCGAGACATTCTTGATGGTCCCGGTCTTGGCCCGGAGATTCCCGTCAGCGGCGCTCCGGCCCATCCTCCGGAGGGATCGTCCCCCGGCCTCCGGGAGGGTCTCCAGATAGGCGGCCCAGTGGGGTCCCCGGGACATTCCCTGGAGCACCGAGATGAACGCCCCGGCTGTGGCCCGGTTCTCCCGGGAGAGTCCGGAACCGTCCACCAGGGAGAGCCGATCCCCCACCCCTGCGACCCGCTGGGCAAAGGCGGTGGCGGCACGGGCTCCACCCTCGAACGAACCCTCTCCCTCCATCACCCGCCCCACGGTCATGGAGACCATGTCCGAGTAGAGGTTGTGGCTCCGCTGGTTCACCACGGTGAGGATCTGTTGCATTGGGGGCGAGCGGTGGGTGGCCACCACCTCTGGAGCGGTCCGTCCAAAGGCGGGGGCCCACGTCCTGGAGCCGGTGACCACCGAGGCGGCAGGATCCCGGTTGGCCCGGGTGTGCCCCACGATGGGAATCCCGTTGCGTTGGAGCACGGCCCGTAGGGCCGAGGCGGCATGGAGCACCGGGTCATCCACGGTGATGGTGCGCCGGACCTCCCGGGACCCCGCCCGGACCTCCCCTGTGACCCGGATGGGATCTCCCGGATCGCTCCGCAGCAGTCGGATGGACCTGGGTGTTCCGGAGACGGTCCTGGTCTCATTGATCAACTCAGCCGGGGAGCCCTCGGGGAGGAGGCGGAGAGTGGGTCGGCTTCCAGGGGTGCTCCCGGGGACAACCTCCACGGTGAGGACGTTGTCGGTGAAGCCCAGGGCGGATGCCCGGGCCGCATAGCTGTCGTTGAAGTCGTCCGGATTCCACCCTGGTGCGCGTTCCGGACCCTGGAAGAGGGAGGCATCTCCCACCAGATCTCCATTGACCCTCCGGATCCCCCGCCGCAACAGCTCCCCTGCCATCTGATCGAAGGGCGAGACGCCCCCCGCCCCCGGACCCTCGTCCAGGGTGGGGTCCCCCGTCCCGTAGAGGATCAGGTCCCCGTGGAGCACCCCATCCACCACGTCCCCATCCGCCAGCAGATAGGTGGTGTAGTGGAAACCGGGATCCAGGGCATCCAGGGCGGCGGCGCTGGTGAGGAGCTTCACATTGGAGGCCGGTGCCAGCATCTCGTCCGGGTCGGCAGCCACCAGGGTGTCCCCCCGGTCCAGTGAGACGGCCAGCAGTCCCCACCGGGCGGTGGGCCAGCGATCCCGGGGAAGGATGGCCTCCACGTCGTCCCGGAGCCCCCGGATCCAGGAGGGGAGATTGGCCGGGAGGACTCCAGGGTCCGTGGGGGCCTCCACAACCTGTCCCACACCGGGGAGCGGAGCCCAGACCAACCCCAGGAGCGCCAGGGCGAGGGGAGCGCGGGCGATGGGTCGGGGTCGGGGGAGAGCCGGCTTCATGGCTGGGTCCGGGCCGGGGAACAGAGGGCGACGTCCGGAGGTGAAACCCCCGTCGCGGGTGGGTGTGCCGGGGCAGGGGCTCTGCCCGAAAGGATCACGGTGGACCTCCCAACCCCTCGAGGGGGTCCTGCCCCTCCAGGGGGAGGATCACTCCGGGGTTCAGGATCCCACCGGGATCGAAGCTGTCCTTGAGGACCCGGAAGGCCGCCAGGGGACCCGGGGACCAGATCCTCTCCAGGAGAGGGGCCCGGAGGCGCCCATCGCCGTGCTCCCCGGAGAGGGTTCCCCCCAATTCCCCCACCAGCTCCGTGACCTCGTCCAGTACCTCTCCCAGCATCGGCCGGGTGCGGGGATCCTGGAGGTCCACAAGTGGATTCAGGTGGAGGTTTCCGTCCCCGGCGTGTCCGAAGAGCACATGGTCGATGGAGCGGGACCCCAGGATCGCCTCCACCCCCTCCACATACCGGGGGAGCATGGCGGGTGGGACCACCGAGTCCTCCACCACCTGGACCGACCGGAGCCCTCGATCCGCCATGGCCTGGATGGTGGGGCTGGCCGCTCGCCTGATCCCCCAGATCCTCTCCATGTCCACGGCCTCGTGTGCCTCCACCCCCTGGAGCCCCAACCCCCGCATCTCCCTCCGGATCCGCTCCAATGCCCCCTGGACCTCGTCCTCTTCCCCTTCCACCTCCAGCACCATCAGCGACCTGGGAACGCCTCTGGCACCGGGGATGGACGAGCCGGAGGCCGCCACGAGCTCCAGGAGGCGCTGCCCCAGGAACTCGCAGGTGGACGCTCCGGCAGAGTCGGCCATGCCCACGGCCGCCGGGATGAGGTGGTCCGACGGAAGGGAGAGGAGGACCAGGGCGGTGCGGGGCGGGGCAGGAAGGAGGCGGAACGTCACCTCCGTGATGACCCCCAGGGTTCCCTCGCTTCCCACCAGGAGTTGCAGCGGATCCCCGCCGGCCAGGAAGGCGTTGACGTCGTATCCGCTGGAATTCTTCCGCACCGCAGGCCATGCCCCCTGGAGGGCTTCCGGGCCTCCTCCGGCTGCCACGGCACGCTCCACTCCCCGGGCCAGTGGAGTGGGGAGCGCCCTTCCTCCGAGCTCCAGCCGGTCCCCGTCGGCGGTGAGCACCACCAACTCCTGGATCCAGCGTCTCACCGATCCGTGGCGGTAGCTCCGGGCTCCGGCTGCATTGGTCCCGGCCATCCCTCCCACGGTGCAGCGCTGTGCGCTGGAGGGGAGGAAGGGAAGGGTCCCGCCGGCCTCCCGGGCCGTCTCCTCCACCAGGGATGCCACAGCCGCACTCCCCACCGTGATGGCGGTCCCCTCCTGGACGGCCCCGATTCTCCGGAAAGCCGGTGCAGTGAGGTCCAGGACCACGGCGGCCCCCACGTTCCCCCCGGGCATGGCGGTTCCGGCACCCCGGGGAACGACGGCGATACCCTCCCGCCGGCAATGGGCCAGGAGGAGGGCCAGATCCTCTTCATCGTGGGGACGGGCCACGGCCCTCGGGATGAAGCCGAAGGGGCCGGAGGCGAGGCCAAAGGGGGAGATGTCCCGGTGATCCAGCAGGACCACCCCCCTGAACGACGGGGGAGCCGGGAGAGGGGGAAGTGGAGATGGCATGGAACGGATCCGGGGAGCGACCGCCACCATGGCCATCCGCCCCAGGCCCCCGGTCAGGCGTGGGAGCCGGTTCCCTGGTCCACGGGAGGGCAGTCGGGGCAGTAGCCCTGCAACTCAAGCCGGTAGCCCGTGACGTGGAACTGACCTGCACTCCTCCGGAGGGAGGCGAACTCCGGCTCCTCGAGGCGACCCGCCACATCCATCACCCGACCGCAGCCGAGGCAGCGGGCGTGATGGTGCAGATCCGTCCGGCCATCGTAGCGGGCGGAGCCGTCTCCGTAGGTCAGCTTGATGGCCAGGCCGCAGCCCACGAGTGTCTCGAGACTCTTGTACACGGTGGCCAGGGAAATCCCCTTCACCTCGTTCCGCACAGCCAGGAAGACATCGTCGGCAGTGGGATGGGACTCGGTGCCGGAGAGGAAGCGGTAGACCGCTGCCCGCTGTCCTGTGAACCGGTGTCCGCCAGCCTCAAGAGCCCGGCGGAGTTCAACTTCCACGGTTTCGGCGTTCTTGGTCATGGAGAGGGCCGGGTCGTCCGCAGGAGTGACAGGACCAGTGGAATCAAGACGAATTCTTCCTGAATCGTAACGGCTGGCTTGACGCAGTGTCAAGCTGTTATGGCGCAACACGATGGGCTTCCGGTTCCGGGGGCTTCCCCCCTGACCGCGTGGGGGAGGTCCGCTTGCCCGGCTGCCGGACCCGCTCTACTCTGCCGGACCCTTCTGTAGATCCCTCCCGTGGGGGTCGCCTCACCGTTCCACACCTTCCAGGGGACCTTCCAATGAGCCAGGACGGCGCCGCCCTCGACAGTCTTCTCCATGAGTCCCGACGTTTCCCCCCTCCGGAGGCCTTTCGCGCCGCCGCGGTGGTGTCGGACGAGGGGATCTTCGAGAGGGCCGCGGCCGATCCGGAGGCCTTCTGGGAGGAGTGGGCCGGGGAACTCCACTGGTTCAGGACGTGGGACAGGGTCCTGGAGTGGAATCCCCCCCATGCCCGCTGGTTCGATGGGGGACGGCTGAATGCCGCCTACAACTGCCTGGATCGGCATCTGGACGGGCCCCGGAGGAACAAGGCCGCCCTCATCTGGGAGGGGGAGCCCGGGGACACCCGCACCCTTACATACTGGGACCTCCATCGAGAGGTCTCGAAGTTCGCCAACGTCCTGAAGGGGCTCGGGGTGGCCCGGGGGGATCGGGTGGCGATCTATCTCCCGATGGTTCCCGAGGCGGCCATCGCCATGCTGGCCTGCGCCCGGATCGGGGCGCCCCACTCGGTGGTGTTCGGCGGGTTCTCCCCTGAAGCGCTGGCCGACCGGATCAACGATGCCGGTGCCCGGGTGGTGATCACCGCCGACGGGGGATACCGCCGGGGGAGCATCGTCCCCCTGAAGGCCAACACGGACCGGGCGGTGGAGCACTGTCCAGGGGTGGAGCATGTGGTGGTGGTGGCCCGGGGCTTCGGGATCTCCCGGGAGGCGGGGGTCACCATGAAGCAGGGTCGGGACCGCTGGTATCACGAACTCATGGCCGAGCAGTCGGCGGTCTGCCCTGCCGAGGAGATGGAGTCGGAGGATCTCCTCTTCATCCTGTATACCTCCGGGACCACCGGACGGCCGAAGGGGGTGGTCCATACCACCGGGGGCTACATGACCCAGGTGCAGGCCACCACCCGGTGCGTCTTCGATCTGAAGGAGGAGGACGTCTACTGGTGCACGGCCGATGTGGGGTGGGTCACCGGGCACTCGTACATCGTCTACGGGCCCCTGGCCAACGGCGCCACCGTCCTCATGTACGAGGGGGCCCCGGACTGGCCGGAGCGGGGGCGCTTCTGGCAGATCTGCGAGAAGTACGGGGTGACCATCTTCTACACCGCCCCCACCGCCATCCGGGCCTTCATGAAGTGGGGGCGCTCCTTTCCCGACGCCCATGACCTCTCCCGGCTCAGGCTTCTGGGGAGCGTGGGGGAGCCCATCAATCCGGAGGCCTGGAGCTGGTACAACGACGTCATCGGCGGTGGACGGTGTCCCATCGTGGACACCTGGTGGCAGACCGAGACCGGGGGAATCATGATCACGCCGCTTCCCGGGATCACCACAACCACCCCCGGGAGTGCCACCCGCCCCTTCCCGGGGATCGAGGCAAAGCTCCTGGACAACTCCGGGCAGGAGGTGAAGGCCGGGTACCTGGCCATTACCCGCCCCTGGCCCTCCATGCTCCGGACCATCTACGGAGACGATGAGCGGTACCGCTCCACCTACTGGTCCAGGTGGGACGGCATCTACTTCCCCGGAGACGGCGCCAAGGAGGACGAGGACGGCTACCTCTGGATCCTGGGGCGGGTGGACGATGTGCTGAACGTGGCGGGGCACCGCATCGGGAGCGCGGAGGTGGAGAGCGCTCTGGTGGATCACCCGGCGGTGGCGGAGGCGGCGGTGGTGGGGAAGGCCCACGAGTTGAAGGGGCAGGCGGTGGCGGCCTTCGTGACCCTCCGGGAGGGGCATCCGTCGTCGGACGAACTGATCCAGGACCTGAAGGACCATGTGGTGGAGAAGATCGGAGCCATTGCCCGCCCGGACACGATCCTCTTCTCTGCGGACCTCCCCAAGACCCGCTCCGGGAAGATCATGCGGCGGCTGCTCAAGGACATCGCCGAGGGGAGGGCGCTGGGGGACACCACCACACTGGCCGACCCGGCGGTGGTGGCCCGCCTGAAGGGGGAGTACGAGGACAAGGAGGGGTAACGGGGGGATGCTCATCGGGGGAGGGGCCACGAACCGGGTGCCGGGGCCCGGGCCGGTCCAGTCCACCGGTTCCGGGCTTACTCCGACGCCAACGGATCCCGCCGCCCCGGCGCCCTTTCCCGCTGGGGCTTGGTCTTCACCGGGCGGGCGGGGATTCCCACATGCACGGTGTGGGGGGTGGTGTCCCGGGTGGCCAGCGCCATGGCCCCCACCATCGAGTCGTCCGCCACGTGCACCCCCGCCAGGATGGTGGCGTGGTAGGTGATCCTCACCCCTTCCCCGATGACGGTGAGGGGGGTGGAGACCTCCTTCGGGTCCACGATGTCGTGGCTGTGGCTGTAGATGTTGGCGAAGTCGGACACCGAGGAGCGATTCCCCATGCGGATCCCCCCCCGGTCGTCCAGGAGGACGTGACGGTGCACCACCACGTCGTCCCCCACCTCCATGTTGTAGCCGAAGGTGAAGCGCACGTAGGGAAAGGCCTTGAAGTTCCGGCCGCAGCGCTTGAAGATCCGGCGTGCCAGGATCCGGCGAAAGGGGATCCCCAGCGCGGTATTCTCCCCCAGGGGACTCCGATCGAACATCTCCCAGAGCCAGAGGAGCGGTTTCACCCGGGCGTAGCGCTCCACATCCGTCTCGTGATAGTACTCCGGCTCCAGGGTGACATTCCTGGGGTCCATGTGGAAGAGCGAGACGGAGGCTCCCAGCGCCGCCACCCCCTCCGCCGGTCCCTCTGCCGCGATTCCCTCCAGCTCCCGGTGGTGGGGGAAATAGATGGCCGTCAGGATCTCCCGACAGAGCTCGTTGCGATCACAGGACGGCTCGTCCAATCGGCGATCGATGGCGTCGAGCCAGGTATCGAACAGGGCCCGGGTGGCGGGGGGGATGGGGACGGGCCGGAGGGGGAGCAGTGGCATCGGGTCGGGGTTCGGGGGTTTCGGGGTGGAACGCGGAGTGGAACGGGGGAATCCTCCGAACGTGGCCGTTCCTCCCCGGGGGGGGCAAGGGGCTGGGCTTCTCGTTAGCTTGTCCGATGGAGCGGGCGGCCCCTCTGCAGGGATCCATCCAGTGGGGGCGCCGTGGTCCGGAGACGGGTGTCCGGACCGGGAGAACGGGGAGTGGAGGAGGAGGTCCAGCGATGCACGACGTGTTGAGGAAGCGACTCATGAGGAAGCTGGAGAGCCTCCCCGAGGCCCAGCTCTACCAGGCGTTGGACTTCATCGAGTTCCTGGAGTCCCGGTACGCCCCTGGAGGCTCCCTGGTGGAGAAGTCCAGCGGTCTCCAGCGCTTCGCCGAGAATCTGGAGGACAGGCTCCGGCGAAAGGCGGTGAACCCCGCCACCATCCGGGAGGCCTTCCAACTCATCGCCTCGGCGGACCGTGTCCTCTCGGATGTGGCCAGTGCCGGGCGACAGCTGCTGGGGGAGCTCGGCCCGGAGGTGGGGGAAGGGGGCGCGCCCCCGGAGTCCCGCCGGGGGGGG
>CAYQVI010000008.1:0-36388 GCA_964420725.1 uncultured Gemmatimonadaceae bacterium | reverse complement strand
CGCCGGAAATCCAGGATCCCCCGGACCCGGTGCCCCTGCCCCGCCCGGTCCGGGGAGAGATCGAATTCAGGGACGTCTGGTTCGCCTACGGCAACAACGAGGAGGGGGAGCCGGACTGGGTGCTGAAGGGGGTGGACTTCCGGGCCGCCGCCGGGGAGACGGTGGCCATCGTCGGGCACACAGGCGCCGGGAAGACCACCCTCATCAACCTGCTCCTCCGCTTCTACGACCCCCAGAAGGGGGAGATCCTGCTGGACGGAATCCCCCTGAAGCGCCTCCGACAGGACGAACTGAGGGCCGCCGTGGGGCTGGTGCTCCAGGACGTCTTCCTCTTCTCCCGGGATGTGTCGTACAACATCCGCCTGGGGGACAAGACCATCGGGGACGAGGCGGTGCGGCGGGCTGCCGACGAAGTAGGGGCCACTGGAATCGTCCAGCGGCTGGAGCAGGGGTTCCAGCAGCCGCTGGGGGAGCGGGGGGCCAACCTCTCGGTGGGGGAGCGTCAGCTCATCTCCTTTGCCCGGGCGCTGGCCTTCGACCCCCGGGTGCTGGTGCTGGACGAAGCCACCAGCTCGGTGGACTCGGAGATCGAGGAGCAGATCCAGGAGGCCACCGACCGCCTCATGGCGGGGCGCACCTCGCTGGTCATCGCCCACCGGCTCTCCACCATCCAGACCGCGGACCGCATCCTGGTCATGCACCATGGACGGCTGGCAGAACAGGGGACCCACGAGGCGCTGCTGGAGCAGGGAGGGCTCTACGCCCGCCTCCACGAACTCCAGTTCGCGGTGGCGGGATGAGCGGGGGGGAGTGGGGACAACCGGGGACCCGGTAGCCGGTGTGCCGGGCGGCCCCCAGGGCGCAGGGGCCACCCGGCACACCCCATCAGAACCGGTAGTGGAGCCCCGCTCCGAAGACCAGCCCTGAGAAGTCGTAGAACTCGAAGCTGGTGGCCACGAAGCTCAGGTCGAAGGACGAGAAGAGCCGGGGAAAGGTGGGCTCATCGGACTCCCCGTCCACGATGGCCCGCCAGTCCAGCTCGATCCCGGCCCCCCCTCCTGCGGAGAAGGAGCTCTCCGAGTCGGACACCCCCAGCACCGAGTACGAGTGCCGCCAGACCCCGGTGGTGCCGAACCCGTAGAGGGCGTGCTTCGGGGCCTGCTGGAAGTCGTACAGGACCCGTCCCGACAGCGTCGTCACGGTCCCGAAGGCCCCCACGATGGCCTGGGCCGTGATCCGGTCGTTCACATCGTAGAGGCCACTCACCCCATAGGCCGGCCACGCGCTCTGGAATCCGATCCCGAAGCGGGACGCCTCCTCCTGCGCCTGTAGCTCACCGACCCCAAGGAGCGCCACCACCAGTCCCATCCAGATCCACCGTCGTCCCTTCATCATTCCCCTCCCGGGGCAGGTTCATGTGACGCGGGAGCGGACACCCGCCCCGGGTCGGACCGGCCGTCCCTCCACGGGTCGTCCGGACATCCGACGTCCTTCCTTGCGCAGGAAGCGGAGAGAAGCCGTCATCGGGGAGGTTGCGCGATGTCAGGGGCGGCCCGGACCCACGGGAGCCTGTGGCAGCAGGCGGGGTGATGGGCCGGGAGGCCGTTGTGGGGCGAAGAGGGGAAGGCGAAGCGGAGGACCCTCAGGAGAGGGAGGCGGGCCCCACGGTGCAGCGGTCCTCCAGGTCGTCCAGCATGGCGCGGAAGCCGGGGGCGTCCAGGGGATAGGGGATCCGGTAGCCCCGCCGGTAGATGGCGTAGAGGATGCGCCGCACCAGTTGGGCCGGGAGTTCCTCCCGCCGGTCCCCCACAGGTTGTCGGTAGAGGACATGGCCATCCGGCTCCCCGTCCCGGGTCACCCCGGGGTGTCGGTACGGAAGATCGAAGGCCACCGCTCCCCTTTCCCGGAGGAGGCGCGCCAGCCATGGACTGTCCCCCTTCACCTCCCCCAGGACCCAGGCCAGCTCATCGAACCCGGCGTTCCGGGCATCCAGGCGGAACCCCTCCACCAGCGCCTCCCTCAGCCGGGGGGCCAGCCTCCGCCCCTGGAAGCGGGGCGCCACCGCCAGGTAGGTGATGTACCCAGCGTTCACCCCCTCCAGGTACATCCCCGCCACCGTGCCCTGCACCCCTCCATCCTCTCCCGCCGCCACCAGGAGGTGGAAGTCCATGGCGGCCAGGAGCCCCAGCCGCTTCTCGGCAATCTCGCTCCTGAGCTCCGAGAGAGGCTGTCGCTCCGGACGCTGGAAGGCCCCGGCAATGAGCCGCAGGGCCTCCTCGGCCCTGGGGTCCCGCTCATCCAGGATCTCCTCCACGACGGTCCCGGAAGGAAGCGGGTCGTGGGGGCTCACGGCGTCCCCCCGTTGGCCCGGACGGCGGCGGGGGGGGCGGGCTCCTTCTGCGGGGGCAGCCCCATCTCTTCCACATCCAGGTGGAAGATCCGGACGCTGTTCTGCCAGAGGATCTGCTCCCGCTCATCGTCGGAGAGGTTCAGCTTCTCCACGAAGCGGAGGTAGCTCCCCATGTCGCAGATGGGCCAGTCGGTCCCGTAGAGGAGCTTGCTCCGGTCCCCGGCGAAGGCGATGACCTCCTCCACCTGCCGGAGCATGTAGCGCTCGAAGCGCTCCTCGAAGTGCTTGAGGGTGAAGCCCGAGATGTCCCCCACCACGTTGTCGTTCTTGTAGATCACCTCCATGGCGTCGGTGATCCAGGGATTCCCGATGTGGCAGATCACGAAGGTCACGTCGGGGAAGTCCACCGCCACCTCGTCCACCTCCAGGGGGTGGGCGTACTTCAGCTTTCCCCGGGGGTCGAAGGTGTCACCGGTGTGGATCATCACCGGGACCCCGAACTCCCCGGCCAGTTCGTAGACGACCCGCATCCGGCCGTCGCTGACGAAGAAGGGCTCGTAGCCGGGGTAGAGCTTGAGGCCGCGGATGCGCTTCGCCGCCAGCAGTTCCCGGAGGTGGGCCAGATCTGCGGCCCGGTAGTTCAGGTAGCTCACCCCGGCCACGACCCCCAGGCGGGGATCATCCTCCACCACCTCCAGGATCTGGTCCACGGAGGGGCGGCGATCGTTCACCAGGTAACTGGAGAGCACCAGGGCGTAGTCGATGCCGTGGGTGTCCATCTCCGACCGGAGCAGTTCGTACCGGCCCTGGAGGGTGGCGGGGTCGTCGTCCTCGTAGCGATTGAGATGGAGGTGGCAGTCGATGATCAACGGGGACTCCGGAAACGGGGGCGATGGGGCCGGCCTCTCCCTGGAGACACCCTCCCAACGGGGGTGGGGTTCCGGGTTCACCCCCCCAACAGCGCCTCCCGGACCTCGTCCACGCTCACGGCAAAGCGCTCGAAGCGGCCGTGGTCCACACTCCCCTCGGGATAGGGGTTCTCCTCCGGACGGCTCATCACGTAGACCAGGTCGTCCCGCCGGGCCACCTCCTGGCCAATCTCCCCGGCACGGGGGGCTGCGCCCTCCCACACCTCCGGGTCGTAGACGAACAGGTTGAACAGGTTCTCCCCGGCGAAGCGGCTGTCCCGGGGAGCCAGGATGAACTGGAAGACCCGCTCGGGGGCCGGAGGGCTCCACTCCAGTTCGGCGGGAGTGGACTCACGGATGGTCACCTCGTCCCCCCAACGCTCCGGAAGGGTGAAGCGGAGGAGCCCGTCATCGGTCACAAAGACCCGGGGCTCTCCCATGGGCCCGGCCTCCCCGGGCACTCCCTCCGCCCCCGGATCGCCGCCGCACCCGGCCATCCCCAGGGAAAGGAGGAGGGCCAGGAGACGGACGCCCCGGTCCAGGCGACCGCTCCCCCGGAAGGCGAGGCCCGCATGGCGGCAGGGGGAGGGGGGGCGCAGGGTACGGATCGGCATGGATCACCTCCCGGTGGGGGTGGGGTTGGCCGGTCACAGGCCGACGGAGGCGTTCACTGTGGCGGCTCGGGAAGCGCCACGCCAGTGCGCCGTGCAACGGCAGGAATTCCATCCGCTCCTTGCGCCGAGGACCCGAAACGCGTCCATTGCGACTCCCCCCGCCTTACGCTCGACCGCCGGGCTCTCCGGAGGAGCTTCATCGATGGTGCGTGTCTTCCTTTCCTTCGTGCTGCTCGCGGCCCTCGCGATCCCGCAGCCCGCCGCCTCCCAGGTGCGTCTCGACCCCCGGATCCAGGAGGCCCTTGCCCGGGTCTCTCCGGAACACCTGGAGGAACTCCTCACCCAGCTGGTGGGATTCCATACCCGGAACACCATGTCCGCCCTCATGGACACCACCGGCGTGGGCATCAACGCCGCTGCGGAGTGGATCGCGGAGGAGTTCAGGAGCTACTCCCCCCGTTTCCAGGTCTCCTTCGACGAGTACCGGGTAGCGGCCCAGGGGCGGATCACCGAAGAGGTGACGCTCCGCAACGTCATGGCGGTACTCCCGGGGCGCACCGCGCGTCGGGTCTACGTGAGTGGCCACTACGACTCCCTGGCCCGTATCCCCCTGGAGGCGGCCCTGGACTGGGGCCAGTGGGGACATCCGGCCCCCGGCGCCAACGACGACGGGTCGGGCACGGTCCTCACCATGGAGGCGGCCCGGGTCATCGCCGCCAGCGGCATCGAGTTCGATGCCACCCTGGTGTTCATCGCCCTGTCCGGCGAGGAGCAGGGGCTGGTGGGGGCCCGCCTCCACGCCCAGAAGGCGGTGCGGGAGGGAACGCGCATCGACGCCGTCTTCAACAACGACATCATCGGAAACTCCCGGGGCGGGAACGGCATCGTGGACGGACGGACCGTCCGGGTCTTCTCCCAGGGCCCCGAGGAGTCTCCCTCCCGGGAGCTGGCCCGCTACATCCGCACCACCTCGTCTCCCTACGTGCCGGGGCATCACATCCGGCTCATCGCCCGGGAAGACCGGTTCGGTCGGGGGGGAGACCACACCGCGTTCAATCAGTTGGGGTTCGCCGCGGTGCGGATGACCGAATCCCGGGAGAACTACTTCAAGCAGCACAACATGGATGACACGCTGGACGGTCTGGACTGGGAATACCTGGCCCGGAACACCCGCGTGAACGTGGCTTCGGTGATGCACGTGGCGCTGGCCCCCCCCGCCCCTGAGGTGGACGGTCCCAACGGCCCCATGCTGGGCCGTGGGGGGGGGTATGACGCGCACCTCCGCTGGAACGCCTCCCCCGGGGCCGTGGCCTACCGCGTGGTGTGGCGGGACGGCTGGAGCCTCGACTGGGAGCACGCCGCCATCGTGGGGAACGTCACGGAGTTCACCCTCCCGGACATGTCCATCGACGACTACCTCTACGGCGTGGCCGCCATCGGCCCCGACGGCCATGAGAGCCTGGTGTCCTCCTACGTCCGCCCCCCCCGGGCCGACGTGGAGATCCAGGAGGTCGGGCGGGACTGACCGGCGCTCTCCGGGGGCCGGGCTGAGGGGCTGATCCCCTGGCATCCCCGGCCTCCGGAAGACCCCTGCCCCAGGGCGGCGCGACTGCAACCTTTCGTTGCAAGCCTCCATTCATTATTTCCTCCGGAGCTTCATGCTTCGTGAATTCCCGATTGCAGGGGACGGTCATCCTGTTCTGGTCCCCTGAGAGCCCTCCCGCCAGCAGTTCCCCGTTTCACCGAGGAGTACCATGACATCTCGACGTTTGTCCGCATGGTTGGCCGGCTTGCTGGTAGGGGCGTCCGCCCTTGCCGGGGCCGGAGGGGCGGCCCCATTGGAGGCCCAGAGTACAGGCACCATCACAGGAACCGTGACCGACCTCCGCTCCGGCGGCCCCCGGGCCAGTGCCCAGGTGAGTGTTCCGGGCACGGGGCTGGGGACGGTCACGAGCCAGCAGGGGCGCTACCTGCTCCCCAACGTTCCCGCCGGTGAGGTCCGGGTCCTGGTGCAGAGCATCGGCTTCGCCACCGTGGAGCGCACCGTGACCCTGGTCGCCGGCCAGACCCTGGTCCTGGACATCCAGCTCGAGCAGAGGGCGCTGGATCTGGACGGGATCGTCGTCACCGGAACAGCCGGCGGCACCCAGCGGCGGGCCATCGGAAATGTGGTGGCCACCGTGAATGCCTCGGAGGTGCTGGAGCAGTCCCCCGTGGCCAACGTCAATCAACTGCTGGGGCAGCGCACCCCGGGGCTCATGATGCTTCCGGGGACCGGCCAGGTGGGGACCGGGTCGCAGGTGCGCATCCGGGGGAACAGCAGCCTGTCGCTGTCCAACGAGCCCATCATCTACATCGACGGCGTCCGGATGGACAGCAACGCCGGCGCAGGCCCGGGGCAGCGGGGGGGCTCGAATGTGAGCCGCCTGAACGACGTGAACCCCAACGACATCGAGAGCATCGAGATCATCAAGGGACCTGCAGCCGCCACCCTCTACGGCACCGAGGCCTCCAACGGGGTGATCCAGATCATCACCAAGCGGGGCTCCTCCGGTGCACCGCAGTACGACTTCACCACCCGGGTGGGTACCAACTGGCTCTGGAATCCCGAGGGGCGGGTGGGGAAGCGCTGGATGGTGGACCCCGACGCCCCCGGCGGCTTCTTCGGCTTCAATGTGCTGGAGAATGAGCGGGTGAACGGCAACGGAGACGTGTTCGGGTACGGGCTCACCCAGAACTACAACCTGAACGTCCGGGGGGGCACGGACGCGGTGCGCTACTTCGCATCGGTCTCCAGGGACGACGATATGGGCATCGTGGACCACAACACCGATGAGCGACTGGCGCTCCGGGCCAACATGGAGCTCCTCCTGTCGGAGAAGCTCACGGCGGTGGTGGGAACGGCCTACATCACCGGGACCACCCGGCTGGCCCAGGGGGCCATCGACATCGACCCCTTCAGCAACGTGGTGTGGTCCACCCCCCGGAACCTGAATACCCGGGCCCGGGGCTTCCGGAATTCGCCCCCGGAGGAGTGGGGGAAGGTCACCACCTCCAACGCCATCGACCGGACCACCTCCAGCCTCGAACTCCGCTACCAGCCGGTGGAATGGTGGACAAACCGCCTGGTGGCCGGTCTGGACAACAACGCAGACGTGAACACCGTCCTGTACCCGCAGCAGCCCGACGGGGCCGACCATTTCTTCGGCAACCTCTCGCTGGGAAGCAAGAGCGTGACCCGGGCCGCCAGGAAGTTCACCACCGTGGACTTCTCCAGCAGCGCCAACCTGGAGCGGGGGAACTTCACCTTCCAGCCCTCCGTGGGCTTCCAGTACTACAAGACGTCCACCTCGTCCATCACCTCCACCGGGGCCCAGTTCCCGGCGGTGCCCATCACCACGGTATCCGGCGGTGCGGTGCGGAACGGCGAGGAGAACTTCCTGGAGAACGCCACGATGGGGGTGTACATCCAGGGGCAGATCGGCTGGAGGAACCGGGCGTTCTTCACCGCCGCCGTGCGGGGGGACGACAACAGCGCCTTCGGAACCGACTTCGACGCCGCCATCTACCCGAAGCTCAGCGGCGCCTGGGTGATCTCCGAAGAGGACTTCTTCAACTTCGACATGTTCGACCAGTTCCGCCTCCGGGCGGCCTGGGGCGTGGCCGGGCAGCAGCCGGGGACCTTCGACGCCTCCCAGCTCTGGTCCCCCACCATCGGATACCAGAACCAGCCCGCCCTGCAGCCCAGCGCCTTCGGCAACCCCCAGCTCTCCCCGGAGCGGGGCGAGGAGCTGGAGGTGGGCTTTGACGCCAGCCTCTGGGACGGTCGGGTGGACCTGACCTTCACCCGCTACGACCGGGCCACCAAGGACGCCATCGTGAACCGCCCCCTCCCCCCCTCCTCGGGGTTCACGGGGTCGCAGATCGTGAACATCGGTCTGGTGGAATCGTGGGGGAACGAGATCGGCGTGAATGTGCGCCTGCTGGAGACCTCCAACTTCATGTGGGAACTGGACACCCAGTTCGCCACCATGGGGAATGAGATCAAGGACCTGGGAGGGCTGGAGTTCATCCAGGGGGCGGGGCAGGCCCAGCAGCGTGAGGGCTACTCCATCAGCGACTTCTTCCTCCGCCGCTACATCTCGGCAGAGCTGACCCCCACCGGTGCCCTGGTCCCCGGCTCTGCGCTGTGCGACGGCGGCACCGGACCCCAGGGTGTGGATCCGGGGGGCGCCCCTGTGCCCTGCGGCAGCGCCCCCAAGGTGTGGCTGGGACACACGCAGCCCACCTGGCAGATCGGTGCCGGCACCGGTGTGACCCTCTTCAACAACCTCCGGCTCTACGCCCGGGTGGAGGGGAATGGCGGACACTATCAGGCCAATACCGAGATCCGGGCCACCCACAACCAGGGGACCTCGCTGGTGGTGCTCCGTCGGGATGACCCGGAGCTCATCACCTACCGGGCCTTCGAGAACGACGCCACCGCCAACTACCAGGCGGGGTTCCTGCGCCTGCGGGAGATCTCCGCCAGCTACAACGTCCCCGACGCCTTCGCGCAGCGCCTCCGGGCCCGGCGGGCCTCGGTGAGTATGGGGATGCGGAATGTGATGATGCTCTGGACGGCCGAACATGGCTGGGGCACGTACAGGGACGGTTCCATCCGGGTGCCCGTGGGCGGCCGGGAGATGATCACCTGGGATCCGGAGGTCCGGAGCAACGGACAGCTCTCCACCGGATACCAGACCGTTCTCCCCCCGACGGCGAGCTTCACGGCCACGCTCCGTCTGAGCTTCTGAGCAAGGTGACAAGACCATGAATCATCGAATCGATCGTGCACGGAGCAGTCGGCGGCGGATGTCCCGCGTGACCCGGGGGGTGGGGTTCTCCCTCCTCCTGGGTGCGGCGGTGGCGGCCTGCGACGGCGGGCTCCTGGATGTGGAGATCCCCGGCCGGGTGGTGTCCAGTAGCCTGAACGACCCGGCGCTGGCCAACACCCTGGTGAACAGCGCCCTGGGGCGCTTCGAGTGCGCCTATACCAGCTACGTGGCCTCCACGGGGATGCTGGCCAACGAGTTCATCAACTCGTCGGGGTGGTTGAACCTGAATGGCTGGGGATGGCGTGGCGTGGAGCTGTACACCATCGACGGAGGCTGCCCCACCGGAAGCGACGCCACCGGACTGGGAGCCTACACGCCGCTGCAGCAGGCCCGGTACGTGGCCAACGAGGCGGCCCGCCTCATCACCGACTTCCCGGACGCGGAGGTCGAGGCCAAGGCGGAGAAGCTGGCGCTCCTGAACGCCTACTCCGGCTACGCCACCCAGTTGCTGGGGGAGGGGTTCTGCGAGATGGCCGTGGACCAGGGACCGGTGATCTCCCGGGAGGCCGTGTTTGAACTGGCGGAGGCGCGGTTCACGGCAGCCATCGGCTTCGCCGAGACGGCGGGGGCCACCAACGTGCGCCTCATGGCGCTGAACGGGCGGGCCCGGTCCAGGTTGAACCAGGGGGATCTGGCCGGCGCCGCAGCCGACGCGGCGACCATTCCGGAAGGATTCGTCTGGAACGCCGAGTACAGCACGGCGAACCCCGGGCGGGAGAATCGGATCTTCAACCTGAACCGGCGGAACCGGTTCATGTCGGTGGATCCGGCGCGGTACGCCGACCTGACGGTGGAGGGGGAGCCGGATACCCGGGTCATCACGGAGAGCACGGGGCTCCGGGGGCATGACAATGCCACCATCCACTGGATCCAGGAGAAGTATCCCACCGCCGCTTCGCCCATTCCCATGGCGTCCTGGGCCGAGGCGCAGCTGATCCTGGCGGAGGCGAACCCGGGCCAGGCCGAGGCGGCCATCAACCGCCTCCGGGCCGCGCAGGGGCTCCCGGCTCTGACCATCGGGAGCCAGAGCGTGCAGGAGGTGGTCCTGGAGGAGCGGAGGCGGCAGCTCTTCGCGGAGGGGCACCGTCTGAACGACATGCTCCGCTACAACCTGCCGTTCCCGCAGGGGGCCAACCACAAGAACCAGCCGTACGGCCCCATCACCTGCATGCCGCTCCCCGACCAGGAGCGGAACTCGAACCCCAACGTGGGTCCCCGGACGAACTGACCCGCCGGGAGATCGAGTGGAAAACGCCTGGCACCGGGGTCACCCGGTGCCAGGCGTTTTTTCGTCCAGCAGCCGCCACAGCACCCAGCTCGCCACGCTCCGGAGGGGGCGCCACACCTCTCCCCGTCCCTCAACCACCGCCGCCGGGGGCCGCTCCACCAGGCCGTCCAGCCTCCGGACCCCCTCCCGGATCCCCAGGTCGTCCGGGGCCAGCACATCCAGCCGCCCCAACCGGAAGAGGAGGAACATCCGGGCGGTCCAGACCCCGATCCCCCGGACCTCCACCAGCCGCTCCACAACTTCATCGTCGGGAAGACGGCCGATGCTCCGGAGGGGGAGTCGTCCGTCCAGGGTCCGCTCCGCCAGATCCTGGATGGCCGCCACCTTCGCCCGGGACACACCGGCATCGCGTACCACCTGTTCCGGGAGGGCCAGGAACTCCTCCGGGGAGGGGAAGCGGATCCCTGGGGTCAGGGCCATGACCCGACCGTGGATGGTGGCGGCCGCCTTCGTGGCCAGTTGCTGGTAGAGGACGGCCCGGGCCAGGGCATGGAAGTGGGTGGCCCCTCCCTGGGGATCAGGAAACCCCGGGAAGGGGGGGACCCGCGCCATGACCTCCCCCAGCGCCGGATCCCGGCGGGCCAGGGCGGCCAGGGCATCGGCGGGGGGGTGTCGTCGTCGGCTCATGGAAGCGGGGGCTGGATGCTGCAGGGATGGGTCGATGGGGTCGCCGGGACGGCCCTTCCGTCCCAGTTTGGTGCGTCAGAGGTCCACCGGATACCCCCGGGGCGCTCGCCCCCGCCCCGTCGCACCCCGACCAAGGCTCCCGGAGGAGCCCCCATGCGCATCTCCCTGGCCGACTACGAGCGGGACGCCGCCACCCACCTCGAGCCCATGGTCCACGGCTACTACGCCGGCGGCGCCGATGACGAGGAGACTCTCCGGGAGAACCGGGCCGCCTTCGGCCGGATCCGGCTCCTTCCCCGGGTGCTGCGGCCGGTGGCGGAGCGGTCCACCGCCACCTCCCTCCTGGGCGCTCCTGTGGACACTCCCCTGATGGTGGCCCCCATGGCCTTCCAACGGCTGGCCCACCCCGAGGGGGAGCTGGCCACCGCCCGGGGGGCCGGGGCCTCCGGCGCCCTCATGGTCACCAGCACCCTGGCCACCACCTCCCTGGAGGAGATCGCCGGGGTGGCCACCGGACCCCTCTGGTTCCAGCTCTACGTCTACAGGGACCGGGAGGTCACCCGGCGCCTGGTGGAGCGGGCGGCAGAGGCGGGATATCGGGCCCTGGTCCTCACGGTGGACACCCCCATCCTGGGGAACCGGGAGCGGGAGATCCGGTCCGGCTTCCGGATCCCGGAGCACCTCTCCCTTGGGAATCTGGAGGAGGAGGGGCACGAGCGGCTCCCGGGTCGGCAGGGAGCGTCCGGACTGGCCCTCTACGCCCACCGCCTGCTGGACCCGGAGCTCACCTGGAAGGATGTGGAGTGGCTCCGCTCCATCTCGGGGCTTCCGGTGGTGGTGAAGGGGGTGGTGCACCCGGAGGATGCCCGCCTGGCGGTGGAGGCGGGGGCGGCGGGGATCGTGGTCTCGAACCACGGGGGGCGGCAGCTGGACGGCGCCATCGCCACCCTGGACGCCCTCCCTGGGGTGGCGGCTGCAGCCCTTCCCCACGGGGTGGAGGTCTATGTGGACGGCGGGGTGCGGAGGGGGGTGGACGTGCTCCGGGCCATGGCGTTGGGGGCCCATGCGGTGCTGGTGGGGCGTCCCGTCCTCTGGGGGCTCTCCCTGGAGGGAGCGGACGGGGTGGCCGCCATCCTGGGCACCCTCACCCGGGAGCTGAGCCGGGCCATGGCGCTGTGCGGAGTGACCACCCTGGAGCAACTCAGGGAGGAGGGACCGGAGTTGGTGGTGCGCTGAGGCCCCTGGTCAGCGCCCGGGGGGGCGCCTGCCCCCCCCTCCCTGGGACGGGGGAGCGAAATCCACCACGGTCTCCCCGGGCTCCAGCCCACCCAGGACCCGCACCCGGGTCCCATCCCCCGGCGCCACCCGGATCCGCCGGGGGGCCACCACGCCTCCCCCGCCCAGCACGAAGACGGCGGCATCCTCCCCCTCCAGCGTCCCATCGCCCGGGGCCGCGTCGCTCTCCACCCACCCCGAGAGATCCGCCGCCACGATCCTCGCCGCCTCCCGGACCTGCAGGAGCTGAAGGACCGCGGTGGAGGGGATGGTGAGGGCGTCCAGGTATTCCGCCACGAGGATCTCCACCGACACATTCATCCCCGGGCGGAGGAGGGTCCCGGGGTTGTCCAGGACGATGAGGACCGGGAAGACCACCACATTCTGCTCGGTGACCGCCTGCGGCTCCACCTTCAGGAGTTCCCCCCGGAAGGTGCGGTCGGGATACGCCTCCGGGCGAACCACCACCGGGAGCCCCGGAGACATGAGTCCCAGGTTCCCCTCCGGAATGCGCACCCTCACCTGGACCCGGTCCAGGGGAGCCATGGTGAACAGGGTGGTTCCACCGCTGGCGTTGGAGGAGGCGGACGAGATGACCTGACCCCGGTCCACCGAACGCACCAGGATGGTCCCCGTGAGGGGCGCCCGGATCCGGACATCCGCCATCCGCTGATCGGCCAACTCCATGTTGGTCTCGGCCTTCACCAGCGCCGCCCGGGCGTTGGCGAACTCCAGGTTCCGCCCCTCATGCTCCTGCTGGGTGATGACCCCCGCTTCCAGCAGCTCCCGGGACCGCTCCGTCTGGGCCCTGGTGATCTCCATGCGCGCCCGGGCCACCTCCAGGTCGGCCTGGGCCTCCTGGAAGGCGTTCTGCACATCCCGGGGGTCGATCTCCGCCAGGAGCGACCCCGCCTCGATGCGATCCCCCACGTCCCCGTAGAGGGCGGTGATCTCACCGGCGGCCAGCGACTTCACCTCCAGGCTCCGGATGGGCTCCACCAGCCCCACCGCCTCCACCGTCACATCGAAGGCGGAAGGAGCCACCTCCGTGGTCTGGAACCCGGGCGACGCCGCCGTCCCCTCCTCCACCGGTCCACACCCAGCCAGGGTCAGCGGAGCGGCCAGCAACAGGGCAGCCAGGAGAATCGTCCTTCCGGCCGGGGAGACGCGCTTCTGGGGGACCTTCACAGGCGAACACCTCCGGTACATTTCGATCCTGCAGGGGACGGCGGATCGACGCTCCTCCGTCACGATGATGGCCCCAATACCCTGGGGCCGGAGGGGAGATTCCACCGGCCACGTCCAGGGGGCTGAAGTCAGGACGATCGAGAGCCCCGGAACGTTGAGGGGGGTGCGCAGTCACGCCTCCCGCCGTATCCTGTCCGGAGTTCCATTTGCAATCAGGACCCTCCACCCTCTACGGGAACAAAGGACATGAGCAAGGATCACTCCTCCCTCTCGACGTCCCTCGGGAACCAGCAGCCTGCGGACGCCCCGGCGGAGTCCCCCGCCATGAACCGCCGTGGCTTCCTCGGGAAGGCCGCCGTGGTGGCGAGTGGTGCCGCCCTCACCGCCTGTGCTCCCGGTGAGCAGGTGGCGGCCGGAGGGGAGAGCGCCGGGGTCATCACGGGCCCCCGGGTCCAGTGGCGTATCGCCTCCTCCTTCCCCAGGAGCCTGGACACCCTCTACGGGCAGACCGAACTGCTGGCCGAGCGGGTCTCCGCCCTCACCGAGGGACGCTTCACCATGCGGGCCTATCCCGCGGGGGAGCTGGTCCCGGGGCTGGAGGTCATGGACGCGGTGCAGCAGGGGACGATCCAGGCCGCCCAGACCGTGAGCTACTACTTCAGCGGAAAGAACCCCGCCCTGGTCCTGGATTCCACCATGCCCTTTGGCCTCACCCCCCGGCAGCAGGGGGCGTGGCTCCAGGAGGGGGGCGGAAAGGAGCTGATCCGCGAGCTCTACTCGGACTTCCGCATCATCAACTTCCCGGGGGGGAACACCGGGGCGCAGATGGGGGGGTGGTTCAAGCGGGAGATCAACTCCATCGGCGATGTGAACGGGCTGAAGATGCGGATTCCCGGCGCCGGCGGCGACGTGATGAACCGGCTGGGGGCCACGGTGCAGGTGCTGGCCGGGGGGGACATCTACCCTGCGCTGGAACGTGGGGCCATCGACGCTGCGGAATGGGTAGGCCCCTACGACGACGAGAAGCTGGGCTTCAATATGGCGGCCCCCTACTACTACTACCCCGGGTGGTGGGAGCCGGGACCGGAGATGGTCTTCCAGGTGAACCAGGCGGCGTGGGATGCCCTCCCTGCCACCTACAAGGAGGTCTTCGAGTATGCCTCCCGCTCGGTGCAGGCCACGCTGGTCCAGAAGTACGACGCCCTGAACGGGGCGGCGCTCCAGCGGCTCATCGAGAGCGGCACCCAACTCCGCCGCTTCTCCGACGACATCATGACGGCGGCCCGGTCCGCAGCCACCGACATCGCCGAGCAGGCTGCCTCGGCCTCTCCGGAGTACCGGAAGGTCTACGATCAGTGGAAGAGCTTCCGGGACGTGTCCTTCCGCTGGTTCAGCACCAACGAACTGGCCTACCAGAACTTCACATACGGCGGGATGCAGCAGGGCTGAGCCGGATGCCGCCCCCCCGGGGTGGACGAGAAAAGGGGGAGGTCGGCGATGCCGACCTCCCCCTTTTCTATCCTGCCAGGCGCGTCCCGATTGCCGGGAACCGTCCCCTCCCCTCCTGCCCCCCCTCCCTGGAGGGGAGTCCCCCCTGCGGGACGGGAGCCCCAGGGAGGCGCGGCGGTCAGCTCCCCACGATCCCCGGGAAGAGGACCAGGACCGACAGCCCGATGAGCTGGATCAGGATGAAGGGAATCACCGCTCGATAGAGGACTGTGGTACTCACCTCCGGCGGAGCCACCCCCCGGAGGTAGAAGATGGCGAAGCCGAAGGGTGGGGTGAGGAACGAGGTCTGCAGGTTCATCCCGATCATCACGCCGAACCAGACCAGGTCGATCCCCAGGAGCGCCGCCACCGGCGCCAGCAGCGGCACCAGGATGAAGGCGATCTCGAAGAAGTCCAGGAAGAAACCCAGGAAGAAGATCACCAGGTTCGCCACGATGAGGAACCCGATGGTGCCACCCGGCAGGTTGGTGAGCAGGTGCTCCAGCCACAGGTCCCCGTTCAGCCCCCGGAAGACCAGGGCGAAGAGGGTGGACCCGATGAGGAGGAAGATCACCATGGTGGTGAGGAGCGCCGTGGCCCGGGAGGCCTCCCGCACCACGTCCACGGTCAGACGGCCCCGGAAGGCGGCCAGGATCATGGCTCCCACCGACCCCAGCGCTCCCGCCTCGGTGGGGGTGGCCACCCCGGCGAAGATGCTCCCCAGCACCAGGAGGATCAGCACCAGGGGGGGGACCAGCGCCTTCAGCACCTTCCCGAAGAGCTCCGGGCCCGTCTCGGTGCGGATGGAGGCGGGGAGCGCCGGCACCCAGGCCGGCTTCACCAGGGCCACCCCCACCACGTACAGGGCGTAGAGTCCCACCAGGAGCAGCCCGGGGAAGAGGCTTCCCAGGAAGAGGGCGCCCACGGACACCCCCAGCTGATCCCCCAGCACCACCAGCACGATGCTGGGGGGGATGATCTGCCCCAGCGTTCCGGAGGCCAGGATCACCCCCGAGGCCACCTCCTTCTTGTACCCGTAGCGGAGCATCACCGGAAGGGAGATCGCCCCCATGGCCACCACGCTGGCCCCCACCACGCCGGTGGCCGCCGCCAGCAGCGCCCCCACGAAGACCACGCTCAGCGCCAACCCCCCGGGAAGCGGTCCGAACAGCTTCCCCATCGTGGTCAGGAGATCCTCGGCCAACTGGGCCTTTTCCAGGACCACCCCCATGAAGATGAAGAAGGGGACCGCCAGCAGGGTGTAGTTCGACATGATGCCGAACACCCGCTGGGGCATGGCGTAGAGGAGACCCCAGTCCAGGATCCCGATCTGCACCCCGATGGCGGCAAAGACCAGCGAAGCCCCCCCCAGCACGAAGGCCACCGGGAAGCCGGAGAAGATGAGGGCGAAGACGCCCACGAACATGAGGGGGCCGAGGAGTTCCTCCATCAGAGGGCCCTCCCCTGGCCTTCATGGCGGAGACGGGCATCCACGTCGCCCTCGGTGGGCCCACCCCCCGCAGGGATCTCTGGCCCCCTGGTGGCCGCGAATGCCTTGATCAACTCGGAGACCCCCTGGATGATGAGCAACCCGAAGCACACCAGAATGACGGCCTTGAGGGGATACCGGGGGAGCCCCCCGGGATCCGGAGACCCTTCCCGCACCGCCCAACTGTTCATGACGGCGGGAATGGAGGTCCAGAGGGTGAAGATGCAGAAGGGAAGGAAGAGGGTCACGACCCCCACGACGTTGATCCAGCCACGCTTCCGGGTGGAGAGCCTGGCATACATCACGTCCACCCGGACGTGGGCGTCCTCCCGCAGCGCCCACGACGCCCCCAGCAGGAAGAGGAGGCTGAAGAGGTACCACTGCAACTCGAGATAGAGGTTCGAGCTCAGGTTGACCCCGATGAACCTCCCCCCGTAACGGGCCAGGGAGTTGAAGGCCCCCACCAGGACCATGACCAGGGCCAGCCACGCCGTGATCTCTCCCACCCACCCCGTCAGCCGGTCGATGAACCGGGATACTCCCAGCATCCCCCCCATGCGCACGCTCCCTCGGGATCCATGTCCAACGTCACGAAGGGGGGCAATCTTCGGCGGCCGGGGCGTCCTGTCCACTCCCGGACCCACACGACCCTCCGCCATACCCCCGGATCCGGAGCTCCCGGAACGCCCCGAAGGGTTGTGGGGGAAGCGGTCTGGCCCCCTCGAGGGGGCGGGCCCGCCTCCTGCCGGGGGCACCGACGCGCCGCCGGGGAATGGCGGGAACCCCGGTGGAGCCAGCCCGGAGGCGTCAGTACTCCCGGAGGGTGGGATCCACCTCGGCCCGCCACCCCAGGATCCCGCCCTTCAGATTCAGGACGTTCGTGAACCCCGAGCTCTGCAGGAACTGGACGACCCGAGCGCTGCGCCCTCCGCTCCGGCAGTAGACCACCATGGGTGCGTCCGGGTCCAGTTCGTCCAGGTGCTCCGGGACCTCCCCCATGGGGATGAGGCGCTGGCCATAGGCGGGGAGATCGGCGATCCCGGGCTCGAAGGGTTCCCGGACATCCAGGAGGACCAGGGGTTGCTCCTGGTCCATCCGCTGCCGGAGTTCGGTGGGGGTGATCTCCGGGATGCCGGAATCGGGCGATGTGCTCACGGAAGACCTCTGGACAGGCAGACGGGGATCCGGGGAAGGGCCCCGGGGTGACAGGATGAACGATAGAGCGCCCCCGGAAGGTGGGAAAGCCCCGGTTACACGGGGCTCCCCCGGGTGTAGATTGCCAGGTATGCGATACCAGATCACGGCACGATATGGCCACCGTTACCATCTGGTCTCCGTGGAGGCGGAGGATGCCGCGGCGGCCCTTCGCCAGGGTGCGGATCTCCTCCCCGCGGAGCTGGTCCCCCACATCGACCTGGTGGAACTCCGGGTAGCGGTGGACCCCGATCATCGGCCCCTGGACACCGGGAACCCCGATGGCAACCCGTAACCCGGGTGTGGGTGGCGGCCGGGATCCGCACCGGCGGATCGGGCCGACGCCGGGAACGAGAAGAAGGGCAGCGGCACCTGCGTAGAAGGATGGACCGGGTGCATCGGCCCCGGCACATGCCACTCGTGGAAAGGAGCTTCACGTGGGTCTCGCGATCCTCGCCATCCTCATGATCCTGGCCGGGGCGGCAGCCCGCCTCCTGGGTTCCCGGGCCGGGTTCAAGGGTCCGGTCAAGCTGGTGGGCTACCTTCTGATGCTGGGTGGTCTGGTGGTGGCCGGCATGAGTTCGGTGGTGGTGGTCTCCGTGGGTGAGGTGGGGGTGGTGCACTTCCTGGGGCGGGTCACGCCCACGCCCCTGGCCCAGGGGGTCCACCTGGTGAACCCGCTGGCCAGCGTCGAGAAGATGTCCATCCGGGAGCAGGCCTTCCCCCCGGACGGGGGTGTGGAGCGCATCGAGGCCCAGACCTCGGAGCAGCTGAACGTCAACCTGGAGATCTCGGTCCTCTTCCGGATCGACGGGCTGAACGGACCGGATCTCTTCCAGCGGATCGGCACCGAGGACCAGATCAAGAACAGGATCGTCCTCAACGCCGTCCGGAACGGAATCCGGGACGCCGTGGCCACCCAGTCCATCAACCAGATCTTCTCCCCGAACCGCCGGGAGATCGCCGGGCGGATGAAGGAGGAGGTGCAGGTGAAGGCCGGCGACCGGATCGAGGTCCTGGAGGTCTTCGTCCGGGACGTGCAGGCCCCGGATCGGGTCCGGGAGGCCATCGAGGTGCGGCTGGAGCGGGAGCAGCAGGTCTCCTCGGAGCAGTTCCAGACCCAGATCATCCAGGAGCGGGCCCGGCAGGCGCTGGAGGAGGCCAAGGGGATCGCCCAGGCCCAGGAGATCATCTCCGCCGGCCTGACTCCCGCCTACCTCACCTTCCACTACATCGAGAAGCTCACCCAGCTTCCCGAGGGGACCGTCATCTACGTCCCCACCGAGGGGGGCGTCCCCCTCATCCGCTCCCTGAACCCCGGGCGTGATTGAGGATGCCTGGACGGGGAAGTGGTCCGGTGCCCGGGCGGGGAGGATGGGGGAGCGATGCCCCCCCCCTCTCCCGCCGCCGGAGCTCCCCCCCTGGAGGGCTCCTGGTCCTGCCCGTCCTGCTTCTTCCCCTCCTGCTGGCGGGTTGCAATCCGGTGTACGTCCTGAAGGCCGGCGTCCAGCAGGCGAAGATCCTGGCGGCACGCACCCCCATTCCCGAGGTGGTGGCGGACCCGGCCACCGACGAGGACACCCGGGGGAAGCTCATCATGGTCCTGGAGGCCCGTCGCTGGGCCGCCGAGGAGCTGGGGCTGGATGTGGGAACGTCCTACACCACCTTCGTCCGGATGCCCTCGGATACCCTCTCCCATATCCTCTCCGCCGCCTACAAGGATCGCTTCGCTGCCAAGACCTGGTGGTTCCCGGTGGTGGGGCGGGTTCCCTACAAGGGCTATTTCGATCTGGAAGATGCCCGGGGGGCGGCCCGGGGGCTGGAGGCGGAGGGCTTCGACACCTGGATCCGACCCACCACCGCGTACTCCACCCTGGGCTGGTTCTCGGACCCGGTGATGTCCACCCTCCTGCGGAACGACACGGTGGGGTTGGTGGAGACCATCCTCCACGAGATCTCGCACCAGCACCTGTTCGTCCCGGGGAACGGCCGCTTCAACGAGAGCTTCGCCACCTGGGTGGGGAACGCCGCATCCATCCAGTTCTTCTGTGGGCGGGAGGGGGGCGGGGGGGACACCGTGTGGTGCAACCGTGCCCGGGGGCGCTGGCAGGACGCCATGCGCTTCTCGGTGTTCCTGGACGGGGTGGTGGACGAACTGGCCGCCCTCTACGCCCGCCCGGAGTTGGAGACCCCGGAGGTGCTGGCCCTCCGGGAAGGGGTCTTCACGGAGGCGCTGGAGCGGTTCAGGACCCAGGTACAGCCGGAGTTCGTGGCCACCACCTACGGCTCCTTCCTCACCACGCCCCTGAACAACGCCACCCTGCTGTCCCGCATGCTGTACTACCATCGCCTCCCGGACTTCCAGGCCCTCCAGGACGCCCATGGCGGGGACCTGATGGCGGCCATCGAAGTGCTGAGGGGAGCCGCCGGGCGGGGGGAGGACCCCTTCTCGGCCCTCCCCCAGGCCCCGCCCCTGGCCGCCGACCCGGTGGATCCGGCGGAGGCGGCTCCGGACGACTCCGCCGGCTGACGATGCCCCACCGGCCTCCCCCGCCGGGCCGATCTCCTCACTCCCCCCCGGGCATCTCCGGCCAGCTCCCGCCGTCGGGCATGGCCCGCAGCAGGATCCATTCGGCAAAGAAGGGATCGTCCATGCGCACAGGGGTCCCGGTTCCCAGGTGCCGCCGTTCCTGAAGCACCCGCACCGCCTTGCTCACCGCCGCCGTCGTGGGGAGTCCGTAGCGGGCCCCCACCTCCTGGGAGGCCAGGTGGACCTCCCCCATCGCCACCGCCCGAAGGACCCGCCGGTGGGAGTCCGCCAGCCCCGCCCAGATGGTTTCGAAGCGGTCGCCATCCTCGAGGACCGAGCGGCGGAAGGCGACGGTGACATCCGCCACATCCACACCTCCCTTCACCACCCCCGCAAGGAACACCGCCCGGGCCAACTGGAGGGCGTCCTGGGTCCGGGGCCCCGCCCGCTCCAGGATCGCCGCCCCCACCCCCGGGTCCACCTCGAGCCCCGCCCCCTCCATTCGCGACTCCATCCATGGGCCCAGGTGCCCGGGATCCATGGGGCCGATGGCCAGCGGCTCGAAGAAGCGATGGAAGGGCCCATCCGGCGCGATGAGTCTGTCCACCAGGGAAAGCCTGGACCCTGCGCAGACGAAGCTCATATGGTGGGTGGTCTGCATGAGGTCCCTGAGGATCCACCCGCCCCGGGGAACCAGCGTCTCCACCTCCTGGAACTCATCCAGGACCAGGGCCACCGACACCCCCCGTCTCCCGGCCAGGTCGTCCAGGGTCCGGACCACCCGCTCCAACTGGTCCTTCGCTTCGGAGGTGGGGAGTGGGTTCGCTCCAACGGCCAGGGAGAGGACGGGGCGCCCGGCGCCATCCACCCGGGCCTCCACCCGGAGGTTCGCCTGCAGGAGGAGGAGCTGGAGCTCCTCCCGCCAGCGCCAGCGGAAGGGCACCCCCGAGATCAGGCGGCGCCCCACCTCCCCCAGGTCGGCGGCGGTGGAGACATCGGCCCAGAGCACCAGGGTCCCGGAGTCGCCGGCCCGGACTGCCGCCTGTCGGATGGCCGAGCTCTTCCCCTGCCGGCGCTCTCCGTAGACCAGCATGCGGGTCGGGGTGCGCATCGCCTCCAGGATCCGTCGCACCTCCTCCTGCCGATCCGTGAAGAAGGACCCCGTGACCTGCTCACCGATCCTGAAGGGCAGGGTGAACTCGGACATGTGGCCTCCAGAGAGACGTAACCATATGGCTAGGAACCATACGGTACCCTACGAATCGGCCATGATCAAGCCCCTCCGGGGCTGGAACTCCCGGAGCCCACACCCCCCGCACTGTCCCCCCCTTCCTCCGGACTTTAGCTTTCGCGTTTTCCCATCGTCCACCGAATGGTCCGGGCCCATGAGCAACAAGGAACGCGTCGCGTACGAACCCTCCATCGTGGAGGAGAAGTGGCAGTCGGCGTGGGAGGAGAAGGGGACCAACCGCTTCTCGAAGGAAGGTCTGCGGGAGGCTGAGAACCCCTTCTACAATCTGATGATGTTCCCCTACCCCTCCGCGGAGGGGCTCCATGTGGGGAACATCTACGCGTTCACCGGCGCCGACGTGCATGGTCGGTACCGCCGCCTCCTTGGTCACACGGTCTTCGAGCCCATCGGCTTCGACGCCTTCGGGATCCACTCCGAGAACTTCGCCATGAAGGTGGGGGTCCATCCCATGGACCTCATCCCCCGGAACGTGGCGAACTTCACCCGGCAGCTCCGGCGGATCGGAGGGATGTTCGACTGGGACCACACCGTGGACACCACCTCTCCGGACTACTACCGGTGGACGCAGTGGGTCTTCCTGCAGCTCTTCAAGGGAGGGCTGGCAGAGCGGAAGGAGGCGCCGGTGAACTGGTGCCCCTCCTGCATGACGGTGCTGGCCAACGAGCAGGTGGTGGGGGGTCTCTGCGAGCGATGTGACACCCCGGTGGAGATGCGCCGGATCGCCCAATGGTTCTTCAAGATCTCCGACTATGCCGGGCGGCTCCTGGAGAACCTGGACGGACTGGACTGGTCCAGCACCACGAAGAAGGCCCAGCAGAACTGGATCGGCCGGAGCGAGGGGGCGGAGCTGATCTTCCCCGTGATCCCCCGGACCGGCGCGGCCCCGGAGCAGGGGAACGCCGCAGTGGAGGTGTACACAACCCGGCCGGACACCATCTTCGGCGCCACCTACATGGTGCTCTCTCCGGAGCATCCGCTGGTGGACCAGGTGACCACCGAGGACCGCCGCTCCCGGGTGGAGTCCTATCGACTGGAGGCCTCCCGCACCGACCTGGTGTCCCGGCAGAAGACCGACAAGACCAAGACGGGGGTCTTCACCGGCGGGTACTGCCGGAATCCCGCCACGGGGCATCCGGTCCCCATCTGGATCGCCGACTACGTGCTGATGAACTACGGGACGGGCGCCATCATGGCGGTCCCCGGGCACGACGAGCGGGACCACGAGTTCGCCCTGAAGTTCGGACTTCCGGTGGTGCGGGTGGTGGCGGGACCCGACCAGGATGCCCGTACCCCCCTGCCGGAGGCCTACACCGGTCCGGGGACGCTGGTGAACTCCGGGGAGTTCGACGGAATGGGTGTGGACGAGGGGAAACCCGCCATCACCGCCTGGCTGGAGGAGAAGGGGGCCGGTCGACTCCGGGTGAACTACCGCCTGCACGACTGGTGCATCTCCCGGCAGCGCTACTGGGGACCCCCCATCCCCATCGTGTACTGCGACGCGTGCGGCGCCGTCCCGGTTCCGGAGGACCAGCTCCCGGTGGTACTCCCCCGGCTGGAGGACTACAAACCGGACGACTCCGGCGTCAGCCCCATGGCCCGGCTGGAGGACTGGTACCGGGTCCCCTGTCCGGCCTGCGGCGGCGAGGGACGTCGGGAGACCGACGTCTCGGATACCTTCCTGGACTCCTCCTGGTACTTCCTCCGGTACCCCTCCACCGACTTCGACGACCGCCCCTTCGACCCGGAGATCACCCGGCGCTGGCTCCCGGTGGACTGCTACATCGGGGGAAACGAGCATGCGGTGCTCCACCTCATGTACTCCCGCTTCGTGACGATGGCGCTCCACGACCTGGGGCACCTGGACTTCGAGGAGCCCTACACCCGCTTCCGGGCCCACGGGCTCATCATCCGGGAGGGGGCGAAGATGTCCAAGAGCAAGGGGAACGTCATCGTACCGGACCCCATCATCGAGCGGTACGGGGCGGACACCTTCCGTCTCTACCTGATGTTCCTGGGGCCCTTCGAAGAGGGGGGAGACTACCGGGACGAAGGGATCCAGGGGCCCTGGGGGTTCCTGAAGCGCCTCTGGGACGCCGTGCTCCCCGTGGAGGAGCTCCGGGACGGCCCGCCGGATCCTGAGGTGGAGGCCAAGCTCCACCGGACCATCAAGCAGGTGACGGAGCAGTTGGCGGATCTCCAGTACAACACCTCCATCGCCGCGATGATGGAGTACCTGAACGCGGTCCGGACCGGAGGGCGTCAGGCCGCCCGTTCGGAGGTGGAGGCGCTGGTCCCCATGATCGCCCCCTTCTGCCCCCACATGGCGGAGGAGCTCTGGGAGCGGCTGGGGCACCAGGGAAGTGTCTTCGACGGGGCGAACTGGCCCTCGTACGATCCGGAGAAGACGGTGGCCTCCACCCTGGAGCTGGCGGTGCAGGTGAACGGGAAGCTCCGGGGGACCATTGTGGTGGAGGCCGGCGTCGACCGGGAGACCGCAGAGGGTGCGGCCCGGGCCGAGGAGAATGTGGCCCGCCAGCTGGAAGGCGTTACCGTGAGGAAGGTGGTGTTCGTGCAGGACCGACTCCTGAACTTCGTGGTGGGATAGAACTTCGATGACGGAATTGCAGCGGCTGTGCGTGAATGCGGTCCGTGTCCTCTCCATGGATGCGGTGCAGAAGGCCAACTCCGGCCACCCGGGGGCTCCCATGGGGCTGGCCCCGGTGGGGTACACCCTCTTCACCCAGCACCTGAAGCACTCGCCGGCCAACCCGGGGTGGTGGGACCGGGACCGCTTCATCCTGTCCGCCGGCCACGCCTCGATGCTCCTCTACTCCCTCCTCCACCTTACCGGATACGACCTCTCGCTGGAGGAGTTGAAGAACTTCCGGCAGTGGGGATCGAAGACCGCAGGGCATCCGGAGGTGGGGCACACCCCCGGGGTGGAGACCACCACAGGCCCCCTGGGGCAGGGGGTGGCCAATTCGGTGGGGATGGCCATGGCGGAGCGTTGGCTGGCCGCCCGCTTCAACCGGCCGGGGCACACGGTGGTGGATCACCACACCTGGGTGATCTGCTCCGACGGCGACCTCATGGAGGGGATCTCCCACGAGGCGGCGGAGCTGGCGGGGCACCTGGGGCTCGCCAAACTCATCTGGATCTTCGACGACAACGAGATCACCATCGAGGGCTCCACCGACCTGGCCCGCTCCACGGTCCAGCGACAGCGATTCGAAGCCTACCGTTGGCATGTCCTGGAGGTCCGGGATGGCACCGACCTGGAGGCGCTGGAGGGGGCCATGCGCCACGCCGCCGCGTCCACGGACCAGCCCACCCTGATCCGGGTGCGGACGGTCATCGCGGAGGGGAGCCCCAACAAGGCAGGGAGCGAGAAGTCCCACGGATCCCCTCTGGGGGACGCCGAGGTGGCCGCCTCCAAGGAGAACCTCAAGTACCCCTCCCAGGAGCCCTTCTGGGTGGCGCCGGAGGCCCGTGAGGCCTGGGGGAAGGTCCGGGAGAGGGGTGCGGAGGCGGAGGCCGCCTGGAACGACCGCATGCAGGCGTATCGGGGGGAGCATCCGGAGCTGGCCGCCGAGTTGGAGCGGGTGATGTCGGGACGGCTTCCGGACGGATGGGAATCGCAGCTTCCGGACCTGTCGGCTCCCCGGAAGGCCGAGGCCACCCGGGTCTCCTCGGGACGGGTGCTGCAGGGGGCGGCCGCCGCCATTCCCGAACTCATGGGAGGCTCTGCCGACCTGGCGGGCTCGAACAACTCCACCATCGAAGGGGAAGCCTCCTTCCTGCAGGAGACCCCCACGGGACGGAACATCCACTTCGGGGTCCGGGAGCACGCCATGGGCGCCATCCTCAGCGGGATGAGCCTCCACGGAGGGATCCGTCCCTACGGCGCCACCTTCCTGATCTTCTCGGAGTACATGCGGCCGGCCATCCGCATGGCGGCCCTCATGGAGCAGCGGGCCACCTACATCTTCACCCACGACTCCATCGGACTCGGGGAGGATGGCCCCACCCATCAGCCGGTGGAGCAGCTCCCGGCCCTCCGGGCCATTCCCAACGTCATGGACCTCCGCCCCTGCGACGCTGCGGAGACCGTGGAGGCGTGGAAGGCGGCGCTCTCCCGGGATGACGGCCCCGCCTTCCTGGCCCTCACCCGCCAGGGGCTCCCGGCCATCGACCGGGGTTCGTCCGGAGCCCCTGGACTGGCCCGGGGCGGCTACGTCCTCCGGGAAGCGGAGGGGGGGGACCCCAGGATGATCCTCATCGCCAGCGGCTCCGAGGTGGAGTTGGCGCTGAAGGCCCGGGATCTCCTCCAGGCGGAGGGGACCCCCACCCGGGTGGTGAGCCTCCCCTCATGGTTCCTCTTCAGCCGACAGGACCGGAGCTACCGGGACCAGGTACTTCCCCCCTCCATCACCGCCCGCGTCTCCGTCGAGGCGGCCTCCTCCTTCGGCTGGGAGCGGTGGATCGGTTTCCGGGGGCGTGCGGTCTCGCTGGATCACTACGGTGCCTCCGCCCCTGCCGAGCGGCTCTTCGCTGAGTTCGGCTTCACCCCCGAGCGGGTGGCCGCCGAGGCGAGGACTGTCCTGGCTTCCTGACGACCGCCCCCCCCAACCCCGCCCTCCGTGGCTCCCCGATGGCAGCCGGGAGACCGGCGTCCCCTCCCCGGCATGGATCATTTCGTTCCATAACGGCTCAATTTTTGCGTCCCCTGCGGCACTATACCATTTTCGAAGGATGCGTGACGGTACGGCGCTCCCAGGGGGCGACGGAAGCCGCCCCGGGGACCCAGGACGGGGACCCGGATCCGCCCAACAGGACAGGCCCCCGAGCCCATGATGGACAGCCCCCCCGAAACCATCCTGGTGGTGGAAGACGAGGACACCGTACGCCGCGTAACCGCCAGGCTGCTCCAGCGCCTGGGCTATGCGGTGACCACGGCGGCCTCGGCGGAGGAGGCCATCACGCTCCACGAGGGGAGGGAGGTCCCCTTCTCGCTGGTTCTGACGGATGTGGTGATGCCGGGGCTCACGGGGATCGAGCTGGCCGAGGTGCTCCGGGAACGGGAGCCCGAGCTCCGGATCCTCTTCATGTCCGGATATCCCTCCAGGGAGCTGGGGCAGAATCCGGACGACCCCCCCTCCCCCTTCCTTCCCAAGCCCTTCTCTGTGGACGACCTGGGCCACATGGTCCGGAAGACGCTCCACTCCTGACCACCCCCCCTCCCCGATCCGCCCCTGGCGGCCGATGGAGGCCGGCCCGCCCAGCGGGTCGCCAGCTGGGCACACCCCGGCGGCCCTCCGCCTCCGCAGGCCTCCGTCGGCGCGCCAAGCCCTCCGGCACGTGCCGGAGGGAAGGGTCAGACCGGCCGGACCTCTTCCCCCATGGTGGCCACCCTCTGCTCCTGCAGATGCGCCCCCGGATCGGCCGGCTCAACGGTGTCCGTGGGCACCCTCAGCCGGAGCCCGGCCTTCGCCATGAGATGTCCACTCACCGGGGCGGTGAGGAAGAGGAACACGGTGATGAGCACCTTGTGGAGCCGGAGCCCGTCCCCCACCACCACAAAGAAGATCATGGACGCCAGGAGGAGGCTGCCCACCCCCAGTGTCGTGGCCTTCGTGGGCCCGTGGAGCCGTGCATAGAAGTCCGGGAGCCGGGCCAGCCCCAGAGACCCCACCAGGGTGAAGAACGCGCCGATGTAGATCAGCGCCGCAACCAGCACCTCGCCCATCATTCGATCACGCTCCGTCCGGAGACATGCTTCGAGAAGGCCACCGTTCCCACGAAGCCCATCATGGCAATGAGGAGGGCGGCCTCGAAGAAGATGTCGCTGGCAAGCCGGATCCCCACCAGCATGAGCAGCGCAATGGCGTTGATGTAGAGGGTGTCCCCGGCCATGATCCGGTCCGGAGCCGAGGGGCCCCGGATCAGACGGTACAGGGCGAGGAGCATGGCCGAGATCACGGCCACGAACCCGACGGTGACGGCCGTATCGATCATCCGAAGATCTCCATGATGGGCACCTCGTAGCGACTCTTGATCCGGGCCACCTCCTCGTCGGGATCACCGCTGTCCAGCGCGTGGACCAGCAGGGTCTCCCGCCGGGGCCCGAACTCTGCCGACACCGTTCCCGGCGTCAGCGTGATGACGCAGGCCAGGGTGGAGATGGTGTAGGGGTTGGTGGATTCCAGGGGGATCACGAGCCATCTGGAGCGGGGGCGCCGGACCGGATTGATGATGAGGAGCGCCACCACCACATTCGCCACCACCACGTCCCAGAGAAACACCGGGAAGAAGCGGAAGAGGGTGCCCCAGTTCTTGATCTTCGGCCGGATGGGGACGAACAGCCGGGTGAAGAGGGGGATGAGCCACCCGTAGAAGAGTCCCAGGAGCACCTGCCTGGGGTCGATGCTGTTCACCAGGAAGAGCCAGAAGACGGCCAACACCCCGGTGAGGATGGGCTGGGGAAAGAGGGAGAACCCCGGGGTGGTCTCGTCGGGGAGATCCATCGTCACCCTGGACGGGGTCACCGTCGGGGGGGCCTTCGCCTCACGAACACGCTGCGCCATATCAGTTACCCCCTCCCAGGACTCCGCTGATGTATCCGGTGGGATCCGCCAGCTGACCGGCCATCGCGTCCACGTAGCTGTAGATCGGCCCCGCTGCCAACACCAGGATCGCGGTGAGCCCGATGAAGAGGATCACCGGAAGGAGAGCTCCACCGGTGGCCGTGGCCGCCGCCGCCCGGGCATCCCTCGTCCCCTCGGTCTTCCAGAACAGGACGCTCCCGGCGCGGCTCAGCGCCACCAGGGAGAGGAGACTCCCTCCCAGGATCACTCCGAAGATCCAGGCCATGTGGGGGGTGTCCACCGCGCTCCGCAACAACAGCGCCTTCCCCACGAAGCCACTGAGGGGGGGGAGTCCGGCCACCCCCATGGCACCCAGGAAGAAGAGCCCTCCCAGGATGGCCGGCTGCTTCACCGGGGGCGCAGGGAGGAGGGTGTCTCCCCGATCCCCCCGCTGATCCTGGATGAGCTCCGCCAGGAGGAAGAGCCCCGCCACCACCACCGTGGAGTGGACCAGATAATAGAGTCCCGCAGCCAGCGCCTCCTGCCCGGAGATCCCCACCGCCACAAGCAGCGTTCCAACGGACACGATCACCAGGTAGGCCAGGAGGGTCCTCAGCTCCCGTGCAGCCAGCGCACCCAGCGCCGCCATTCCCAGGGTAAGGAGCCCGGCGGGGATCAGGATGGGGAGGGCAATGTCCGCCACTGCACCCCCCTCGGGCCCGAAGACCAGGGTGAAGACCCGGAGGATGGAGTAGACCCCCACCTTCGTCATGATGGCGAAGAGCGCCGCCACCGGAGCACTGGCCGCCCTGTAGGCGCCAGGGAGCCAGAAGTAGAGGGGGAGCACAGCCGCCTTGATGCTGAAGACCACCAGGAGGAGGAGAGCCCCCGCCTGCAGCACCGGTACGGACTCGGGGTCGATGGCGGAGGCCTTGGCCGCCATGTCCGCCATGTTCAGGGTTCCCAGGGTCCCGTAGAGGATCCCCAGGGCGATGAGGAAGAAGGCCGAGCCGGTGAGGTTCACCACCACGTACTGGAGTCCGGCCCGGACCCGGTCGGCCCCTCCGCCGTGGAGGAGGAGACCGTACGAGGCGATGAGGAGGACCTCGAAGAAGACGAACAGGTTGAAGGCGTCCCCCGTGAGGAAGGCGCCATTCAGCCCCATGATCTGGAACTGGAAGAGGGCGTGGTAGTTGGTCCCCTTCAGATCCCATCCCTGGATGGCGTACAGGAGGGATCCCACCGCCACCACCGAGGTGAGGAGGACCATTCCCGCACTGAGGCGATCCAGGACCAGGATGATCCCGAAGGGTACGGGCCAGTCTCCCAGGGCGTAGACCCCGTAGCCCCCGCTTCCCGCCTGCGCCACCAGCGCCAGTGAGACCCCCACCAGGGCAAAGGTGGAGAGGACGCTCACCGCCCGCTGAATCCCCTTGTCCTGCTTGGCCAGGAAGAGGAGGACCACCGCCGTCAGGCAGGGGATGAGCACCGGAGCGATCATCAGGTGGTTCATCGATCGCTCCCCTCGACTCCGTCCACGTGGTCCGTCCCCAGGTCGAAGTTGGCCCGGAGCGCCAGGACCAGGACGAAGGCGGTCATGGCGAATCCGATGACGATGGCCGTGAGGACCAGCGCCTGGGGGAGGGGGTCAGGGTAGGTTTCCTGTCCATAGGTGATGATGGACCAGGCTCCCACCGTGATCCGTCCGGAGGTCATCAGGAAGAGATTCACTCCATAGGCGAGGAGCGAGAGCCCCAGGATGACCGGGAAGGTCCTCCCCCGGAGCATCAGGTAGACCCCGCACCCGGTGAGGGCACCCACGGCAATGGCAACCAGTGCTTCCATGGTCTCAGCCCCCCCTCTTCCCGGTCCCGTTGACCCTGACCACGCGTTCCGCCTCGGGGAGCTTCCCCATGTTCACCAGTGCCAGCATCACCGCTCCCACCACCGTGAGGAAGACCCCCACATCGAAGAGGGCCGCACTGGACAGTTCGAACTCGCTGAGCCCCAGGATCTCGAAGTAGCCAAACCAGCTCTTCAGGAACGAGTAGCCCCAGAACCAGGCCCCGATCCCGGTGAGCCCCGCCGCCAGGATCCCGGCGGCGATCATGGGGTGGAAGTTGAGCTTCATCCGGTCCTGGGTGGCCCCGATCCCGCTGGCCACGTACTGGAGGATGAGCGCCACCGCCACCACCAGCCCCGCAATGAACCCCCCCCCGGGCTGCGCATGCCCCCGGAGGAAGAGGTAGAGCCCCACCATGAGGGCCAGGGGGAGCAGTAGGCGTGCGATCACCACCATCAGGATGGGGTGCGCCCCCTCGTCGTCCAGGGCACTGGCCCGCCAACGGGCGGGGATTCCCAGCCCATCCAGGAGGGCATAGATCCCCAGGGCGGCAATCCCCAGCACCACGATCTCGCCGAAGGTGTCGAAGCCCCGGAAGTCCACCAGGATGACGTTGACGACGTTGGTCCCCCCCCCCAGCGGCTTGCTCTGCTCCAGGTGGTAGGACGAGATGGTCTCAACCGGTCGGGTGAGCATGATCCAGGTAAGGGCGGCGATCCCCACACCGGCCGCCGAAGCCAGCGCTCCGTCCCGGACCCTCCGTACCATGGACGACTCGGCGGGGGTCTCCTTGGGGAGGAGGTGGAGGGCCAGGAGGAGGAGCACCACCGTCACCACCTCCACCGAGATCTGGGTCAGCGCCAGGTCGGGGGCGGAGAAGTGGACGAAGGTGAGTGACAGCACCAGCCCCACCACGCTCATGAAGAGGATGGCCATGATTCTGCGCCGGTGGAAGAGCATGGTCCCGAAGGCCCCCACCAGGAGGACCAGGAGAGCCACCACCGATCCGGCATCCACAGGAAGGGTCTCCCGGGAACCTGTGCCTGCCCCCGCCAGGAGCAGGGGGGTCCCGGTGAGCACCACCGCCGTCAGGATGATGAAGCCCAGGTAACGCTGGAGGGAGCCGTTCTGGAGCCCCGAGGTGACCTCTCCGGCACCGGAGACCAGTGCCCCCACCACCCCCTCGAACCATCGCTTCGCCTCTGGGAAGGGGAGCCCCTTCTCATGGAGGTTGATGATGGACCACCGGAACCTCCACACCAGCGCTCCCACCGCCAGAGCGATGGCGCTCATCAGGAGGGCCGGGTTCCATCCGTGCCAGAGCGCCGGCTTCACCGTGTCCAGTCCACCCCCCACCGTGGCGTTGGCCGCCACGTTCAGCAGGGGGCCGGCGATGGTGACCGGGAAGAGCCCGATGAGCACGCAGAGCACCACCAGGAACTCCACCGGGAGACGCATTCCCCGGGGGGGCTCGTGGGGCTTGTGGGGGTACGAAGCCGGAGCCTTTCCGTAGAACACGTCCATGACGTACCGGATGGAATACCCCACCGAGAAGAGGGCTCCCATGGTGACCAGGACCGGAATCAGCCAGGAGGGCCCGAAGGCGTACTCGAGATTCAGCGACGAATAGAGGAACATCTCCTTGGAGATGAACCCGTTCAGGGGCGGCACACCGGCCATGGCCGCGGCGGCCACCAGCGCCAGCACCGCGGTCACCGGCATGTACTTCCGGAGTCCGCCCAGCTTCCGGATGTCCCTTGTGCCGGCCTCGTGGTCGATGATCCCTGCATTCATGAAGAGCGACGCCTTGAAGGCGGCGTGGTTCATGATGTGGAAGACCCCCCAGGCCGCAGCGTACCGATTGCCGAATCCGAAGAGGGTGGTGATGAGACCCAGGTGGCTGATGGTGGAGTAGGCCAGGAGCCCCTTCAGGTCATGCTTGATGTTGGCGATGTACGCCCCCACCAGCAGCGTCGTGACCCCGGCCCCCGTCACCAGATAGAACCACTCCGGGGACCCCGCCAGCGCCGGCCAGAGGCGGGCCAGGAGGAAGACCCCGGCCTTCACCATTGTGGCGGAGTGGAGGTACGCCGACACCGGCGTGGGCGCCGCCATGGCGTGGGGCAACCAGAAGTGGAACGGGAACTGCGCCGACTTGGTGAAGGCCCCCAGCAGGATGAGCAGCAGGGCCGGCAGATACAGGGGGTGGGCCTGGATCTCCGGCCCCATGGTCAGGACCTGACCCAGTTCGTAGGTGCCGGTGATGTTCCCCAGGAGGAGAACCCCACCCAGCAGCCCCAATCCACCCATCCCCGTGACCACCAGCGCCATCCGGGCTCCCTGCCGCGCTTCCGGCAGGTGCTTCCAGAACCCGATCAGGAGGAAGGAGCTCAGGCTCGTGAGCTCCCAGAAGATGATGAGGAGGATGAGGTTCTCGGAGAGGACCACCCCCAGCATCGCCCCCATGAACAGGAGGAGGTACGAGAAGAACCTCCCCATGGGGTCCTTCTCGGACAGGTAGTACCGGGCGTAGAGGATGACCAGCAGCCCGATCCCCAGGATCAGGGTCGCGAAGAGGAACCCCAGCCCATCCAGCATGAAGGAGAACCGGAGCCCGGCCTGGGGAAGCCAGTCCCAGGAGGCCCGCACCACCTCGCCCCCGAACACCGTCGGGGCCTGCATCATCAGGAGGAGGAAGGAGGTGGCGGCGACGACCCCTGCCGCGATGGCGCTCTGCGCCCGGCCCCAGCGGATGAACCACGCCGGAAGGGCTGCGCCCAGGAAGGGGAGTAGGACGGTCAGGAGAAGCGTCATGATATCCGGGGCTGCCGTTCCGGTGTCCCAGCGAAGCCCCGGCATGGCGGGTTCCCCCGGGATCGGCGCAGGAAGGCGTCCGATCTGACGGGATGAAGCCGAGGGCGCACTAAAATACGCCCCCCCGGTGGGGCGTCAACGCATGGCGTCATTCGGCGGGCATCCCGAAGCCTGTTCAGGGATTGCCCGCCAGGGGATCTTCCCATCAGCCTCGGCTGCGCTAGTGTTGAACATGACCCCTTCCCCGCATGAAGCCCTCCGGGCCTGGTTCCTGGGCCCCCGGGCCGAGAATGCCGATCTCTTCGAACGCCTCGTCACCGAGGCCCTGCGGGACCATGTCTTCTGGCGCCGGAACCACCACCCCGAGGATGGCTTCACCATCCGTGAGACGGACCGGCGGACCCCGGGGTACGAGGAGGCGGTGGCCACCCTCACCCAGGAGATGCTGGGGCTCCTGTCGGAGCTGAAGCGGGGGGTCCCCTTCTTCAGCGGGCGCTACAAGGGGCACATGGCCTCGGAGCAGACCATCGCCAGCCAGATCGGCTACTTCGCGGCGATGCTCTACAACCCCAACAACGTGGCCATCGAAGCCTCGCCGGTGACCACCCGGCTGGAGCTGGAGGTGGGAACCCAGCTGGCGGGGATGGTGGGGTACGACCGGGTCCGCTCCTGGGGGCACCTCACCTCCGGCGGGACGGTGGCCAACTTCGAGGCCATGTGGGTGGCCCGGAATGTCATCTATCTCCCCGTGGCGGCCCGGGGGGCGGCGGATGCCCTGGGGGTGGAGCTGGAGGTCCGGACCGCCTCCGGAGACCGCACCTCCCTGAAGGGGCTGGGGCTGGCGGAGCTCCTGAACATCCCCCACGAGGCGGTGCTGGACCTGCGGGAGGAACTCTGGAGGGCAGCGGAGCCGGGGGAGGTGAAGGCGGCGCTGGAGGAGCACTCCCTGCAGGCGCTGGGCTACCAGGAGTACGCGCGGCGGCTGGCCTCCGCCTTCGGCGACGCCCTTCCGCCGGGGGTGGTGCTGGTGGCGGCCACGGCCCACTACTCGTGGGAGAAGATCCTCCGGGCGCTGGGGATCGGCTCCCGGCAACTGGTCTTCGTGCCGGTGGATCGGCACTACCGCATGGATCCCGACGCCCTCTGGGAGACGGTCCAGGACCTCCACCGCCAGGGGATTCCGGTGCTGGCATGCATCAGCGTCTGCGGCACCACCGAGGAGAGCGCCGTGGACCGGCTGGACCGGGTGCTGGAGGTCAGGTCCCGGTCGGAGGCGGAGCTGGGGGTCACCTTCCATCTCCACTCCGACGCCTGCTACGGGGGGTACGCGGCCTCGGTGCTCTGGGACGCGGAGGGGAGGCAGAGGACTCCCGCCGCCATCCGGGAGTCCACCGGTGTGGACTGGCCCTCCGACGACTGGGTCCACTCCATGCGGGCGCTGGCGGGGGCCGAGTCTGTGACCATCGATCCCCACAAGCTGGGCTACATCCCCTACCCCGCCGGAGCCATCCTCTTCCGGGACCGCCGGGCCCGGGAGCTGGTGGCCATCGATCCCCCCTACCTCCTCCCCTCCACCACGGCGGGGGGAGCGTCCGGAAGCGACGGCGCGGCGGCGGAGGATCTCTTCCTGGGGCGCTTCATCCTGGAGGGGTCGAAGCCCGGGGCGGCAGCCGCTGCGGTATGGCTCAGCCACAAGGTCCTTCCCCTGGACAAGCGGGGGTACGGCCACCTTGTGGAGCAGACGGTGGTGGGAGCCCGGAGGCTCCACGAGACGCTGTCGGAGCACCCCTGGGAGCCCTTCCGCATCATCCTGCTCCCCCGCCCCGACATCAACATCGTCTGCTGGCTCATGACCCACCCGGAACTCACTTCCCTGGAGGAGGTGAATGCCCTCAACGAGGGGATCTACGACCGGATGAGCCTCTCGGTGCCGGGGGCGCAGCCCGCCTACATCATCACCCGGACCCGTTTCCAGACCCCCATGTATGACGGGGCGGTGGACCCCCTCCTGGAGGCGCTGGAGGTGGCGGGGCCGGAGGAGTGGAGGGCGGCAGGAACGGAGGGGCTGGTGGTCCTCCGCTCCACCGTCATGGATCCCTTCCTGGCGGTCACGCCGGAGGGGAAGGGACACCTCCGGGGGTTCGTGGAAGCGCTGGGGACCGCGGCGAAGGCATCGCTGGAGGAGATGGGGCGCGACTAGCCCCCCCGGATCACCCTGGCCAGCGCCTCCACCGCCTCCGGGGGCTGCACCGGGAAGCCGGCAATCCGCACCAGGGTGTCCTTCCCCACCCCGTACCCCGCCGACACGGGGAAACCCGCCTCCGCCAGGCGGGTGCGGACCGCCTCGCTCCCTTCCGGCACGTGGAAGACCAGCACCGTCTCCGACCGGTCCTCCTCCCGGGGGGGGAAGGGGCGCCACCCCGCTGCCGCCGCCGCCTCGTGGATGAGGGCGGCCCCGGCCCGGGCGTCCCACCGGATCCTCTCGATTCCCCGCTCCAGGAAGGCCTCCGACACCCGCCCCAGGAGGTGGATCCCCAGCATGTTGGGGGTGGCCACCGTCTCATGGGCATCCGCCGCCGACGCCTCGGCGGTGAGGAGCTGGTACCCCCCCACCACCACCCCCCGGTCCTGGAGGACCCGGGACCGCTCCACCAGGCGGGGAGAGATCACCAGGACCCCCAGCCCCGCCGGGAGTCCGAAGAGCTTCTGCACCCCGAAGAAGACGGCGTCCACCCCCTCCAGCTCCAGCGGTTGTGTGGGGGCCGCCGTCACCGCATCCACCGCCAGCAGCGCCTCCGGATGCCGCCGGCCCAGCTCCACGATCCCCCGGGGATCCAGCGCCACTCCGGTGCTGGTCTCGTTCTGGGTCACGGCCACCAACTCCGGGTCTCCGGTGAGCGTCACCGAATCCAGGTCGAAGCCCATCCCGTCGGCCACCTCCACCGTCTCCGTCTCCCGACCCAGATTCCGGCTCACGGTGCGGAAGCGGCGGGCGAAGGCCCCGTTCACCAGGTGGGCGCTCCGCCGCTCCACCACCCCCTCCACGATCCGCTCCATGGCCTCGGTGGCAGACGAGACGAAGAGGACCCGGTGGCCCGGGGGGATCCGGAGGAGGAGGCGCAATGCGTCCACCGTCCGGGCCACCTCCTTCCGGTAGGGGGCACTCCGGTGGCTCCACGAGGGGAGCCCCTCCTGGATGGCGGCGGCCAGGACCCCCGGCACCAGGGGGTGCATCTGGGTGGGGCCCACGGTGAAGTACCAGCGGGGGGGAAGACCCTGGGGCGTGGGGACTCCTGGCGTCATGTCGGCCACCTGGTTGGCGATTCCATGGGGCTCCGGAGGGGACCGGGCCCCCAGGACTCAGTACAGCACCCGCACCCGGATGGTGTCGGGGATCCCGCTGAGTTCGTGGACCACCTCGGGCTCGTAGTCCCGGCCGATGTCGGTGATCACGTAGCCGATCCGCTCGTTGGTCTTGAGATACTGCCCCACGATGTTGATCTCCCGCTCCGCCATGACCCGGTTGATCCTGGCCAGGATCCCCGGGACGTTCCGGTGCACGTGGACCACCCGGTGGGCGTCCCTGAAGCCCGGAAGCTGGAGGGGGGGGAAGTTCACCGACAGGGTGGTGCTCCCCTTCTCCAGGTAGTCCAGGATCCGGTCCGGCACGAAGCGGCCGATGTGCTCCTGCGCCTCCTCGGTGCTCCCCCCGATGTGGGGGGTGAGGATGACATTGGGGAGGCCCTGAAGGGGGCTCTCGAACGGGTCGCCGTCCTGCTTCGGCTCCTCCGGGAAGACATCGATGGCGGCCCCCCGGACCTTCCCCGACACCACCGCCGCCCGGAGTGCCTCGAGATTCACCACGAATCCCCGGCTCAGGTTGACGAAGACCACCCCGTCCTTCATCCGCTCGAATTCCCGGGCCCCGATCAGGTCCGAGTTCTCCGGGCTCCCGTCCACATGCACCGTCACCACGTCGGATTCCGCCAGCAACTCGTCGAGGGTCCGCACCGCCCGGGCATTCCCCAGGGGGAGCTTCTCGGCGATGTCGTAGTAGCGCACCTCCA
>CAYQVI010000007.1:0-37293 GCA_964420725.1 uncultured Gemmatimonadaceae bacterium | reverse complement strand
CCGGGATGACTGGCGCTGGGGGTCGCGTTGATGCTCATGCCTCCTCCTGGGGGGGAGTGGTGGGTGCCGACTCCACCGGTGCCGCCGGAGCTGCGGGGGGCACGGGGGACGCCGCGTTCCGGGCCTCCCAGATGTGGAGCGCCGAATGCTTGGCCCGCTCTGCCTTGGGAGCCGGGGTGGCAGGCCATCCCTGGACCATCACGCTCTTGCGATCGGACACCAGGGGATACCCCTCCCTCTTGTCCTCCATCCTGAGGTATACGATCAGGCCGAAGAAGAAGAACCAGAAGAGGTAGATCATGATCGTGGCGAAGTCGAGGTAGTTCGATTCCACCGGGCACCTCCGGACAGGGTTGAAAAGATCAGCCAGGCATCTGGGCAAGACCGAAGCGCGACTGGGAACGAATGACACGGGACGAACCGATGGGGGCCACCAGCCGACCAAGGGTGGCCATCGCCAGGAACAGGATGGCGATCTCCACGTGGTACACAACGATGTAGCCCGCCTCGGGACCACTGAGGGCCTCCCCCAGGAGTCCCCGGGCGGAGAGGGAGACAAGGATGTCCCGGAGGATCCCCCCGGAGGCGATGGCCAGCCCGGCCGCCGTGGCGTGCACGGCACCCCATGCCCCCACGGCCAGGCCGTTCATGCTGCTCCGGCTCAGCTCCATGGCGGCGGTGAGGGTCCCCACCGTGAAGAGCCCTCCTCCGAACCCGATTCCGGCACTTCCCACCCCGAGGAGGGGGGCCGACGACAGGGGGGCGGCCAGGATCACGGCAGCGAAGGAGAAGACCCCCGCCAGGGTGCCCATGGCCGCCAACCGGCAGGGATCGCCTCCCCGCCCCAGGATCCGGGCCGAGAGGGCGAAGGCGAAGATGGCGCCCCCGGCGGTCATGGCGGTGAGCAGGGAAGTACTCCCCACCCCCATGGCCATGACCTCTCCGCCATAGGGCTCCAGCAGGACGTCCTGCATGGCAAAGCCGGCTGAGCCCAGCGCCACCGCTGCCAGAAGCCGTCCGGTGCGCCCGCCGGCCAGGAAGGACGTCCAGGCGTCCCGGAAGCGGAGGGCTGCCTGTTCCGTCCGGGCCTTCACCTGCCCCCGGGCCTCCTGCTTCCAGAGGGCCACGATGTTCAGGACCATGGTGACCACCGCGGCCCCCTGCACCACCTCCACCAGCCGCTGCGCCGAGTAGTCCCGGAGGAGCCAACTGAAGCAGAGGGCGCTCACCAGCATTCCCGCCAGGAGGAGGAGGTAGAGGAGGGCCACCACCCGGGGCCGATCCTCCTCGGGTGCCAGATCCGTGGCCAGGGCCAGGCCGGCGGTCTGAACGGTATGGGCTCCAGCCCCCACCATCAGGAAGGCCAGCGCCGCCCCCACCGTCCCCCCCACCTCCGCTCCCGGCCCCACCCCGGTACCACCCAGGAGGAGGAGGGCGAAGGGAAGGATGGCCAGCCCCCCGAACTGCAGGAGGGTCCCGAACCAGAGGTAGGGGACCCGACGCCATCCCAGAGCCGAGCGATGATGGTCCGACCGGAACCCGATGAGGGCCCGGAAGGGAGCGAACACCATGGGGAGGGCCAACATCACCGCCACGATCCCGGCACCCACTCCCAACTCCACGATCATGACCCGGTTCAGCGTCCCCGCCAGAAGGGTGAGGACCATCCCCACGGTCACCTGGAAGAGCCCCAGCCGCACCAGCCGCACCAGGGGAAGCTCGGCGGAGGCCACATCCGCGAAGGGGAGGTACCGCGTCCCCAGCCTGGAGAGGAAGACCCCGAAGGCCTCGGCGGACCGGCTCATGGTGCCCCCTCCCCCCGGGGCACGAGCTCCAGCGCCTGGGAGATGTAGAAGCCCCCGCTGATGCGCTTGGTCCGCCCGGGGTGCCATCCCTGCAGACCCGGGGCGGCGGCGAGGCGCTCCCTCAGTCGAGTCTCCACCTGCGGCTCGATGGAGGGAGCCCGGTCACCCCTGGGAAAGAGGCGCCCGGCGGCGTGCAACAGGGCCAGCGCGGGAGTCCGGGGGGCGAAGGTGAAGAGCACCCCCTCTGAGGCCCGGGCCGCCAATCCCTCCACCACGGAGACCATCTCCGGCTCCGCATAGTGGATCACCGAGTCCATGGCCACGATCCAGTCGAAGCGGCCATGGGAGGGGTCCAGCATGTCCCCCGCCCGGAAGTCCACGGAACCCGCCAACTCCAGCGAGGTGGAGCGCTCCCGGGCCAGCTCCACCAGGGTGGCGGAAAGATCCACCCCCACGACATGGGCCCCCCGGGACGCCAGCTCCACCGCCAGCGTCCCGGGGCCGCACCCGGCATCCAGCACCGTCCTCCCCGTGAGATCCTCCGGGAGCCACCCGCTGAGGGTGCGACGCATCCGGTCGCGCCCGGCCCGGACCTTCGCCCTGACCCCCGACACCGGAGCATCGGAGGTCAGACGAGCCCATGCCGCCGCCGCGGTCCGGTCGAAGTACGTCTCGATCCAGGCCCGACGCTGCAGGTACCGGTCGGTGCGGAGTGGCTCCGCTGCGGGCGAACTCACCAGGTCATCTCCCGGTTCCGGGCTCAGTCGAAGCCCAGGAGGTCGAAGATTTCGCGGTCCTTCATCGCTTCGGGAATCAGGGGGGGCGTCCCGTCCAGGAGACGCTGTCCCAGATTCAGGTACTCCTGCTGAACCGCCCGCACCTCCGGCGTGTCCTCCATCTCGAAGAGGGTGCACTTCTTCAGCCGGCTGCGGCGAATGGCGTCCAGGTCGGGGAAGCGGGCCATCAACTGCATCCCCACCTTCTCGTTGAACTTGTCGATCTGGTCCGTGCCGGCACTCCGGTTGGCCACCACACCACCCAGCCGGACCTTGTAGTTCTTCGCCTTCGCCCCGATGGCCGCCACGATGCGGTTCATGGCGAAGATGGAGTCGAAGTCGTTGGCGGTGATGATCAGTGCCCGGTCGGCGTGCTGAAGGGGGGCTGCGAAGCCTCCGCAGACCACGTCGCCCAGCACGTCGAAGATCACCACGTCCACGTCCTCCAGGAGGTGGTGGGCCTTCAGCAGCTTCACAGTCTGCCCCACCACGTACCCTCCGCACCCGGTGCCGGCGGGGGGCCCTCCGGTCTCCACACACATGACCCCGGCGTACCCCTCGTAGACGAAGTCCTCCGGGCGGAGCTCCTCGGCGTGGAAGTCCACGGACTCCAGGACGTCGATCACGGTGGGGAGCATCTGCTTCGTCAGCGTGAAGGTGCTGTCGTGTTTCGGGTCGCAACCCACCTGCAGTACCCGTTTCCCCATGGTGGCCAGGGCCGCGGACAGGTTCGAGGAGGTGGTGGATTTCCCGATCCCCCCCTTCCCGTAGACCGCGATGCAGAGCGCACCGTCGATCTTCTCGTCCATGTGCACCTGCAGGCTTCCCTCGCCATCCGGCCTCTTCGGAAGGGCCGAGCCCTTCACCATCGGAAGGGTTCCGCTACGTCCAGTCATGCTGCGACCTCCGGCTCCACGCCTTCGAGAGTGTCTTCGAGCTCGTCCGCCGCCCGGCGGAGCGCGTCCAGCGTCGTGTCGTCAGGACTCCAGTATCCCCGGTCGGTCGCCTCCAGGAGGCGGCCGGCCATCCGGGCTGCTGCGCCCGGGTTGAGCGCCGCCAGTCTGCGACGCATCGTCTCGTCCAGCACGAAGGTCTCTCCCACCTGCTGGTAGACCCACGGTGCCACCTTGCCGGTGGTGGCGGACCACCCAAGGGTGGTGGTCACCCGGACGTCCAGCTCCCGCACCCCCTGGTAGCCATGTTTCAGCATGGCCTCGTACCAGCGGGGGTTCAGCATCCGCGTGCGGGCCTCCAGCTCCACCTGCTCCGAAAGGGTGCGGACCTTCCCCTCCCCCCGGGTCTGGTCCCCCAGGTAGACCGGGATCTCCCGCCCCTTCTCCAGCGCCGCTGTCCGGGCCAGCCCCCCCAGGGAGTCCACGTACTGGTCCACGTCGGACACCCCCAGCTCCACCGAATCCAGCACCTGGTAGGTGAGGTCGGCCTCGCCCAGCGCCCGGCGCATGAGGGTGGGGGCCGCCTGGCCCTTCGCATCCCGACCGTAGGCGAATCCCTTCCGGTTCACGAAGGCGTCCGCCAGCTCCGACTCGTTCTCCCAGGCCCCCGACTCCACCAGGTTGTTCACATTGGCCCCGTAGGCCCCGTCCTGGTTGGAGAAGACCCGGAGTGCCGCCGTCTCCATGTCGATGGAGAGGGCGCCGGAGTGGGCCAGCGTGTGCTTCCGGATGAAGTTCAGCTCCACCGGCTCATCCGCCGACGCCGCCAGCCAGGCGGCCTCTGCCAGGAGCTTCATCTGGAGGGGGAGGAGGTCCCGGAAGATCCCCGAGACGGTGAGGATCACGTCGATCCGCGGCCGCCCCAGCTCCTCAAGCGGCACCAGATCCGCCCCGGAGAGGCGTCCGTAGGAATCGAAGCGGGGAACCGCCCCCATGAGGGCCAGCGCCTGTGCGATGGCCGCCCCCTCGGTCTTCATGTTGTCAGTGGCCCAGAGCACCAGTGCCACCGTCTCCGGAAGCGGGTTCCCGTCGGCGGCGTGCCGCTCCAGGAGCCGCTCCGCCTGCCGACGACCGTCGCTCAGGGCGAAGGCCGAGGGGACCCGCCACGGATCGAAGCCGAAGAGGTTCCGCCCGGTGGGAAGCACACCCGGGTTCCGGAGGAGGTCGCCCCCGGGAGCCGGCTGGATGTAGCCGCCGTCCAGGGCGTGCACCACGGCGTCCAACTCCTGGTTGCGGCAGAGGAGGCCGTCCAGCCGCTGCCAGTGCTCCACCAGCACCCTGCCCCGCTCCATGGTGGACCCCAACTCCACCAACTGGAGGGCCGAGGCGTCGATGCCGTTCCGCCCCTCCACCAGGGCGGCCACCACCGGTCGCACCCGCTCCGAGAGGGCCGCATCCTCGGCGTCGGTCCCCACATCCGGGAGCCCGAAGGCCTCCCGGAGGGAGGGGATCCCCAGGTCGCTGCGCCCGGCCTGGCTCATGGCCAGGAGCAGGTCGATGCGGGCCTCCACGGGAGGTGCTCCCCCCAGGGAATGCAGGCCGTAGGGGATGAGGGCGTACTCCATCTCCAGCAGCTTCTCCCGGAGTCCGTCCACCCGGGCGTCCACCGGATCCCCGTCCTCCCAGGAGGGGCCGTCGGGCACCAGATCCAGCTCCACCCCCTTCCCATGGATGGCGCTGATGAGTTCCACCAGTTCGGCGGAACCGGGCTCCGTCTGCCGGTACCGGTCCAGGAGCCCCCGGAGCTCCGCCAGCCCCCGGTACAGCCCCGCCTGTCCCACGGGAGGGGTGAGGTAGCTCACCAGGGTGGCAGCGGAACGGCGCTTGGCCAGCGTCCCCTCGGAGGAGTTGTTGGAGGCGTAGAGGTAGACGTTGGGGAGGTCCCCGATGAGGCGGTCCGGCCAGCAGCGGGCGGACAGCCCCACATGCTTCCCGGGCATGAACTCCAGCGCCCCATGGGTGCCGAAATGGAGGGCGGCGCCAGCCCCGAAATCCTCCCGGATCCAGCGATAGAAGGCCGAGAAGGCGTGGGTGGGGGCGAACCCTCCCTCGAAGAGGAGGCGCATGGGATCCCCCTCGTAGCCGAAGGGGGGCTGCACTCCCACGAAGACGTTCCCGAACTGCTCCCCCAGGACGAAGATGTTCCGCCCGTCCGCCAGGCTCCGTCCCGGCGCCGAGCCCCACTGGGCCTCGATCTCCTTGAGGTGGGGCTCCCGGCGGACATGGTCGTCGGCGGGAATCCGGTGATGGACGTTGGCCGGGGCGCCGAAGCGGTCCCGGTTCCCCTCCATCAGGCGGCTCCGGAGATCGTCCACCGTGGCGGGGACCTCCACATGGTACCCCTCGTCGGCCAGCCGCCGGAGGGTGGAGTGGAGGGAGGTGAAGACATCCAGGTAGGCCGCAGTCCCCACGTTCCCACCGTTGGGCGGGAAGTTGAAGAGGACCACCGCCAGCTTCCGCTGATCCCGGGAGGTCTTCCGGAGCTTGATCCACGCCGCCACCCGCCCGGCCAGCCGCTCCACCCGATCGGGAATGGGGAGCGACTCGTCGCCGGAGGGCTCCGTGGAGGCCCGCTCCCCCTTTCCCTCCGGGGAGGCCTCGGCGTGGAGCCGGGAGGAGGTACCCCGTCCGGAGAAGACCAGGGGGCCGGTGGCGCCGTCCAGTTCCGGGAGCGCCACCATGAGGGCGGACTGCAGGGGGTTGAGCCCCCGGGAGTCCTCCTCCCACTCGGAGACCGTCTGGAACTCCAGCGGCTGCACCGCCAGATAGGGGATGTCCAGCTTCGCCAGGACGTCCCGGGCACCATCGGCATCGCTGTACGCCGGGCCGCCCACCAGGGAGAACCCGGTGAGGGAAACCAGGGCGTCCACCCGGGCACGACCCGCCGGATCCGACAGGAAGCGCTCGATGGCAGGGCGTGCGTCCAACCCCGAGGCGAAGACCGTCACCACCTCCAGGTTCCGGGCCTCCAGCGCCTCGATGACCGCGTCGTAGTGCTTCGTGTTCCCCGCCAGGAGGTAGGAGCGCATCACCACCAGCCCCACCCGCCCTTCCGCGCCGGGGCGCCGGGGGAGGTGGAGCAGGTCGGTGCTCATGCGGTGGCCGCGGATGGAGGGGTGGTAGACCCCGGTCTCCGGATAGTCCACGGGGCCCCGGGCGTCGATCTTCCCCTTCACCCCCAGCCGCTCCACCGGGGCGTAACGGGAGAGGAGGAACCGCACCAGGCCGGCGATGTTCTCCGTGGATCCGGCAAACCAGTACTGGAGCGTGAGGAAGTAGGCCCGGACATCCTGCGCCGGCCCGGGGATGAAGCGCAGGAGCTTGGGGAGCCCCTTCAGGACCAGCATCTGCCGCCGCCCGGAGCTCCGCCCCCCCTTCCCCTCCCCCTTCAGCCTCTTGAAGAGCGCCACCGGCGACCAGGCTCCCTTCTTCGGCGCCTCGGCCCCCTCGGCCTCCTCGGTCTTCGGCCCCCCCATGGAGAAGCGCCCCATCCGGGTGAGGCGGACGATCTCCCCGGCGGAGAGGATGCAGACCAGCGCCTCGTAGCGCTCCCTGTGCTCGGTGAGCACCGGGAGGATGGCCTTGATGTGCTCCTCCAGGAAGATCTGGCTGACGAACACCAGGTCCGCAGAGGCCAGGTCCTCCCGGCAGCGCTCCGCAGCGGCGGGGTCCGTGCCCCAGTCCGCCGCCACATGGAGGCGCAGATCCAGACCGGGGAACTCCCCCTTCAGCCCCTCACGGGCCCCCCGCCAGGCACCGGCCAGGTGGTTGTCCAGGGTGACCAGCACCATCCGAAGCGGGCGATCGGTCTCAGCGGCCATAGTGCGCCTTCGCGTCGTAGAGAGTCTCGAGGGAGATCTCCGGGAGTCCACGTTCCCGGGCGAAGCGTTCGGTGTTCTTCCGGACCTTCCCCCGGACGAAGAAGGGGATCTTCCCCAGCTCCTTCTCTGCGGGGGGGAGCCATGCCAGGGGGCCATCCGGGGTCATCGTCTGCGCTGCCTCTCCCGGAGTCGCGACCACTGCGGCCACCAGGGGCTCCGGAGCGGCGACAGGGGCGGTCTCCGGCGACGGGGAGGGGGAGGAGGCTGCCTTCCCGTCACCCTCGGGGTGCACCGAGTGGAGATGGCTGGGGCGGGCGCCGTTCCCGAACTCGAAGTCGTCCTGGAACATCCCCAGGAGGTGCTCCTCCAGCCCCATGACCAGGGGGTGCACCCAGGTGTCGAAGATGACGTTGGCCCCTTCCGGTCCCATGACGGGGGAGTAGCGGGCGGGGAAGTCCTGGACGTGGACCGGGGCGGAGATCACGGCGCAGAAGATCCCGAGCCGCTTCGCGATATGCCGCTCCATCTGGGTGCCCAGCACCATCTCCGGCGCGGCATCCTGGATGGCCCGCTCCACCTCGAGATAGTCGTCGGTGATGAGGGGCTCCACATCGTACAGCTTCGCGGCGGCCCGGATCTCCCGGGCGAACTCCCGGACGTAGGTCCCCAGCCCCACCACCTGGAAGCCCATCTCCTCGTGGGCGATACGGGCCGCGGCCACCGCATGGGTGGCGTCGCCGAAGATGAACACCCTCTTCCCCGTCAGGTACGTGGAGTCCACGGAGCGGGAGTACCAGGGGAGCCGGGACTCTACCGTAGCCAGCGCCGGTTCCACCTCCAGCCCCAGGACCTGGCACGTCTCCCGGACGAAGTCCCGGGTGGCTCCCACGCCCATGGGAACGGTGGTGATCATGGGTTGCCGGAAGGTGCGCTTCAGCCAGTTCGCCGTGGTGAGCCCCACCTCCGGGTAGAGGACCACGTTGGCATCCGCCTCTCCCAGTCGGGCCAGGTCCGCGGCGGCGGCCCCCATGGGAGCCACCACATCCACATCCACCCCGATGAGGTCCAGGAGGCGGGTCACCTCGGTGATGTCGTCCCGGTGGCGGAACCCCAGCGCGGTGGTGCCCAGGAGGTTCACCCGGGGGCGGATCCCCTCGGGCCGGGGGGGACGTGCGCTCCCCGGAGCCGGGGCGTGGGGGGATGCCAGCGCCCTCACCAGGTGGTAGAAGGTCTCGCTGGCCCCCCAGTTCTCCTTCCTGGAGTAGGAGGGGAGCTCCAGCGGAACCACCGGGATGGGGAGCCCCATGGCCTCGCTGAGCCCCCCCGGATCGTCCTGGATGAGCTCAGCCGTGCAGGAGGCCCCCACGATGAGGGCCGCCGGGCGGTGCCGTTCGTAGGCATCCCGCAGCGCCGTCTGGAACAGGTCCGCGGTATCCTTCCCCAGGTCCCGGGCCTGGAAGGTGGTGTAGGTCACCGGCGGACGATGGTCCCTCCGCTCGATCATCGTGAAGAGGAGGTCGGCGTAGGTGTCCCCCTGGGGGGCATGGAGGACGTAGTGGACATCCTTCATTCCCGTGACCACCCGCATCGCTCCCACGTGGGGCGGCCCTTCGTAGGTCCAGATGGTGAGCTGCATGGCGTCAGACCTGGAGTACGGACCGGCGGTGCAGCGGCCGGGCAAAGAGTTCGGCGAGATCCCCGGCCTGTTCGTAGCCGTGGATCGGAGTGAAGACCAGTTCGATGGACCATTTTGTGGCCAGCCCCTGCGCCTCCAGGGGATTGGCCAGCCCCAGTCCGCAGACGGTGAGATCGGGGCGGGTCTTCTGCACCCGGTCCAACTGCCGGTCCACGTCCTGTCCCTCGGAGAGGAAGACGTCGGCGGGGAGGAGGGCCAGTTCCCGGCCCATGTGCCGCCGGTGCAGGTAGGGGGTCCCCACCTCGGTGAGTCGCATCCCCATCTCCCGGGCCAGGAAGCGGGCCAGGGGGATCTCGATCTGCGAGTCCGGGAGGAAGAAGACCGAACGGCCTTCCAGCCCTGCGCGATACCGCTCCGTGGCCTTCCTGGCCCGGGCCTCCGGGGCGGCGACGGCGTCCCGGAAGCGATCGGCGGGAACGCGCCAGGCCTCGGCGGCGGCCTGCAGCCAGAGGGTCGTCCCCTCGGCTCCGAAGGGGAAGGGAGCCGGGAGGAGGGTGGCCCCTCGACCCTCCAGGCGGGCGATGGTCTCGTTCACCCAGGGCTGTGCCGCCAGGATCCGGGTGTTGGGCCCCACCGGAGGAAGGTCCACGCTGAGGCGGGGGGGGAAGAAGTGCACCGGCCCCACCCCCAGATCATCGAAGATCCGGAGAAGCTGGTCCTCCACCACATCCGCGATGGTCCCCACCACCAGGAGCGCCGGAGCGTCCGAATCCGAGGCGGGCATCCGGGGGACCATGGCCGTGAGGCAGGCGTCCTCCCCCTCCGTGAAGGTGGTCTCGATCCCGCTCCCCGAGTAGGAGAGCACCTGGACGTGGGGAGCGTGTGTTCCGCTGAGCCGCTCCGCCGCCTTGGCCAGGTCCAGCTTGATCACCTCCGAAGGACAGGAGCCCACCAGGAAGAGGGTCCGGATGTCCGGACGCCGCTCCAGGAGCTCCCCCACCACCCGGTCCAGCTCGTCGTTGGCATCCGCCAGTCCCGCCAGGTCCCGCTCATCGATGACGGCGGTGCCGAAGCGGGGCTCGGCGAAGATCATGACGCCGGCCGCCGACTGCATCAGGTGGGCACAGGTGCGGGAGCCCACGATCAGGAAGAAGGCGTCCTGCATCTTCCGGTGGAGCCAGATGATCCCGGTGAGGCCGCAGAAGACCTCCCGCTGCCCCCGCTCCTTCAGGACCGGGAAGTCGCACCCGTCGTCGGTGACGGTGGGAAGGGGAATACTGCTGCTCATGACACCCTCCCGGCTGCCGGAGGCATGAATCCGGCGGCTCCCTCCGCGGAAGGCGGGGGGGAGGCCACCTGCAGCCTCGCCGCCCGTAGCTTCAGCACGAACTGGATGGCATTCACCGTATAGGCGGCGTAGGCCACCAGGGCGAGCCAGAGGAGCGTCGTGGCCCCCATCCCGCCGGTGAGGAGTCCCCACAGGTAGGCGGTGTGCAGGGCGATCACCCCCATGCTCACCACATCCTCCCAGAAGAAGGCCGGGGCAAAGAGGTACTTCCCGAAGACGTCCTTCTCCCACAGGGAACCGGTGACCATGATGGCGTAGAGGAGGAAGGTCTTGAGGATGATGGAGACGGTGGCGGCCCCGTAGCCTTCGCCGGTCATCAGGGTCCGCACCACCAGCGCCACACTCACCACCATGACCAGGAACTGCAGGGGAGCCAGGATTCCCTGGACCAGCGTCCACGGCGAGGCATCCCGCCGTTCCCTCTCCGCAGGCGTGTAGAGTCCAACCCGCAGGTCGGATCTCCCGGATCCACCTCCACTGGTCGCTGTCGGCATCTGGCTGGTCCCCTGTGGCCTTGTTCGTTCTGAGCGCGGAAACCCGTGCACGTCGGGAGAAGCCCCTCGATGCCCAGAGTATGAGTCTGGAGGGGGAGTGTCAAGAAGTATTGACGTTAAGGCAGGGTGACATGTATATAGCCTCTCAGAACACACGCTTGCCCCCCGCGAACGCGGGCCCGGATCCCACCGCTTCCGGAGGGACCAGGCAAGGGTCGCGACAACGCGATAGTCCTTGACGGGGGCGGGCATGAAGGAGCATCCTCGGGAGGGTGCCCCCGGCGAACTCGGTCCGGTGCTCCCCCCCTGTGTACCCTCCGCCCGAAGGGGGCCCCGTGTCCGCTCCAGAGTCCCAGGCCCGGTTCCAGAGCAGCAACCTGACCGCCGGTTCCTCCCCGCGTTCCGTGAGGGACGAGGCCCTGCGACGTACGATCGAAGCCGACCTGATCCCGCGCCTGGCGATCACCCACCGCACCGGGCTCTTCCCGCCCACGGTGGCTGCGGCGGCAGGGCGGATTCTGGACGACGACGAGGTGGAGGAGTTCGTACGGGTGATCCGTGGGCTCACAGAGGCCGGGTTGGACGGCTACATTTCGGGCTTGCTGGAAGACGGGGCCAAGCCGGAAGCCATCTACCTGGACCTCATGGCGCCCGCCGCCCGCAGGCTCGGAGAGCTGTGGGAGGAGGACGCCTGCTCCTTCATGGAGGTCAGCCTTTCCCTGGGGCGCATGCAGAGGGTGCTCCGACGCCTGGAGGGTCAGTTCCTCTCCATGGCGGAAGAGGAGGGGGGGGACGGCCGGAGGATCCTCCTCACCGGGCTCTCCGGAGAGCAGCATACCCTGGGGCTGATCCTGGTGGCGGAGTTCTTCATCCGCGACGGCTGGTCGGTGGAGGTGGGCACCCCCTTCGGCTCTGGCGACCCCGTGTCCCGGCTGGCGGAGGAGTGGTATGACGTGGTGGGCTTTTCACTGGCCTGCGACGACCACCTGGACCGGCTGACCCAGGATATCCGGAGGGCGCGGCAGGTATCCAGGAACCGGGATCTCAGGGTCCTGGTGGGGGGGCCCCCCTTCGTGGACGCCCCCGACCTCGCCCTCAAGGTGGGGGCGGACGGTTCGGCCACCGACGCTCGCATGGCCCCCCGGGTGGCCGGCGAGCTGTGCTGCTGATCCTGTGCAGACCCCTGTTTTGGACCGTGTGGAACCATTCCTCGAGCAGGTACCGGGAGTCCTGATCGTGAAACGAGCGGAGTGAGTCGGGTGGAAGAAGACACTTCAACCCCTTTCGGTGCCCTGTCCGTTGGACCTTCCACCGGCTCGTTCGAGCGGGTGATCGAGGCGGCTGCGGACCTGGCCCTCATGGTGGACTCCAGTGGGGTGATCCGCGACGTGTATCTGGGATCCTCCTTCCAGCAGGAGTCGGGGCGGGAGTGGATCGGCCGGCCCTGGTCGGCCACCGTGACCCGGGAGAACCGCGAGAAGGTCTCGGATCTCCTGGCCGAAGCCAACTCCGGGGGTGTCTCCCGGTTCCGTCAGGTGAACCAGTCATTCGCCAGCGGACGGGAGATTCCGGTGGGCTTCACCGCGGTCCGGGTGGGGAAGGGTGGCGAGGTGGTGGCCATCGGCCGGGACCTCCAGGCCCTCTCCACCCTCCAGCAGCGCCTGGTGGAAGCCCAGCAGGCCATGGAGCGGGACTACTGGAAGCTCCGCCAGATCGAGACCCGTTATCGTCTCCTCTTCCAGCGCTCGTCGGAAGCGGTGCTGGTGGTGGACTCCTCCACCCTCAAGACGGTCGACGCCAATCCGGCGGCGGGCGAGGCGCTGGGACTCCCGGCCCGTGAGGCGGTGGGGCGCGATCTCCGGACCCTCCTGGATCCAGCGGATCGGGAGTTGCTGGAGGGTCACCTGAACACCGTGCGGACCCGGGGACGTGCGGACGAGGTGAAGGTCCGGGCCGGTCCCCGCCGGGAATCCTGGCGACTCTCGGCATCGCTGGTCCGGCAGGATCCGTCGTCCCTCTTCCTGATCCATCTGCGGGCTCCGGAGACCCCCGGGGTCCCGGTGGGGCCGCAGAGCGCATCCGCATCGCTGAGCCTGCTCCGGGATGCCCCGGACGGCTTCGTGGTGCTGAGCCCCGACGGCTCCATCCTCTCGGCGAACCGGGCCTTCCTGGACCTGGCCCAGTTGGCTGCAGAGGACGAGGTGCAGGGGGAGAGCATCAGTCGCTGGCTGGGTCGGCCAGGCGCCGACCTGACGGTGCTCCTTACCACCCTCCGGACCCATGGCGTGGTGCGACTCTTCTCCACCTCCGTCCGGGGGGAATACGGATCGGTGACCGAGGTGGAGCTGTCCGCCGTGGCGGCCTCGGAGGCGGAGGTACCGGCCATCGGGATCGTGGTGCGGGACGTGGGACGCCGTCTGGCCCGTGGGCCGGAAGGGGCCGCCGAACTCTCCCGGGCGGTGGAGCAGCTCACCGGCCTTGTGGGTCGGGTGGGGCTCCGGAAGCTGGTGGGAGACACGGTGGCGCTGGTGGAACGGCACTTTGTTGAAGCGGCGCTGGAACTCACCGGGGACAACCGGACCGCGGCTGCGGAGCTGCTGGGGCTGAGCCGGCAGAGCCTCTACACCAAGTTGCGGCGGTACAACCTCCCCCACATCTCAACTGGTGGAGAGGGCTCCTTCGGGGAGGACCCCGACGGGGGCTGAGGATCGAGGATGAAGCGGCCCCGGGGGCATTCCGGGGCCATTTCTGTACCCTGGAGTGTCAAGTATCGATGACGACACATTCTGTCACCCATACGCTACGGTCCTCCGCGGCCCCCTCTCCGGGAGCAGTCCTGGAGTTGTTCAAGCCGGTGACCTGGTTTCCACCCATGTGGGCCTTCGCCTGCGGTGTGGTCTCCTCCGGGGTCGCCCCCGGTGCGCGTTGGCCCCTGGTTCTGGTGGGCCTCACGGTGGCAGGTCCCCTGGTGTGCGCCACGAGCCAGGCGGCCAACGACTGGTTCGACCGCCACGTGGACGCCCTGAACGAGCCCCACCGCCCCATCCCCTCCGGCCGCATCCCGGGTCGCTGGGGCCTCTACCTGGCCCTGGGGTGGACGCTGGTTTCCGCTGGGGCCGCCCTCCTCCTGGGGCTCTGGGGCTTCCTTGCCACCATGGTGGCGCTGATCCTGGCGTGGGCCTACTCCGCCCCCCCCTTCCGCCTGAAGCGGAACGGGTGGGTGGGGAATCTGGCCGTGGGACTTTCCTATGAAGGGCTGGCCTGGATCACCGGGGCCGCCGTCATGCTGGGGGGGCTCCTCCCCTCCACCCCGGTCCTCCTCCTGGCGCTGCTCTACAGCCTGGGAGCCCACGGCATCATGACCTTGAACGATTTCAAGTCCCGTGAAGGGGACCTGCGGATGGGGATCGACTCCCTCCCAGCCCTCCTGGGTCCCTGGGGAGCCGCCACGGTGGCCTCCCAGATCATGGTGACCGCCCAGGTGGTGGTGATCCTCCTCCTGGTCCACTGGGGGAGCCCGGTGCACGCGCTGATGGTGTCGGCCCTCCTGGTGGCCCAGCTTCCGCTGATGGCACGGTTGATCCGGGAGCCCACGCCCCGACGGGCTCTGGAGATGAGCGGATTCGGCGTTCCCCTCTATGTGCTGGGGATGATGGTGAGCGCGGTGGCGATCCGGGGAGGTGTGGGATGAGCGGCTCAGCGAAGGGACTCTCCTGGGCCGGTATCGCCCGCCTGGGGCTCGTACAGGTGGCCATCGGGGCGGTCATCGTCCTGATGACCTCCACCCTGAACCGGGTCATGGTGGTGGAGCTGGCCCTGCCGGCCATGATTCCGGGGGCGCTGGTGGGGCTGCACTTCGCCATGCAGCTCCTCCGTCCCCGGATGGGGTTCGGCTCCGATCAGCAGGGACGCCGCATTCCCTGGATCATCGGGGGGATGGCGCTGGTCTGTGTGTCCGGACTGGGGGCCGCGGCGGCCACCGCCCTGATGGCCACCGACCCGACGGCGGGGATCATCCTGGCGGTCCTGGCATTCGCCCTCCTGGGGATCGGAGTCAGCGCGTCCAGCACCCCCTTCCTGGCCTTCCTGGCGGAGCGGGTGGACGAGGACCGGATGGCCGGTGCCGCCGCCATGACCTGGATCCTCATGATCGTGGGAATCATCGTCACCGCAGGGGTGGCGGGCACCCTCCTGGATCCCTTCTCCACCGGTCGGATGGTGGCGGTGACCGCAGGGGTGTGCGGGGCGGCCATGATCCTCACGCTCCTGGCCGTGGTGGGGCGGAAGGACGACGGGGTGGTGGTGAAGAGCACCCTCCGCTCCTCCAGCCCCCAGGCGGGGTTCCGGGACGCATTCCGGGAGATGTGGGGAGACCCGCAGTCCAGGGTCTTCGCCCTCTTCATCTTCGTCTCGATGCTGGCCTACAGCGCGCAGGATATCATCCTGGAGCCCTTTGCCGGGGCGGTCTTCGGGCTGACCCCCGGAGAATCCACCCGGATTGCCGGGCTGCAGCACGGCGGTGTGTTGGCGGGGATGATCGGAGGTGCGCTCCTGGCCCGGGGAGGCGCCCACCTGCCCCGCTGGGCGGCGGTGGGGTGCGTGGCCTCGTCGGTGGCCCTGATGGCGCTGGTGTTCATGCCCTTCTCCGGTTCCATCGCCGGCCTCAAGGGGGCGATCTTCGCCCTGGGGCTGGCCAACGGGATCTACGCTGTGTCCGCCATCGGAGCCATGATGGGGCTCACGGTGAAGGGACGTGTGGGGGGAGCTGGTCTCCGGATGGGCTTCTGGGGTGCTGCGCAGGCCGTCGCCTACGGACTGGGGGGATTCCTGGGAGCTGCGGCCAGCGATCTGGGACGGTCGCTCCTCTCCTCTCCGGCGCTGGGCTATGGAGTCGTGTTCACCGGGCAGGCAGTCCTCTTCCTGGTGGCGGCAGGGGTGGTCCTCCTGGGTGTGCGGGAGGCGGGGACGAGGGGCTCCGCTCCGCTCCGGCAGGCCGGTGAGGCCATGGTGTTGCAGGGATGAGCGGTTGAGCTGGAATCCCCGGACGATCCGCCGATCGGAGCGCGATGATGGGGGCATGCAGGGCCTGAAACGCTGGGAAGGGGCACCGGCCGATGTGGCCGGTCACCGGCACGAGGATCCGGGATTCATCGAATGACCAGGGGGAGAATCATGACCCGCACGTATGACGTGGTGGTGGTAGGAGGAGGACCCGCAGGAGCCACGGCAGCCCATGAACTGGCCAGGAAGGGGCACGACGTCCTCCTCCTGGATCGGGCCGGCCGGATCAAGCCCTGCGGCGGTGCCGTTCCGCCCCAGCTCCTGGAGGACTTTGACGTTCCCGAATCGGTGCTTGTGAACCGGGTGGACACCGCCCGGATCCTCTCTCCCCGGGGGCGTCACGTGGACATCCCGGTGGGCGACGGCTTCGTGGGTATGGTGGATCGGGATCACTTCGACGAGTGGCTCCGCTTCCGCGCCGCCTCGGCCGGGGCCGAGCGGAGGACGGGGAGCTTCACCTCCCTGGAGCGGAACCCCGACGGGACCGTGGACGTCCACTTCACCGAGGGCTCCTCCCGGCAGGGGGAAGCCGCCCGGGTTCGCACCCGCCTGGTGGTGGGGGCCGACGGAGCCCTCTCGCAGGTGGCAAAGCAGGCTCTCCCCAGAGAGGCCGCCCGGGCCCGCCACGTCTTCGCCTACCACGAGGTGATCCGGTCACCGGAGGCCTCGGAGGCCTTCGGGCCGGAGCGGTGTGACGTGTACTACACCGGCCGCCTCTCCCCGGACTTCTATGCCTGGGTCTTCCCCCACGGGGACACCACCAGCGTGGGGACCGGAAGCCTCCAGAAGGGCTTTGCCCTCCGGGACGCGGTGAAGCAACTCCGGGAGGAAACCGGGCTGGACACCATGGAGACCATCCGCCGGGAGGGGGCGCCCATCCCGCTGGAGCCGCTCCGGCGCTGGGACGACGGTCGCAACGTGATCCTCGCCGGGGACGCCGCAGGGGTGGTGGCCCCTGCCTCCGGGGAGGGGATCTTCTACGCCATGACCGGGGGACGGGTGGCGGCCCTGGCGGCATCCGAGGCGCTGGTCACCGGTGACATGCGGGCTCTGGCCTCCGCCCGGAAGACCTTCATGAAGACCCATGGTCAGGTGTTCTGGGTGCTGGGCATCATGCAGCGGTTCTGGTACTCCACCGACGGACGTCGGGAGCGGTTCGTGGCCATCTGCAACGACAAGGACGTCCAGGAACTCACCTTCGAGGGGTACATGCGGAAGCAGCTCGTCAAGGCCCGCCCCATGTCCCACCTCAGGATCTTCCTGAAGAACATCGGGCACCTGTCCGGACTGGTGCCCGCATGAGTACCGCCACACGGCTCCACATCGCCGCCCCCCCTCCCGGGGCGGGGACCCTGTCCCACGACAAGGAACGCGTGGGGGGGTGGGTCGCATCCCGCCTCCCCCTCCTGGAGGCCATGCTGGAGGGTGCCGTGGCGGATCTCGGGGTGGAACTCCGGGAGGTCCGCACCGCTGTGGATCTGGCGGTGGGTACCCGGGGCCGGGGAGGGCGTCGCTGGAGGCCCCTCCTGACGCTGGCCGCCGCCGAGGCGTGTGGCGGCGACTGCAACCGGGTGCTGGGTGTGGCTGCGGCGGTGGAACTCACCCACACCGCGTCGCTGATCCTGGACGACCTTCCCAGCATGGACGATGCGCCCACCCGCCGGGGCTTCCCCTCCACCCACGCCATCCTGGGACCGGGGACCGCCATCCTGGTGGCCATGGGCCTCCTGGGGCGGGCCTCGGAGCTCCTGGCCCGCTCACCGGTGGGCGGTGCCGGGATCGTGGCGGCGTGGGGAGAGGCCTTCGGGCTCCGGGGGATGGCGGGGGGACAGGCGGTGGACCTCACCGGGAAGGGGTGCTCCTTCCTGGCGGCCCGCCGGAGACTGCACCGCCGGAAGACCACCGCCCTGTCGGCCTTCGCCCTGGGAGCGGGAGCCCGGGCGGCCGGCGCACCCGATCAGAGCATCCGCTGCCTGGAGCGCTACGGCCGGGATCTGGGGTGGGCCTACCAGCTCATGGACGATGCCACCGACGCCGGGGAGGATCTGGTGCTGGGCCGCCCCCCCGGGGGACGGCGTCCCGCCCGACAGAGCGGGGTCCTGGTCCGCCGGGCCATGGGGGAACTCCGGGCCTGTCCCACCCTGGCCCCGGAGGGCCGGGACCTGCTCCTCTCCTTCGCCCGCGTGGTGGTGCCGGATGCCTCGGCGGCCCAGGTGAAGGTGGAGCGGCGACCGGTGGCGGTGACGCCTCTCCACGGGGAAGGGGCAATGCGTTCCCCTTCGCGAGGTGGACGGACCACCTCCTCCATGAACGGAAACGCCTGACCGGAGACCGTGGGCAGAGGGGAGGACAAACCGTTCGAACGGCCTTCTGCGCCCCCTTGTGTAAAGAAAGCTTGACGCCCTACTATGTACGCTGCACTTTACACCATGCCTTGCCAGCCAACGACAGCCCTATCTCGTCGGGTGAAACAATGCTGATCAGCCTCGGGCTGGACTTCAGAAACGCGGACATCCGGACCCGGGAACGCTTCCTCCCCAGCGAGGAGCGGACCCGCACCTTCCACGTCGACGTGCCACCGTCTCCCCTGGAGGAGCTGGCGCTGCTTCCCACGTGCAATCGCATCGAGGTGTACGCGTGGAGCCGCGGGCGGGCCACCGCCAGCGCCACCATGCGGGCCGCCCGTGCGATGGCCCGGCGCTGGATGGGAAGCCACGCCGCCGCCCGGGAGCTCCTGGATGCGGCAACCCTCCGGGTGGAGGAGGAGGCGGTGGAGCACCTGTTCCGCGTGGCCGCCGGCCTGGAGTCCCAGGTTCTGGGGGACATCCACATCATGGGGCAGGTGCGGCGGGCCTTCCGCGACGCCTCCTCTGCCGGCCGCCTGGGACCGCACCTCCACCGCCTCTTCGAGACCGCCCTGCGGTGTGGGAAGGCTGTGAAGCGGGAAACCGGGCTCATGGCCGGACGGTGCTCCGTGGGATCCGAGGCGGCCCATATGCTCCTCCGGCGGGCGGGAGCTCCCAAGGGATCCTCCCGGCTCAGGGTCCTGGTCCTGGGCACCGGAAAGATCGGCACCCACGCCGCTCGCGTCCTGGCCTCCGCCGAGCACGCGGAGCTGGTGCTGGTGAACCGTACTACGGAGCGGGCCATGGAGCTGGCGGCGAACCTCCCGCCGGGGGCTCGTGTGCGGGTCGCGCCCCTCGCCCGCCTCTTCCAGGAGGCCGCCGAGGTGGACGCCATCCTGGTGGCCAGCGGCGCCAACTCCCCTGTGCTCCTGGCTCCCAGCCTCCACTCGGCCCGTGCCGAGGCGGGGACCGGAAGCCACCCACTGGTCATCGTGGACGCCTCGATGCCCCGGAACGCGGACCCCCGCTGTGGAAGCCTCCCGGGGGTCACCATCCTGGACCTGGACGACCTGCATCCCGGTGCCGTGGCGCAGGAGCGGGCCCGGATGGCGGCGGTCCCCGACGCAGAGGGAGTGGTGGGGAGCCATATCTCCGACTTCCGCCGCTGGAGATCCGAGGCGGCGGCCCGGGAGGCGTTGAGGCCCCTCCGGGAGGTCCTGGCGGAGCTCTGTCAGCGGGAGGTGGGCTTCGCCGCCGGCGAGGACGTGGCCGATCGGACCGCCACCCGGATCGTGGCCAAGCTCATGGCTCAGCCCATGGCGGTACTCCGGGAAGCGTCCCGGAGGGGCGAGTCGGTGGACGAACTGGCCGGTGCCCTCCGGCTTCTCTTCCCGGGGGAGCCCCTGGGGGAGAACAGGATCTCCAACTCGCCCCGCTGACGGAATCGTGGGGACGGGGCAGCAGGGAGCAACCCCCTTGCCTCGTCCCGGCGGACCCCCACATTCCCCTTCCAGCGACGCGATCCCCTCCGGACCCGGTGGTCCATGGAGGGGGCGCGACACCCGGTGGTCCTCCACCTCCTGCTTCCCCCTCCCATGCACATCACCGTGACAAGCACCCCTGACGGTTCGGGTCCATCCACCCCTGCCACCCTTCCCCGCCCCGTGGTGGAGAGTTGGGTGGAGGAGGTCCACGACTCCATCACCGGATTCTTCACGGAGGCCGACGGTGGAGGGAGCTTCCGGGAGGACGCCTGGGATCGCCCGGGGGGCGGAGGGGGGTGGGCCCGGGTGATGATCGAGGGGAACACCTTCGAGAAGGCAGGGGTGAACCGCTCCATCGTGGAGGGAGTGCTCAAGCCCGAGGTGGCACGGCGACTGGGGGGGCGGACCGTGGAGGGGGCCGATCTCCACTTCTTCGCGGCAGGAGTCAGTGTGGTGGTCCACCCCCGGAGCCCCATGGTTCCCACGGTGCACCTGAATGTCCGCTACTTCGAGATCACCGACGCCCATGGCCGGCCGGTGGATGCCTGGTTCGGCGGCGGCACCGACCTGACCCCCACCTATCCCTTCCCCGAGGACGCCATCCACTTCCACCGGGTCCTGAAGGGGGAGTGCGACCGGTTCCACCCGGCCTTCTTCCCCCGCTTCAAGGCGGAGTGCGACGGTTATTTCGTGAACACACACCGGGGACACGAGCGGCGGGGGGTGGGGGGGATCTTCTTCGACACCCTCCGGGGGGGGGAGGAGGGGCCGGACATGGCCACCCTCCACGCCTTCACCCACGCGGTGGGAACCGTCCTCCCCGCCGCCTACGGCCCCATCGTGGAGCGGCGCCGGGATCTCCCCTGGGGGGAGGAGGAGCAGCGGTTCCAGCACCAGCGGAGGGGGCGCTACGTGGAATTCAACCTGGTGCACGACCGGGGGACGGTCTTCGGCCTGAAGACCGATGCCAGGATCGAGAGCGTCCTGATGAGCCTCCCGCCGCTGGCCCGGTGGGACTACGACCCGAAGTACCAGGCGGGCTCCTTCCAGGCCCGGCTCATGGAGATGCTGGAGCCCCGGGACTGGGCCGGAGAGGGCGCCGAGGAGTAGAACGGGTGCGGCCCGGCAGGGGAAGGACTACTCCCCTCTGCCGGGCCGTGCGTTTCGTGCCGTTCCATCCGTACGGGGGCGAACCCCCGGGGGTCCCTCAGGTGCCCCCCTCCCCTGCCTCCAGGAGTTCGTCGTCCTCATGGTCCCGGGTCTCCCGGGCCGCATCCCGGGCGGCGTCCACACCGGCGCGGTAGGCGGCCTTCGACTGCTCCAGGCGCAACTCCAGCTCGTCCCTGGCCTCCCGGGCGGCGTTGCGGCCGCTGTCCACGGCCTCCCGGACCGACTCCCGCCCCGCCTCCACACGCTCCTTCACCGCTTCCAGCGCCTCCTGCATCTCGGCGCGGGCCTGCTCCAACCTCTCCTCCATCTCCTCCCGCAGGTCGTCCAGGCGCTCCTCGGCAGCCGAGCGGAGGCGTCGGGCCCGCTCCCGGATCTCCTCCTGCGTCTCCGCCCCGGAGCGGGGAGCCACCAGCAGGGCGACACCGGCACCGAGAAGCGCACCCAGGAGGAAGGACCCCACCGATCCGCCTCCGCCCTCCCGCTCAATGATGATGGCGGGCATCTCGTCTCCGTTGCGCATGCTCATCTCCCTTATCTTTGGCCCTGGGCCCCGCAGGAAGCCCCAGGTACGTCGCGTGCCGGGGGTCCGGGACCCTGTCCGAAGCTACGCCACCCCCTGCTCCCGGTACAGGTGCGGACGGCTCGGGTTCCCCCTCACAGCCGCCAGTCGGGATCTCCCCCCCCCAGCGCCGGGGCCTCGAACCCCTTCCGCCCCAGCAACCCGTAGGTGAGTTCCTTCCCCAACTCCACGCCGGGCTGGTCCAGGGGATCCACCCCATAGAGAGCGCCGGCGTAGACGGTGGCCAACTGCATGAACATCAGGAGGGCACCCAGGTTCCGGGCATTCAGCCCCGAGAGCCCGATCTCCAGGGAGGGGCGCCCCCCCCGCCGGAGGGCCTCGGCGGTGGCACGACGCTCGGCATCCAGGAGGCTCGCCAGGGAGTGCCCCCCCAGGTAGGAGAGGGAGGGGTGCTTCGGGTGGCGGTGGGGGATCTCCACCGGGTCCACCCCGTCGCCGGCGACGGACACGAAGCAGACCACCTTGTCCCGGGGACCCTCCATGAAGAGCTGCACCTGGGAGTGCTGGTCGGTAGCCCCCAGGGCGGGAAGGGGGGTGGGACCGGTGTTCACCAGGTTCCCCTCCCGATCCACCGCCTTCCCCAGCGACTCCGCCCAGAGCTGCTGGAACCAGAACGAGAACGACCGGAGCCGATCAGCGTAGGGCATCATGACGTGGATGGGCATCCCCTGCTCCATGTGCAGGGCGTGGAGGATGGTGGCGAAGAGCCCGGCGGGATTCCGGGTCAGCTCCGGCGTCGAACACCGCTCCACCATCTCCGCAGCCCCCTCCAGGAGTTCCACCACGTTGATCCCCACCACCGCCGCCGGAAGGAGCCCTACTGCGGAAAGGACGGAGAAACGCCCCCCCACATTGGATGGCACAGGAAGAGCGGGGATGGACTTCTCCCGGGAGATGGCCCGGAGCACCCCGGCCTCCGGGTCCGTGATGAACAGGAGGTGGCCCCGGACATCCTCCTCTCCCAACGCCCCGGCCAGCGCCTCCTCCACCACCAGGTACTGGGCCATGGTCTCCGCGGTGGAGCCGGACTTGCTCACCACCACGAAGAGGGCCTTCCGGAGGTCCAGTCGACCCATGAGGTCCCTGAGGGAGACCGGGTCGGCGTTGTCCAGGACGAAGAGGCGGGGATAGTACTCCCGGCGCTCCTCGTCCCCCAGGTTCCAGTGGGGACCCAGGAGGGCGTCCCGCAGGGTCAGGGTGCCCAGCGAGGAGCCCCCGATCCCCAGGACCACCAGGCTCTCGAACCACTGGCCGAAGGAGTCCGCCACCTCCTGGATCCGCCGCACCCCCTCCTGGTCGTGGGGGAGGTCGAAGAAGCCCATGTCTCCCGCGTCGCGGCGGGCGGTCACCCGTGCGTGGGCAAGGGCGAATCCCTCGGCCAGGGGGCCACGGAGCCTCTGGGGGTCGATCCCCCTACCGTCCAGGTGGGGGGAGAGACAGTTGGTCACGTCCAGGGTCAGGGGCATGTCGCGCTCCAGCTGATGTCCGGGAAGAAGAGGGGGGGCGGCCTCAGTCGATCTCCACCACCAGCCCGTCGTGGGCCGGTCGGATATCCGAAGGAAGCCGGTCCAGCAGATCCTGGTGCTGGACCCGATGGGTCAGATGGGTAAGATAGGTGGTCCGGGCACCCACGGCCCGGGCGGCCGCCACCGCCTCTTCCACATTGAAGTGGGTGGGGTGGGGATTTCCCCACCAGAGAGCGTTGAGGACCAGCACATCCACCCCCTGGAGGGCGGCCAGGGTCTCGGGTGGAAGGCGCTTCCCGTCGGTGATGTAGCCAAGGGAGCCGGTGCGGAATCCCAGGACGGACAGGGGACCGTGGGGAACCGCCAGGGGGAGGAACTCCCGGCCCAGGATGTGGACGGCGTCCTGATCCCGGAGGGTGTGCAGACGGATCTCCGGCTTGGAGGTTCCCGCCACCGGCCGCACCATGGGGTCGAAGATGTAGGGGAATCGACGGTGCAGCTCCTGCTCCATCCCCTCGGGGGCCCACGCCTCCAGATCCTCCCGGTAGCGGGTGGTGAACACCCGCAGGTCGTCGATCCCGTGCACATGGTCCGCGTGGACGTGGGTGAACCAGACGGCGTTCACCCGTTCCACCCCCGCCGCCACCAACTGCAGGCGGAGTTCCGGGGGCGTGTCCACCAGGAGTGTGCCCCCGTCGAACTCCAGGAGCGCCCCGTGGCGGGTGCGCCGATCCCGGGCGTCCGGGGAGGTGCAGGTGGCGCAGTTGCACCCCACCACCGGGATCCCGAAGGAGGTGCCGGTCCCGAGGAAGGTGAGTCTCACCGGTACCTTCCGCGCCGGGGACCCACGCTCCTCACAGTCGTTCCACCCGCATCGTGTTGGTGGAGCCCGACTCGTGGAAGGGGTATCCTGCCGTCACCACCACCGACTGCCCCGGGCGCCCCACCCCCGTCTCCACCACCATCCGCTTCCCGAACTCCGTCAGCGACTCGTAGCTCACCTCCTCCACCACCGAGAGGACCGGCCAGATCCCCCAGACCGCGGTGAGCTGACGGAAGGTCATGGAGTCGGTGCAGACGGCGAACACCGGCACCGGCGACCGGTAGCTGGACACCAGGCGGGCGGAGAAGCCGCTCCGGGTGATGACGATGATTGCCGGAGCGTTGAGGCTCCGGGCGGTCTCCACCGTGGCCGAGGCCACTGCGTGCTCCCGGGGGCTGGCGCCGGCCCGCATCCGCTGGTCCGAGCGCATGAGGTAGCGGGGGCCCTGCTCCAGAACGCCGCTCCCCTCGATCTCCCGGGTGATCCGGGCCATGGCCTCCAGGGCCTGGACCGGATACTTCCCGGCTGCGGTCTCCCCGGAGAGCATCACGGCATCGGTGCCGTCCAGGATGGCGTTCGCCACGTCGGAGGCCTCCGCCCGTGTGGGGCGGGGGTTCTCGATCATGGACTCCAGCATCTGGGTGGCGGTGATCACCGGGCGCCCGAAGAAATTGGCCAGCTGGATGATCCGCTTCTGGGCCAGGGGGACCCGCTCGAAGGGGAGCTCCACCCCCAGGTCCCCCCGGGCCACCATCACCGCGTCCGTCTCGGTGAGGATCTCCTCGATGGCGGAGAGGGCCCGGGCCATCTCCACCTTGGCCACCACCAGCGCCCTTCCCCGGACCTTCTGCTTGAGGTCCGCCACATCCGCCCCGCGGCGCACGAAGGAGAGCCCGATGAATTCGCACCGCTGCTCCAGGGCGAACTCCAGGTCCTCGTGGTCCTTCTCCGTCATGGAGGGGGTGCGGAGGTTGCCGCCGGGAATGTTGATCCCCTTGTTGCTCTTGAGGAGCCCCCCCCGGATCACCCGGAACCGGGCCCGATCCCCCACCGAGGCCAGCGCCTGCACCTCCAGGAGTCCGTCATCCAGGAGTACGGGATCCCCCGGGCGTACATCCAGCGCCAGGTCCACGTAGGTGGTGGGGAGCTCGTCGCCGGTCTCGGTGCCTTCCGGGGCGAAGACGATCTCCCCGCCGGGCTCCAGGAGCACCGGCTCCTTCAGCTTCCCCACCCGGATCTTGGGGCCCTGCAGGTCCGCCAGGATGGCCACGGGGCGCCCGGACCGACCGGCGGCCTCCCGGACCAGCCGGATGGCCTCACGGTGCCCCTCGTGGGTTCCGTGGGACATGTTGATGCGCGCCACATCCATCCCGGCGCGCACCAGGGCGCTGACGATCTCGGGGGAGGCGCTGGCCGGCCCCAGGGTACAAACGATCTTCGTGCGGAGCATCCGATCCCAGTTCACGAGCCGGGGCCGGTCCGGACGGCACTCCGGAAAGGATCCTTCCAGGCCAGGGGCCGGGAAGGCCGGACGGCAGGAACCTGACGACGACCCAGCGGGGTGGCAAGACATGATGCCATCGTGTGACCCACCGGGGGAAGCCGGGGAGGACGGAACAGCACCCCCTCCGAAGAGTAGAACCCCGCGCCCCGGGCCCCTATTCGAGCTCCCGAGGCCTCCCCCGGACCCCGGGCTCCCATGGACGTGACGTACATCGACCGACCAGAGCGAACCGACGAGCTGAGTCGGGCCCTGGAGGGTCGCCCCTCCATCGCACTGGATTCGGAGGCGGCGGGGTTCCATCGATACTCCGACCGGGTCTGCCTCCTCCAGCTCTCCGTCTCGTCCGGGAAGACCTTCCTTCTTGACCCCCTGGCCTTCGATCCGTCCGAACTCCTCCGCCCCGTGCTGGAGAATCCGGGAGTGGAGGTCCTGATGCACGGCGCGGACTACGATCTTCGCCTGCTGGACCGGGACCTGGGGATCCGGCTCTCTGGGCTCTTCGACACCCAGGTGGCGGCCGCGCTCCTGGGGGAGACCGGGCTGGGCCTTTCGGCCCTACTGGAGCGCCACCTGGGAATCGTCCTGCCCAAGAAGTACCAGAGGGCCGACTGGGCCATCCGCCCCCTCCCCGGGGAGATGCTGGAGTATGCGGCAGGGGACACCCTCCACCTCCACGACCTGGTGGGGATCCTCCGGGAGGCGCTGGAGGAGAAGGGTCGCATGGCGTGGGCGCTGGAGGAATTCCAGCGTCTGGAGGAGGTCCGCTGGGAGGAGACGGACGAGGATCGGGACCCGGTGGTGCGGGTCAAACGCGCGTGGGAGCTGGAGACCCGGCAGGTGGCTCGGCTGAGGGAGGCGCTGATCTGGCGGGACGGTCAGGCCCGGGCCCGGGACCGCGCCCCCTTCCGGGTGGCGGGAGATCCCGCCCTCATCGAAGCGGCCGTGGCAGGCCCGTCGTCCAGGGACCAACTCGCCCGGATCGCCGGCTTCCCCCCTGCCCTGGCCCACAGCGCCGCCGGAGACCAGCTCCTGGCCCGGTTCGCCGCCATCGACGGCACCCCGACGTCGGACCTGGTACCCCACCCGCCCCGGGAACGGAGGGGGCCCGGACGCCCCCTTCCGGAAGAGGAGGAGCTGGCGGAGCGTCTGAAGGGCGCCCGGAACAAGAAGGCCGGCGAGCTGGGGCTGGATCGGGGGACACTCCTGTCCAATGGGGTCATCCTGGAGATCGCCCGGGAGGCTCCCACCGACCTTGAGGCACTGTTGCAGATCTCCGGGATCCGCAGGTGGCAGGCGGAGGTGGTGGGAGAGGACCTCCTGTCCATCCTCAGGACGAGTGCGGCCCGCCGATAGGGCGCTCCCTGTCGGAAGGAAACAACGCCGCCGGGGCCGACCCCGGGGAGGACGTCCCCCCGGAAGGCGCGCCGCAGACCGGAATCGGCCGCTGTCCGGACTGGCACAGGATGGACGGAAGAACTATGTTGCCCGCCGATGGGAGCCCCCCTTCAAGGGGGCCAACCGGAGGATCCCGCTCCCGCCTCCTGCAGTTGAAATCGCGCCCCGCCCGGGCCCCCAATCCCAGATCGAGTCGGAGGATCGATGGCATCGACGATGCTCGAACGGGACGATATCTCGGTATATGTCATCGCTGGTGTACCAAAGAGCTTCAAGAAGCGGCTCTCGAAGTTCGTTGAGGGTGAGTCCAGGGCCGAGGGGGAGATCATGCTCCTCGACCACGAGATCACCGAGTGGCTGGTGGCGCGGCTCAGGGGCGAAAAGGCCCGGAGCCACGAGGAGACGGCCACCTCGGCGGCGCTCTGGCGGGCCTTCCGTGCCCTCTCCGCGGCCCGCTACCATGTGCAGGAGGATCCTGAACTGGAAGGGCGCATCCGGGCGCTCAGATCCTCGGTGGAAGAACTCTGGGCCCTGACCCGCCCTGGCTCTCCGGAGGACGTGGTGGACGCGGAGGAGGAGGCCGGAGAAGGAGAAGAGGGCTCCCCGGACTCGACGGAAGAGGGGGAGGAGGACTGAGTACCCCGGGATCCCTGGGGGTCGACCGGAGGGAGGGGGAACGCAGAAAGGGGGGGGCCACCGGGTGCCCCCCCCTTTTTGCGTGTGTCGGAACTACTCGCCCTCTTCTTCCAGCTTCCGCTTGTGCTCGATGCAGTAGCGGGCGTGTGGAAGGGCGTCCAGTCGCTCGAAGCCGATGGGCTGACCGGTGGCCTGGCATTTCCCGAAGTTCTCGGGGTCGTTGTAGAGCCTCCTCAGCGCGTCCTCGATGCGGTAGAGGTACCGACCCTCCTTGGTGGCGAAGAGGGCAGCCTTCTCCCGCTCCATGGCCTCCGTCCCCTGGTCGGCCATGTGGTCCGTGTACGCCGCCAGGTCCGAATCACCGGACTCCCGGTTGGCCTTGGCCATCTGGTCCCACAGTCCCAGGGACCGGAGAGCCCGGTTCCGCTCCTCGTGAAGCCGCTTCTCGATATGCGACAGTTCATCCTTCGACAGGACACCCATGAATCCGCTCCGGTGCGACGGGCCTCGATCCATCGGCTCCGGCGCCTGACCAGTGGGACGGGTCCCTGGTCGAGCCCGCCAGTGCCGCGGGTTTCATAGCCTCATAAGGTACCGATGCAGGCCCCCCCGGTCCAGCCACGGTGCCATCTTTCGCTACACTCCTCCCCGGATGGTGCAGATCCTGTGACAACCCTCCCGGGGTCGCGCTTCCGTGGACGGACCCGCACCGGGGGAGACGGGTAGAGATCGCCCCGGTGGTGGCCCCCTCGGAACCACCGTGCAGGGACCGGTTCCACAACCTCCAGACCTCCCCCAGAGAAGACCCCATGACTGAAGGATCCATGACCTGCCGTCGCTGCGGCGAGGAGAAGCCGCCGATGGATCGTCCCCCCTTCCGCTCGGAGCTTGGGGACAGGATCGTGGCCAGCATCTGCCCGGACTGCTGGCAGGATTGGCTGAAGCACCAGACCCAGCTCATCAACCACTACGGGCTGGACCCCCGGAAGCCGGAATCCCGGACCTTCCTCTACGGGCAGATCGAGACCGTGCTCCTGGGAGGGGGCGAGGGGGAGGGGGTGGACACCACGAAGAAGGGCTCCATCGCCTGGTAGCCCCCGGGGGCCTCATCAGGCACCCAGGACCTCCGCGATGGGTCCCAGGGCCCACTCCAGTTCGTCGTGGCGGATCACAAGGGGTGGAGCAAAGCGGATGACCTGCTCCTGGGTCTCCTTGGCCAGGATCCCCCTCTCCATCAGTGCTTCGCAGAAAGGGCGAGCCGGACCCGAACTCCGCCGGATCACCACCCCGATCATGAGCCCCCGTCCCCGCACCTCGTGCACGTGGGGGGAATCCAGCTCCCGGAGCCGCTCCATGAACCATCCTCCCAGGGTGGCAGAGCGACCGGGGAGGTCCTCCTCCAGGATGACCCGCAGCGATGCCTCCGCCACGGCAGCCCCCAGGGGGTTCCCCCCGAAGGTGGAGCCATGGTCCCCAGGGCGGAACACCTCCAGATACTCCCGGTCCGCCAGGACGGCGGAGACCGGGTAGACCCCACCACCCAGTGCCTTCCCCACCATCAGGATGTCCGGGCGGACCTCCTCCCAGTCGCAGCAGAACAAGCGACCCGTGCGCCCCAGTCCGGTCTGGATCTCATCCGCCATGAAGGCCACACCCCTGGAGCGGCAGAGGGCCGCCGCCTCCCGGAGATAGCCGTCGGGGGGGACCACCACGCCCCCCTCCCCCTGGATGGGCTCCACCAGGAAGCCCACGGTATGGGGGGTGATGGCGGCCTCCAGCGCCTCCAGCTCCCCGTAGGGGATGATCCGGAACCCCGGCGCGAAGGGGCCGAATCCCTCCCGGTACCGGGGCTCGGAGGAGAACCCGACGATGGTGGTGGTCCGCCCGGCGAAGTTGTTCTCGCAGACGATGATCTCCGCCTGGTCCTCCGGCACCCCCTTCACCATGTACCCCCACTTCCGCACCGTCTTGATGGCGGTCTCCACGGCCTCGGCCCCGGTGTTCATGGGGAGGGCCATGGGATACCCGGAGGATTCGCAGAGGAGCTTGAGGAAGGGCCCCATCCGATCATTGTGGAAGGCCCGGGAGGTGAGTGTGATCCGGTCCAACTGCTCCCGTGCCGCGCTGAGGATCGCCGGGTGGCCATGTCCCTGGTTGAGGGCGGAGTAGGCGGCCAGCATGTCCAGATAGCGGCGGCCCTCCACGTCGTGGACCCAGACACCCTCCCCCCGCTCCAGGACCACCGGGAGGGGGTGGTAGTTGTGGGCGCTGTAGCGCTCCACCTCCTCCAGGATCTGCTGGGTCCTGGACATCCCTCCACTGCGGCCCACCCCGGGCCCGGGGTCCGCTGGGTGGTTCATGGATCCATCCTCCTCTCTACCGGGGGGCGGGGGGTCTCGTCCACGATGAGGCGAAAGACGTCCGGGCGGGCATAGTGGCCCACCACGTCGAAGTCGAAGGTCCCGAGGGAAATCTCGTCCAGGTCCAGGGTGGCGTGGAGGATTCCCTCCCGGTCCATGAGGGGCCCCGCCAGGCAGCGCCCGTCGGGGGCGTAGATCGCCGTTCCACCACGACTCAGGACCTCGGGCCATTCCTGGAGCTCATCCGCGATCTCCAGGTCGGGGGGATGCATCGCCCGGGTCACGTACTGGTTGCACCCGATGACAAAACAGCGCCCCTCCAGCGCGATGTGCTGGAGGGTGGACTGCCAGCGGTCCCGGGCATCCGCAGTGGGGGCCAGATAGATCTGCACTCCCTTCCCGTACATGGCCATCCGGGCCAGGGGCATGTAGTTCTCCCAGCAGATCAGCCCTCCCACCCGGCCGATGGGGGTGTCCAGGACCGGGAGCGTGCTCCCATCTCCCTCCCCCCAGATGAGCCGCTCGGCGGCGGTGGGCTTGAGCTTCCGGTGCTTTCCCAGGATGCTTCCGTCGGGCCCCATGTAGAGCAGTGTGCAGTACAGGGTGCCCCGCCCGAAGTCCTGGTCACGCTCCACCACTCCCACCGCCAGGTACACCCCTGCCTCCCGGGCCGCTTCGCCCATCCGTCGGGTCTCCGGCCCCGGAATCTCGATGGCAGCGTCCCGATAGCGCCCCCAGGTGCGACGCCCCGGGGCCGAGCGCCCGCCCACGGCCGTACCGAAGGCCAGCCCCCATGGATACCCGCCCACAAAGGCCTCGGGAAAGACCACCAGACCGGCACCCTGGGCGGCAGCCTCGGCGGTCCGCTCCACCACGACGTCCACGGCCTCGGCGGAGCGGAAGGGGAGCCCAGCCGCCTGGACGGCGGCCACCTGGATCGAGCGGGGGTTCTGCATGGGGGCGCCGAACGTTGGGGTGACCTTGCCTGAAGCCCAATGGGTACCCTCGCACCCCCCTTCAGGGGCTGCAAGGGGAGAAGAACCCCCCTCAGCTCCCGGAGGCCAGCCGGTCCATGCGCTCCGCCAGGCGGAGATCCAGCTCGGTGATTCCCCCGGCATCGTGGGTGGAGAGATCCACCACCACCCGGTTCCAGACGTTGGACCAGTCGGGATGGTGGTCCATGGACTCCGCCACCAGCGCCGCCCGGGTCATGAAGCCGAACGCCTCCACGAAGTCCTGGAACTTGAACTCCCGGTGGAGCTTGCCCTCCACGAGAGTCCAGGCCGGCAGGGCTGCCATGCGGGTGTTGAGATCGGCGGGGGACAGCTTCTGGGGACGGGACATGAACCACTCCGGGAACTGGACAAGGGGGTGGAAGAGCAAAAGGGGCCGGTGAGGGACCCCTTCCGGTACTCCCGGAGGAGACTGGGGGTCCCGGCGGTGGAGCCGCTCCTTCCATGGTCCGGGGAGGATCCCTGCGGGGGAGGGCTCCAGAGTGGGAGCCCGGGCGATGGGGGAGGAGGGGTGGACTCCCCCGGAGAGGTGGGGGGAGGAGAGAGGGTCCAATGGGATGCTCAGGTCCCCCCCTCCCCGCCCAGGGGGAGGGGAGGGGGGGACCGACGTCAGTACACGATGACGCCGCGCACCGGCAACCCCCAGGCCGAAGGGAAGACGGCCATCAGCCGCATTCGCTGTAGCCGCACACGTGGCACTTCAGACACCCTTCCTCATACGCGATCTGACTGGCCCCACACTCCGGGCAGGTCCCGAGGAAGGCCTCTACACCCTTCACGGGAGCCGGGGAAGACCGGACCACGGCCGCCGGCCGCACCCCGGAGGAGGTGAGGATCGGGAGTTCCTCCTGGACGCCGGCCTTCTCCTCCAGGTACCGCTCCATGGCCTGCCCGATGGCATCGGGAGCCGAAAGGACCTTGTTGGGGCCGACGCCCACCGCACGGTCGCAGGAGATCCCCCGGAGCTGATCCTTCACCGAGGCGATGGAGATGCCGGAGCGGAGGGCCAGCGAGGCCAGTCGTCCCAGCGCCTCGGCGTCCGCCATGGCGGCACCACCGGCCTTCCCCAGCGTGCAGAACACCTCGAAGGGGCGCCCGGTCTCGTCCTCGTTGATCGTCACGTAGAGATCGCCCAGGGGGGAGTTCATCTTCACGGTCCAACCCCGGAGGGTCTGGGGCCGCTGCCGCTTCCTCTTGGACGAGGCGGCGGTGAGATCAGCATCCTCCAGACGGCGCTGCAGGGTATCGATCTCCCCCCTGAGCCGGTGGTTCTCCTCCCGGGCGTCCGCCAGTTCGGCCCGGACCGACTCCTCCTCCACGGAGGGAGTGGCCTCGGTCTTCCCGGTCTTCCCGGTGGAGAGCACCTGCATGGGCCGGGACCCGTCCCGGTACACCGTCACCCCCTTGCAGCCGAGGCGGAAGGCCAGTTCGTAGATCTCCCGGACGTCGGCCTCGGTGGCCTCGTTGGGGAAGTTGGTGGTCTTGGAGATGGCCGAGTCGGTGTGCTCCTGGAAGGCCGCCTGCATGCGCACGTGCCACTCCGGGGTGATGTCGTGGGCCGTGACGAAGACCCTCTGCACCTCCTCCGGGACCTCGGGGAAGTGGATATGCCCCTCGGAGGCGATCCGCTCCATCAGGTCGGCGGAATACCACCCCTCCTGCTGGGCCCGGGCCACAAAGTCCGGGTTCACGTCGGGCATCAGCGCCCCCGCCTGGTTCCGCATGAAGGCCACGGCAAACAGGGGCTCGATGCCGCTGGAGCAGCCCGCAAAGATGGAGATGGTCCCGGTGGGGGCCACCGTGGTGAGGTTGCAGTTCCGGAGCCGGCGCTCGGGGCGGATCCGGGATCCGTCGGAGCGACGGGCACAGGTGGCGTCCGGACCCCAGATGGAATGCTCCCACTCCGGGAACACGCCACGGACCTTGGCCAGCTTCTCGGAGGCCTTCCGGGACTCCTCATCCACGAAGGCCATCACCTTGCGGCCCAGCTCCACCCCTTCGGGGCTGCTATACGAAACGCCCACCCGGATCAGGAGGTCCGCCCAACCCATCACGCCGAGACCGATGCGGCGGATCCGGTTCGCCAGATCGGAGATCTGGGGAAGGGGATAGCGATTGGCATCGATGACGTTGTCCAGGAAATGCGTGGAGAGGTGCACCACCCGCCGCAGTGCCTCCCAGTCGATCCGGTCCTCGGGAGCCAGACCGGGGGCGGACTCCTTCACGAACTTCCCGACGTTGACACTTCCCAGATTGCAGACGTCGTAGGCCAGGAGGGGCTGCTCGCCGCAGGGATTCGTGGCCTCGTAGCTCCCCAGCCGGGGCACCGGGTTGTACTCATTGGCCCGGTCGATGAAGAAGGTCCCCGGCTCGCCGGTCATCCAGGCACCCCGGATGATCATGTCGAAGATCTCCCGGGCGTTCTCCGTCCCCGCGAACTGCTTCGTACGGGGATTGAAGAGCTGGTAGTCGGCACCGGACTCCACCGCGTCCATGAAGGCGTCGGTGATGGCCACGGAGATGTTGAAGTTCGTGACCTGCGACGTGTCGTTCTTGCAGGTGATGAACTCCCGGATGTCCGGATGGTCCACCCGGAGGATCCCCATGTTGGCCCCCCGGCGGGTCCCCCCCTGCTTCACCACCTCGGTGGACGCGTCATACAGCTTCATGAAGGACACCGGGCCCGACGCCACCCCCATGGTGGAGCGGACGTTGTCCCCGGTGGGCCGCAGGCGGGAGAAGGAGAACCCCGTTCCCCCGCCGGACTGGTGCACCAGGGCCATGGCCTTGAGGGTGTCGTAGATGCCGCTCTCGCCGTTGGAGAGGGCGTCGTCCACCGGCAGGACGAAGCAGGCCGAGAGCTGCCCCAGGGGACGCCCGGCATTCATCAGGGTGGGGGAGTTGGGCTCGAAGGTCCCCGTGGTCATCAGTTCGTAGAACTGCCTGGCCAGCTCCTCCACCGCCGCATCCGACGCCCCGTAGGCCGCATCCGCATCCGCGATCACCCGGGCCACCCGCCAGAACATGGTCTCCGGCTCCTCCACCGGCTCTCCCTGCTCGTTCTTCTTCAGGTAGCGCTTGGCCAGAACGATCCGGGCGTTCTCTGTGAGCTGGGCCGGAGGAAGATCCCCGGGTACACGGTCATGCGGCAGGGCGTCCGGCGAGCGGGGCGCGAGGGACATCGGGGAACCTCCAGCGGGGTGCTTGATCGAGTGTGGAACAAGGGGTGGAAAACCCCTGGGGCGACGTTGAAAAGCGGAGAACGTCCCGTGGCTCCGCCGTGGAATTGTGGAAGACCGTCCGGTGTGGGGAGGACCTTGCCGACAACTGCATCTAGAGGCGCTATGCACGTTAGCGCACTAGATGTAGGGGGTCAACCCTGTTGTGGGGTGTCTCTGGGGTACGAGTTCCACCGTCCCGCAAGGGCACCCACGACCCCGAACATAGACCGAAACCGCCCCTGGCGCCATGGGTCCGGGTGCTCCCCGACCCTCCGTGGCCCGGAAGCCCCCGGCCCCACTATGTTGGCAGGGTCCCGGAGCTCCCTTCCGGGCCATCCACTGACGTCCGGGAGGTCAGAGCTTGCACAAGGTCCTGAACGCGGGTCTGCCGATCCTGGGAATGGTGGTGGTCTTCGGGGGGGTGGTCTTCCTGGAGGATCGCCGGACCATGATCCTGGTGGTGCTCCTGGGGATCCTCCTCATCGAGGCCGGGGTCTGGAAGCTCTCCAATCCCTTCCTCCCCACCGAGCGGCGCTTCAACGAACTCCGCCTGGAGGTGGACCAGTTCATGGAGCTGGTGCGGGAGCTGAACGGCTCCGCCGTGGAGGCCCGGGGGGTGGACGGCGACGCGGGCTCATGGGCCCGATTCCGGAACACCATCGCCACCATGCACGCCTCGGTGGAGCGGATGGGCGAGGCGGCGGCCCGGGGACCGGGAGATCCACCCACCGTGCCCCCCGCCGTCGAGGAGGAAGGGGAGGACGGCCCACGCATCCCCCCGGAGCTGCTCCAGGGGCGCAACGTGCCCCCGGCCTAGAAACTCCTTCCAAGACGGAGGTAGACCCGGGGACCATCTCCCTCCACCAGGGGGAGGGCGCCTCCCAGGCGGAGGTCCAGGGGGGACAGCCAGAAGGGGGTGGTCCGGAGGATCAACTCCGCCCCTGTGGACAGGATGGGGTCACCCATGGGGTTGGCGGGGCCACCGGGAGTGGTCCCCCACGCGTTCCCGGCATCGAAGAAGAGTGCCCCGCTGAGCCGGTCGAAGTGGAGGAGGGCAGGACCCAGTCCCCGGTGGATCAGCGCCAGGGGGAAACGAAGCTCCGCCGAACCGGTCCAGGCGTAGCGCCCGGATCGCACCCCCTCGGGGTATCCCCGCACGGGGAAGAACACCCCCCCCGCCCCCACGACACCCAGCCCCAGGAGTCCCTCGGTGTCCCCGGAGGCGCCCCCCACGTCGAAGAAGAAGGAGCCCGCCCCGGGACCGGATCCCACACCTCCCGATCCCCTCAGCGCCAGCACCCAGTCCGCATACCCCGGCCCCCCCAGCCCCCTGAACAGACGCACGGCTCCCACGGCCTCGTGGAAGCCCCGGTCCAGTCCCGGAACCCCCCGGGCGCTGTCCGCCACCCCCGGCTCCCACCGACGGCGGGCCTGCAGGGAGAGGGAGACTCCATCCTCCGGGCCGTTCGAGAAGCTGTATCCCCGCACAGTGGAGAAGGCCAGCCCCCCCCGGACCTCTCCCAGGGAGCGGGTAGGGCGGGTGAGGCGGTACCCCTCCGCCGGACCCCCGGAGGCATCCTGGAGCACCAGGGTCTCACGGATGGCCCGACCCCCCAGGGTCAGGGAGGTGGACGACCGGGCCCGGGCCCGGATCAGGGTGGCCGTGGCCCCGAGACTCTGCTCCCGCTCGGCCACGTAGAGCGTGTCCAGCACCTCCACCCCCTCCACCTGCCGACGCCCCAGCACCGCTCCTCCCCCTCCCCACGACTGCCCTCCGGAGATCCCAAGGATGGGGAGGCCCAGCCCCGCCCAGCGCCACCCCAGCCCCCCCTCCCAGCGGCCGTCCACGGGATCCACCAGAACCTCCCCGGCCCAACTGTGGCGATCCACAAGGTCCCGCCCCTCCAGCGCCAGCCCGAACCGGGGCCCTACCACCTCCACACCCCGGACCGTGGCGGCCTCGCCAAAGCGGGGAGACCACCAGCGGGGGAGCATGGAAGGGATCGGGTTGTAGCTCCGGTGGGGCCCGGGGATCGAGGCGGAGTAGCTCCTGGCCGCCCGCTCACCCCCCTCCAGGAAGCGGGGATCCATGGGCAGGGGATCGAAGAAGAGGGCCGGATCGAAGGGGATCCGCTCCAGGTCCCAGCCGGTGGGCCCGTATCTGGAGTACACCAGCTCCCCTGCCTCCGGGTGAACGGCGGGGTGTGAGGCACCCTCCAGCACATGGGTCACCTGCCGCACCGGACCCGGCGCCCCGGTGGCGGGGTCCACCTCCACCGCAAAGAGGTTGGGGATCCCCGTGCGATCCGAGGACCAGAGGAGCCACCGGCCGTCCGGGGACCAGGCAGGGGTGGTGTCCACCGCCCGATCATCCGTCACCACCCAGGCCTCGCTCCCGTCGGGATGGAGAAGGACCAGGTCGAAGCGGGCTCCCGGTCGCCAGCGGGAGGCGGCGATCCACCGACCGTCCGGGGAGTAGCGGGGATAGGCCCAGTGCTCGTCCAGGCGAAGGTCCCCCAGGGGGAGGATCCCCCCTCCCGCCAGATCCACCAGGACCAGTCGGTTGGTCCCCTCCCCCTCCTGCACCGCAACCGCCACCTGGCCATCGGGGGCCACATCCGGGAAGGAGAGCCGCGCACCCCGGGTGAGTCGCCTCTCATCTCCCGCCGCAGAGCGGACGGTGAGGTCCCCATGGAGCCGGTAGGGGCCCATGGATTCCAACTGGGCCACCAGGAGACCCCCGTCGGGAAGCCAGGAGAAGGAGGCCACCCCGTTGGTCCGCATCGAGCCCACCTCCTCCCCGCTTGCCCCCAGAAGCCTGAGCTGGCTGTCGTTGCGGCCGTCGGAGCGGGCATAGGCCAACTCCCCGCCGGGGCCGAAGGCGGAGTTCACCGCCGTACGGGCCTCCATGGTGACGGCCTCCCCGACAGTGAGCGGGTGGAGCGCCGCCAGGGAGTCCGCCTTCTCACCGGCCGAGGCAATCACCTCCTGCCGCCACTCCCCATAGAGTTGGGAGAAGGGTGCGCCAAAGGCCTCCTCCGAGGCGGCGTCGATGCGGTAGGGGATCCACTGCCCACCCACCGCCCGGGCGAACCGGGCGATGGAGCCGGGTCCCGCCTTCGAGGCCAGGTGCGAGAAGAAGAGCGACCCGTAGATGTAGGGCCGCTGTCCCGCAGGCCAGACAGGAGAGCGCCCCCCGATCTGGTCCAGCGTCTCCAGGGTCCCGGTGAGGGCCGCCGTCCGGATGACCATGTCGTGGAAGGTCCCCCGGATCCGCCCCGCATCGGTGAGTGATGACTCGTAGTGGACGGCCAGCCCCTCGATGACCCAGGTGGGAAGCCCCCGGTTGGGAAAGATGGGCCAGACGCCCGGAGCCCGTCCCAGCACCCCCCGGAGGGCCCG
>CAYQVI010000006.1:0-38094 GCA_964420725.1 uncultured Gemmatimonadaceae bacterium | reverse complement strand
GCCAGGGGGCCGGCGGTCGGGGCGGTCGGGGCGGATCCGGCGGCATCGGCGGGGCCGGGGGCGGCGGGGGTGGTGGCCCCAGCATCGGGATCGTGGAGGCCGGAAACTCGTCGGCAAACCTGGGCAGCGGGGTGAACATCGCCATCGGTCAGGGAGGGCGGGGCGGAAGCAGCCCGGGGAACGCCGGCCAGGCCGGAATCCGGGCGGACCGACGGACCTTCTGAGGAGCCGCTTTCCCCCGGGAGGCCCGGAGAGTGCCGGGCCTCCCGGGGGAAGCACTCTGCTCGTGACATTCCTTCCCTGTTCCCGTCGCCCCCTCCGGCACACATTGGCGGTGATCCGCCCACCGGTGCTTCCGGATCCCCCACCCCAGCCTGGTAGACCTCGATGTCCCCACCAGACCCCAACTCGGTCACCAGGCTCCTCCTGGACTGGCGGGCCGGCGACGAGCAGGCGCTGGAAGACCTGATGCCGCTGGTGTACGAGGAGCTGCGGCGCCTGGCGGCCCGGCACATGCGGGCCGAGCGACAGGGGCACACCCTTCAGACCACTGCCCTGGTCCACGAGGCATACCTGCGCCTGGCGGGGATGGAGGTGGAGTGGGAGGGGAGGGTCCACTTCATGGCGCTGGCCGCCACCATGATGCGGCGGATCCTGGTGGACCACGCCCGGAGCCGTCGGCGGGAGAAGCGGGGAGGAGGTGTGGCCCCGGTTCCCCTGGAGGAGGCGCTCCACGTCTCCGCGTCGGAGCCGTTGGGCGATGTGGTGGAGTTGGACGCCGCCCTGGAGCGGCTGGCGGCCATCGACCCACGGAAGGCCCGGGTCATCGAACTGCACTACTTCGGGGGCCTCACCTACGACGAGACCGCCCGGGCGCTGGAGATCTCCCCGGCCACCGTCGACCGGGACCTTCGCATGGGCCGGGCATGGCTGTTCCGGGAGTTGAATCCGGAGGATCCCACCCCCCCCGGCTGACCCGTTTCCCCCGGGCCAGTGCCGTCATGAGGGAATCGGGACCGGGATGTCGCGTCTTCCCATGGGGGTGTGTTTCCCACCCCGTCCAGAACCGCCGGAAGCCCGGACCCCGGAGAGCCCCATGACTGAACCCGAACGCTGGCGCGATGTGGAACGCATCTTCGACGCCGTCGTGGGGCATCCCGACCACGAGCGGTCCGCCCTCCTGGATGCCCGGTGCGGCGGCGACCGGGAGCTGCGCCGTCAGGTGGAGGCGCTCCTCCGGGCCGACCGGGCCGCCGGCCGCTTCCTGGAGTCCACCATCGCCCTGGCCGCCGCCCTCACCACTGATCTTCGTCGGAAGTCCCTGTCCGGAGGTCGAGGCTCCCGGGAGGAGGTGCCCCCAGGCACCCCGGGGGCGGGCTCCTCCGGAGGGGAGGAGGGTACTACTTGACAGTCCGGGGCCACCGGGGTGGAGTTGGGCATCGGGACGCCATCCATCCCCCCCTCTTCCTCCGTCCGGAGCAGCCATGCCCATCCTCTCCGCCCCTCTCCGCCGGCGGGGGCCCCTCGGTCTGGCCGCCTTGATCCTGTTGGGCTTCCTCTCTGCCTGCGCCGCCTCGTCATCCAGTGCAGACGGGACCGCCCCCCGTCGCTCCTCCACGGTGATCACGGAGGAGGAGTTCGACAGCGTGATTACCATCGGCTCCCTCTACGAGGCCATCGGCCGCCTGCGGGCTCCCTGGCTCCGGAGCCGGGGCGGCCGCAGCGGGTTTCCGGTGGTCTTCGTCAATGGGACCCGCTTCGGCGAACTCGATTCCCTCCGGGCCATCCAGGTTGCCGATGTGGCCTCCGCCCGGCTCATCAGCGCTGGGGATGCAACGACGCTATACGGCACCGGTTACCCCGCCGGAATCATCGACGTCCGGACCCACCGGTAGCTCATCCATTCCACGGCAGCATCGGAATGCTGGCGTGGCAGGCGGCTCATTCCTATCCTATTGGGATGGGCTGCGTCGTGAACCTCCGGGTCCGGGCGATCCCGGGCCTCCAGGTCGGGCCTCACTCCACTCCGGGCAGGGGATGTCATGAGAGTCACTTTCGAGGTCAACGGTCGGGCCACCACCGTTGACGTACCGGCGGACACCCCCCTCCTGTGGGTCCTCCGGGACGGGCTGGATCTGAAGGGAACAAAGTTCGGGTGCGGTATGGCCCAGTGCGGCGCCTGCACCGTGCATGTGGACGGCGAGGCCACCCGCTCCTGCGCCATCGCAGTGGGGAGCGTGGAGGGTGCCCGGATCACCACCATCGAGGGTCTCTCCCCCGACGGGGAGCATGTCCTCCAGCGGGCCTGGCAGGAATTCGACGTACCCCAGTGCGGCTACTGCCAGGCAGGACAGCTCATGTCCGCCGCGGCACTCCTGGCCCGGAATCCCACCCCCACAGACCAGGACATCGACCGGGCCATGAACGGCAACATCTGCCGCTGCGGGACCTACCTGCGGATCCGGAAGGCCATCCACCAGGCGGCGGCCTACGCCTCCGATGGGGCCTCCGGCGGATCCGACAGCGAGAACGGGGAGGGCGCATGAGCACGCTGGAGCAGCTTGTCACGGCGGAGGACCGGGAGGCCCGGTCCCACGGGATCACCCGGCGGGGCTTCCTGAAGGTGGGGGCGCTGGCCGGCGGCGGTCTGATGATCGCCACCTGGCTGGACTTCGGGCAGGCCGCGGCGGAGCCCGGCGTGCTGGAGGACTTCACCCCCAATGCATTCATCCGGATCACCCCGGACGGGGTGGTGACCCTCACCGCCAAGAACCCCGAGATCGGGCAGGGGGTGAAGACCATGCTCCCCATGCTCATCGCCGAGGAACTCGACGTGGAGTGGCGGAGCGTGGTGGTGGAGCAGGGTCCGCTGGACCTCACGAACTTCTCCCGGCAGTTCGCCGGCGGGAGCAACGCCACCCCCACCGACTGGCTCCCCATGCGCCGGGCCGGGGCCGTGGGCCGCTCGATGCTCATGGCCGCCGCCGCCGCGGAGTGGGGCGTCCCGGTCTCCGAGTGCAGCACCGAACCGGGCGTGGTGGTGCACGGGGCGTCGGGACGGCGGAGCAGCTATGGAGAGCTGGCAGAGCGGGCAGCCACCATGCCGGTTCCCGATCCCGAGACCATCCCCCTGAAGGATGCCGCCGACTTCCGGATCATCGGAACCAGCGTGCACGGGGTGGACAACGGGAAGATCGTCACCGGTCAGCCCCTCTTCGGGATCGACTTCGAGCTGCCGGGGATGCTCTTCGGGGTCTTTGCCAAGGCCCCGGTCTTCGGGGCGAAGGTGGCCCAGGCCAACCTGGACGAGGTGCGAGCCGCGCCGGGGGTGCGTCACGCCTTCGTGGTGGATGGGGGCGACGAGCTCAATGGGCTGCTGGGGGGGGTGGCCATCCTGGCGGACAGCTGGTGGGCAGCCAAGACCGCCCGTGAGAGGGTCCTGCAGGTGACCTGGGCGGACCACCCCACCGCGTCCCAGAGCAGTGAGGGCTTCCAGCAACAGGCGGATGCCCTGGCTGCGGCACCGGCCCAGCGCTCGCTGCGGCAGGACGGGGATGTGGACGCGGCGCTGGCGGGGTCCACGGTGGTGGAGGGGAACTACTTCTACCCCTTCCTCTCCCATGCCCCCCTGGAGCCCCAGAACTGCAGCGCCCACTTCCAGGACGGGAAGCTGGAGATCTGGGCGCCCACCCAGACCCCCGAGAGCGGGCTGGGGCTGGTGGCCCGGACCCTGGAAATGGATCCGGAGGACATCACCATCAATCTGCTCCGCTGCGGCGGAGGGTTCGGGCGGCGCCTGAGCAACGACTACGTGGTGGAGGCCGCCTGGATCGCCCGGGAGGTGGGGGTTCCGGTGAAGATCGTGTGGACCCGGGAGGACGACGTCCGCCACGACTTCTATCGCCCCGCCGGGTGGCACTACTTCAAGGGCGCGGTGGACTCCCAGGGGCAGATCTCCGCCTGGCGGGACCACTTCGTCTCCTTCGGCGAGGGGGATCGCTTCGCCTCCAGCGCCGGCATCCGGGACACCGAGTTCCCGGCCGGCTTCATCCGGAACTTCGCCCTGGATGTCTCGGTGATGCCCACCGGGGTGCCCACCGGAGCCATGCGGGCTCCCGGGAGCAACGGGATCGCCTTTGCGGTGCAGGGCTTCATCGACGAGCTGGCCCACGCCGCCGGACGGGACCCGGTGCAGTTCCGGCTGGACCTCCTTTCGCAGGTGGGGGAGAATCCCGGCTTCGACGCCGACCGGATGCGGGGCGTGCTGGAGGAGGTGGCCCAGCGCTCGGGGTGGGGGCGGACCCAGCTCCCCCGGGGGACCGGGATGGGGGTGGCCTTCCACTTCAGCCACCGGGGCTACTTCGCCGAGGTGGTACAGGCCACGGTGTCCCGCCCGGGGCAGGTCACGGTGGACAAGGTCTGGGTGGTGGGGGATGTGGGGAGTCACATCATCAATCCCTCCAATGCCGAGAACAACGTCCAGGGGTCGGTGATCGAGGGGCTGGGCTACGCCCTGTCCATGGAGATCACCATCGAGAACGGGCAGACGGTGCAGAGCAACTTCCACAACTACCGACTGCTCCGCCTCACCCAGGCCCCGCCGGAGGTGGATGTCCACTTCAGGCTCACGGACAACAGCCCCACCGGAATCGGGGAGCCGGGGCTGCCGCCGGTGATCCCGGCGCTGACCAACGCCATCTTCGCAGCCACCGGGAAGCGCATCCGGTCCCTCCCCCTGCGGAATGAAGATCTGAGCTGGAGCTGATCGGAAGGTCCCGCCGGGCCCCTTCCCCCACCGACGGGGGGAGGGGCCCGGTGTTGTTTCCGGCACCCATGTCCGGTTTTTTCCAGCTCCGACGCGTCCCTTCCCGACGACACATGATCCATCCGTCTTCGGGAGGTCCCGCCATGTCACGCCACCAGGCCCTTGGGGGCTCGTCCAGCCCTGAAGTCCACCCCGGATCCACCGGGATGCCACCCCGCTCCGCCGGGGGCCGGAAGGGGGCGGGGCACACCCACCGGTCCCCGCAGGGGGAGGGTGGTTTCGTCGCCCGTGGGGTGGTCTGGCTGGGGGTGGCGGAGGAGGGGGAGGAGGCGGCGCACCCCACCCCACGGAAGCCGCCCCCCGCCCTCCAGCTCCTGGGATACCCCCACGGCCCCAGGATCCTGGACGTGCTCCGGAGCGGCGGACGATGAGGCGACTGGTGGTGTACCGGGGCGCCTGCCGATGACAAGCGTGGACCCTTTGGCACGAAGAGTTCCAGACTGCGCCTTCTTGCGCATCGGGGGCTGCTGTGGAATCCTCGATGCACACACACGATCCACCCACCGGGAGCGCACACCCATGATGCTGCCACGGCTGCGTCGCAACGAGGCAGGACGATCCAATCCAGGGCCGGCCGCCCTTCTCCTGCTCCTCGGAATGATGCTGACCCCCTTCGCCGGCCCTCCGCTCCCCCTGGCCGCCCAGACCGTGCCTCCACAGGAGCCGATCTGGACCGCAGGGCCCAGCCTGCAGCTCCACGTGGGCCGGACCTTCTATGACCGGGATCCCTTCTGCGGACTCTACGACCTGTATTTGAGCAGCCTCGGGCTCACCGCCACCCGGGGTGGGCTGGGGATCACAACGGGGCTGATCCTGGACTATCCGTGGCCGGTTCCCCCGCCCCCCGGGGGGATCTACCTGGACCGTGGGCCGTCCCTGCAGGCGGTGGTGGAGCTGTACCCCCTCCACTACCTGGGGGCCTCCGCCAGCCGGGTGGAGACCTTCGTCCGCCCCTTCGTGGGGGCAGGGGTGCAGTACACCTTCGACGGGGAGGCCTTTGCGGCGGGAACGGAGCGACCGGGCCCCGTCTACGCCGTCCAGGGGAGCCTGGATCCGGTCATCATCTATGGCGCCACCTTCCGGGCTCCCATCGGGGACTCGGGGCTGGGAATCATCGCCCGGGTGCAGGGGAACAGCGTGCTGGACGTGGCCGGGGAGTATCTGACCCCCCAGGGGGAGACCATCACCACCGAGGGGAGCAACCTGAACTGGACCGAACTCCGGGTGGGGTTCAGCCTGACCCGCTGACGGGTTCCGGTCTTTCGGAGGCGGCGGAGCCCGGGGCTCCCGCCCCTTCCTGGAGCCCCGCTCCCCTTTCCCGGTAGACGGCGGCACTGTCGGGGCGCCCTGTACGGGCGAAGAGTTCGGCCATGGTGGCCCGGATCCCGTCCGCAGCCGCTTCGTCGCTGCGATCCCCCTGCCCCGCCAGCGCCTGCCTCAGAAGGGACTCGGCTTCCTGGAAGGCGCCCCGGGTCATGAGGGTGCGGGCCAGCACCAACCTCACGGCGGTGATGCTGGCTCCTGAACCCGGGTTCTCCAGGTAGGCCTCCAAAGCCTCGCGGAAGTGGGTCTCCGCCATCTCGAACTGTTCCCCGCGGAACGCCGCGATCCCCAGCCAGTGCAGTGCAGACGCCCGCAGTGGGTGGTCTTCAGGGTAGCGCCGGGCCGCCTCCGCGAACGCCTCCTGCGCTCCCACCAGCTCTCCCTTGCCCAGAAGGGGCTGTCCCAGGTTGAGGAATCCCCGGGCCACGTCGGGGTGGTTCTCCCCATAGATCTCCCGATGTACCGCCAGGGCCTGCCGGTAGGCCTCCTCGGCATCGTCCAGGCGCTCCTGGTAGAAGAGACTCTGCCCCAGCCCCCAGAGGGTCCGGCCGGCAGTGGCATCCAACGACCCCACCCCCTCCCGGCGGAGATTCAGCGCCTCCCGGTACAACGCCTCCGCCTCACCGAACCGACCCTGCCTGCCCCGCACGTTGGCCAACCCCTCCCGCACAGTGGACCGGAACCGGAGCGGGAGCCGTGCGTCCGAGTCCCTCAGTTCCAGGTAGATCTCCTCTGCCCCGTCCAGATCCTCCCGATTGTAGAGGATGAAGGCCAGGGCCAGCATCCCCTCGGCGATCCGGGAGTCGCCCGGAGGCAGCGTCTCCATCCGGGAGGCCAGCGCGGACCGGAACCAGCCCTCCGCTTCGACGAAGGCCAGGTCCCTCCGGAGCACCTCGCCGATCCCCATCATGCTGGTGGCCACCTCCGGCTCCCCCTCCACCTCCGACAGGAGGCTGTACGCCTCGCGGAAGAACCCCTCCGCCCGCTCCCCGTCCCCCAGGTTGAAGGCCACCTGCCCCAGCGTGTTCAGGACACTGGCCTTGAGGGCGGGCTGCGCCTCCAGGCCATCCAGATTCTGCACCCCCAGGTCGATCAACTCGTCCCGGGTGAAGGTGGTGCGCCCCTGGAGCCGGTCGGGGTCCAGTTCGGAGAAGAGATTGACCACGAAGTCCCGGGCCGCCGTCGCCCGCTCCGCCTCCAGCCGGCCCCGGTTTCGCTCCTGGTTGGCCTGCACGGCAAGGATTGCGGTGGCCACACTTCCCCCCAGTAGGCCAAAGGCCGCCAGTGCCGCCAGGAGGGCCGCCGTCCGATTCCGCTTGACGAAGGTGGAGATCCGGTACCAGCGGGAGTCGGGACGGGCCCGCACCGTCCGCCCCGCCAGGTGCCGCTGGATGTCCTCCGCCAGCGCCTCCACCGAGCCGTAGCGGCGGGCGGGGTCCTTGGCCAGGGCCCGGAGGACGATGGCATCCAGGTCTCCCCTGAGCCGCTGGCGGAGAGCCAACGGTGTGGCGGCGCGGAAGCGGGCTCGATCCTCCGGCGGGTCCCCTCCGGTGACGGGATCCCGGGTCACCGCCGCGCTGGGGTTCCTGGGGGTGGATTCGGAGACCACCCGCTCCATCTCAAGGAGCGACCCCTCCAACCGGTACGGACGCTCTCCGGTGAGGAGCTCGTACAGGATGACCCCCAGAGCGTAGACGTCGGCGGAGGTGGTGGCGGGCTCTCCCCGGATCTGCTCGGGGGCCGCGTACTCGGGGGTGAGACGCCGATCCAGGAGGCGGGTGTCCTCCCGGCCGCCCCGCTCCTCCAGGATCCGGGCGATCCCGAAGTCCAGCAGCTTCACATCCCCCTCGTGGACCAGGATGTTGCTGGGCTTCAGATCCCGGTGCACCACCAGCGCCCGGTGGGCATAGCGCACCGCATCGCACACGGCCAGGAACAGGTCCAGCCGGGCCCGGACATCGAGGTGGTGGTGGTCGCACCACCGGTCGATGGGCTCTCCCTCCACCAGCTCCATCACCAGGAAGGGGAGCCCCCCTGCGGTGACCCCTCCATCCAGCAGGGTGGCGATGTGGGGGTGCTGCAACCGGGCCAGGATCTCCCGCTCGGTGCGGAAGCGGTCCAGGATTTCGTCGGTGTCCATCCCCCGCTTCACCACCTTGAGCGCCACCTTCCGGTCGAAGGCGCCATCGGCACGCTCCGCCAGGTAGACCGCCCCCATCCCCCCCCGCCCCAGGAGCTCCACCACCCGGTAGGCCCCCAGGCGGTCTCCCGGGGCCAGACGGTCCCGGTCCTCCTCTCCCGCCTCCTCCGCCCACGCCTCCGCCACTCCAGGGCCCCGCACCACCGGCTGGTCGAAGTGCCCTTCCGAGAGGATGCAGGCCTCCAGCATCCGCTCCACGTCCCGGCGCAGCTCCTGGTCGTCGCCGCAGACCCGGTCCAGGTGGCCCTGCCGCTCCTCCTCGGGAAGGTCCAGAAGCTGGTCCAGGATCGCCTCCACCCTCCGCCAACCGGCGGTGTCCAGGCTCATGGCGGAGGCTCTCCCCTCCCCCCCCCTGCCCCGTCGCCGTGGAGGACGTCGTAGAGGAAGCCCCGGGCCTTCACCCAGTCCCGTCGCACGGTGCGTGGGGTGACGTCCAGCGCTTCGGCGATCTCCTCCTCGGTGAGTCCCCCGAAGTAGCGCATCTCCACCACCTGCCCCAGGCGCTCGCTCAGTTGCCCCAGGCGGTCCAGCGCCTCGTCCAGCGCCAGCAGATCGGCGGCCGGGGCATTCGTGCCCCCTACCGCACCGTCGTCCAGGGTGATCCGCACCGCCTCCCCCCCCCGCTTGGCCGCCACCCGCTTCCGGGCGTGATCCACCAGGACCCGGCGGCACATCCGGGACGCGATGGCGAAGAAGTGGTTCCGGTCCTTCCACTCCACCCGGCTCTGGTCCACCAGCCGGATGTGGGCCTCGTGCACAAGGGCGGTGGGGGAGAGGGTGTGGTCGGCCCGCTCCCGCTGCAGGTGGCGCCGGGCGATCCGCCGGAGTTCGTCGTAGGTGAGCTGCCAGAGTTCATCCGCAGCTTCCGGATCACCGGACTGTGCCCGGTGGAGGATGCGGGTCACATCGGGCCGCTGTTGGGACATGGCGGGGCCGCAGGGCTGGGGCGAAACGTTCTGTGTCAGATGTCTCCACGGTAGGATTCTCCGGAGACAGGGGCAAGAAGAACGGGTGGAGGGGCCGCGTTCCGGCCCCTCCACCCGTTCTTCCTGCATTCCTCGCCATCCTGTCCAGGCGGGGGCGTCGCCCCCCCCCGGGAGCGGAGGAATCAGCGTGCGCCGGCCCCATCCTGAGGGATCGGCCGCCGGGCCGGCGGCGTGGTCCCGTCGGCTCGACGGGCCTCCTCCTCTTCCAGCGTCTCCAGCACCTTGCGCCAGGAGAAGAGGTCACCAACTCCCCGGACGTAGTGGTCCATCCAGGCCATCTCGCTCATGGACTTCACCAGCCGGTTCCGGGGATCCGGGATGCCGTGGGTATTCCCCGGGTACATGAACAACTCGGTGGGGACCCCCAGCTTCTTCAGCGCCATGTGCAGCTCCACCGACTGGGGGCTGGGAACCCGGGGGTCCCCCTCCACCACATGGATCATGGTGGGGGTGCTGGCGTTGGCGATGTACTTCAGCGGCGACTGATCCCAGTAGGCGTCGAAGTTGTGGTACGGAAGTTCGTCCCCCAGGTAGAACTGGCGGTTCCGCTGCACATCGCTCTGGGCGTACATGGAGATCCAGTTGGAGGTCCCGGCCCCGGAGCTGATGGCCTTGAAGCGGTCGGTGCTCACCAGGGTCCAGTTGGACCAGTGACCCCCGGCGCTCCAACCCAGCATCCCCAGTTGGTCGGGATCCACGATCCCTTCGGCGATGAGGTGGTCCACCCCGGTGATGATGTCATCGTATCCCTGCGGGAAGTAGTTCCCCACGATGGCCGTCCGGTGCTCCTCTCCATAGTTGGTGGAACCCCGGTAATTGGGCTTCAGCACCGCGTATCCCGCACCGGCATAGATCTGCGACCCATACCCGCCGTTGAAGCTCAGGACATCGGCGGATGCCGGCCCCCCGTGGACGGCCACGATGAGGGGGTAGCGCTGTCCCTCGCGGTATCCCACCGGAAGGTTGAGGACCCCCCCCACCTGATTCCCATCGGTGGAGGTCCAGAAGATCTCCCGCTCCTCCCCCAGGGCGAAGTTCCGGACCTGGGGGTTCGTGTCGGTGAGCTGCACCCAGGCCGAGCGATTCCCGACCCGATCCAGCGACGACACGGTGAAGAGGGTGGAGGGTGTGGCCGGGTCCTGGTAGTTGATGAGGAGGACCCCGGAGTCCTCGTCCCTGTCCACGCTCAACGCCGCCGGGAGATCGGTGACCTGCCGCACCACGTCCCGCTCCACATCCAGTGCAAGGAGTTGCCGGGTGGCCCGGATCCCCTCGTTGAAGTAGATGGTCCTGCCGTCCTCGGACCAGAAGCCCACGGACAGGTGCCCGTCAAAGGAGCTCCCCAGCTTCCGCCAGTCGCCCCCCCGGTCCGCCACCTCCCGGAGATAGATCCGACGGTTGGTCATGGTGTAGCGGGTCAGGTCGTCCGGGGCGTTGAAGGCGATCCAGCGACTGTCCGGCGAGAAGGTCAGCCCCCCCTCGCTCACCTCTTCATTGTTCGTGAGACGCTCGATCTCCCCGGAAACGGTCTGGAGCAGATAGAGGTCCCCGTTGATCCCCTGTTCCGTGATGTTGCGCTCATAGCGATCCGAGGAGATCCCGGTGTACCCTACCCAGCGGCCGTCCGGAGAGATGGCGAACCCTTCCACAGAGTAGGAGGGGTCGCCGGCCAGGCGCCGCGCCCCCAACGGCTCCATGTCCACCGCCCAGAGGCTGGAGAGGGGGGTCACCTCGTTGCGCACATCCACCGTGAAGCGCTTCTCCCGGCGGAGCCGGTTGTCCGTGTCCACCGAGTCGGGAGCGGTGAAGTAGATCCGGGATCCGTCGGGAGCCCACTCCCACGATTCCACTCCACCGGTATGGTCGGTGAGCTTCAGCGGCTCGGCCTCATGGAGACCCTCCACCGGAAGCCGGAAGAGCTGCTGCTGGGGGGAGCGTCCCGCCCGATAGACCAGCCAGCGGCCATCGGGGCTGAAGGCCTGGTTGGATACGCCCCCCTCGGCCTCGGTGAGCTTCCGGGCCTCACCCCCGTCCGGGCGCATGACATAGATCTGGTTGCCACCGTTCTCGCCGGAGGCATCCCGGTTGGAGAGGAAGGTGAAATAGCTCCCGTCCGGCGCCCACGCAGGAGAGCCCTCGTTGTGGTCCTCGGTGAAGGTCATCTGCCTGGACGACGACACCCCCTCCTGGATGGAGACCAGGTGCAGGTCCGTCTGGGAGCGGGCCTCCTGCCAGTCCGGGGTGGAGATGGTGTGCAGCAGCCACCGACCGTCGGGACTCGGAGTGAAGGAGCCCGCCGAACGCAGGTGCTGGACGTCCAGGAAGGTCATGGGGCGGGGCGCCTCCTGTGCGGACAACCCCGCAGGGTTCGTCGCCAGGGGCGCCAGCAGCAGGGCGACCAGCGGGAGTGCCCGGCGGAGTCGGCGTACACCGGAACCGGCTGTGGACTCGCCAGGGAAAGCAGGAGACAGACGCATGCTCATCGGAGAACCTCGGGACGATCGGGGAGGAAATGGTCCAGGATGACGGTAGGACGGCGACCCGTCCGGGGTCAATGGCCGGGGCTCAGCGCAGGACAACGCTGGAGAGTTCCAGTTGGGGCCCGATACGGAAGATGACCCGATCCCCGGGGGAGAGACTGAGGAAGTCGGAGCGATATCCACCCCGGGGTCCGATGGGCTCCGCCAGGAGCTGGATTGGCCCCGTCATGTAGACCGAGGAGGGAATCTCCATGGATGCCGAATTGTTCCCGACAACCATGGAGAGGCGGATCACCTGCCCCCCCATGTCCACGGACACCACCATGTCCAGGTAGTTCTGGTTCTCCACCTGCAGGCGGATGGGCTGCCGCGCTCGTGGGTCCGGACGATCCGGATCGGACCGGGTGCCCCCACAGGCCCAGGCCGCCATCAACACGGCCAGCAGAATCAGGGACGCCCTCCATCCCACCGGCTGCCGCACGACCGATCTCCTGCCTGGGTACCAAGAAAGGAAGGGCTGCTGATTCCCAGGCCCTTCTTCCCCCCGACCCGGAGGAAGTTCCGGAATCCGCAAGGGGATCCCGGCCCATGTGAAGCTCCGACATCGACTTGGACACTACGGAGACAGTCGGTCCAGGGGTTGCCTTGTCGCCCCTCTCGGCCTAGAAATGGAAGGGGGCGTTACACTCGTGCGCCCCCTCCACTGCATTCCCAGAGCCCGACGGCTCGAGAATCTGGAGGAAACGTGATGAAAGAGATCTTGTTCGATGCCCGCATGGCTGCCCTGGTCTGCGCCATGCTGCTTCTCTTGACGCCGGGGCAGGAGCTCCTGGCGCAGGAGGCCACAGGGACCGTCCGGGCCACGGTCACCGACGCGGTGTCGGGGAGGCCCCTCAGCGGTGCCCAGGTCTCCGTGCCCGGCACCGGCCGGGGAGGACTGACCAACGCCCGTGGCGAGGTCCTGATCCTCAACGTGCCGGCGCGGACCCTGTCCGTGACCGCCCAGTTCATCGGGTTCAGCACCCTCACCCAGGAGGTGACGGTGGCGGCCGGTGAGGTGACACAGGTGAACTTCCTGCTGGCACAGTCTGCGCTGGAGTTGGACGCCCTTGTGGTCACCGGGACCCCCGGGCAGACCCAGCGCCGGGCTCTCGGGAACTCGGTCTCCCAATTCGATGCATCATCGGTCACCGAGGTCATGCCGGTGCCCACCCTCCAGGAGATGCTCCAGGCCCGTACCCCGGGGCTGACCGTCCTGGCCAACGGCGGGGGTGCAGGAGCGGGTCAGCAGATCCGCCTCCGTGGGGCCGGCTCCCTCTCCGGCCGGTTCGAGCCGGTGGTCTACGTGGACGGAATCCGGATCGAGTCCGATGGTGCCCAGGCCGGCGGGTGCGGCTCCACGGTGCACTGCACCAGCGCCCTGGACTTCCTGAACCCCAACGACATCGAGTCGGTGGAGGTCATCAAGGGGCCGGCCGCCTCCACCCTCTACGGCGCAGAAGCGGCCGCCGGGGTGATCCAGATCATCACCAAGAAGGGGCGCTCCGGTTCCTCCGGGATCCAGTGGAGCGGCGGTGTGGACATGGGGACGTCCGACTGGGCGGTACCCCGTCCCATCACCTACTGGCGGTGCTCCGCCTCCAACACCACCTCCAGCTCCTTCCCCGGGTGCAACGGGGTGGAGCCCGGAACGGTGCTGGAGTACCGCCCCATGGACCAGAACCCCAACGCCATGCGTGGGAACGAAGGCTCCGATGACCCCAACGGCCCCGGCGTCTGGTCCGCCAACCTCTCCGCCCGGGGCGGGGGGGAGCTCTTCAACTTCTTCATCAGCGCCGAGCAGTCCGACGAGCAGGGGATCTTCCTGAACAATTTCTCCCGCCGCACCGGGGGCCGGGCCAACTTCGGCTTCACCCCCACGGAGAAGCTCAACTTCACACTGAACCTGGGCTACGCCCGGACCCACGTCCGGTCGCCCCTTTCCAACAACTCGTCCAACTCCATCCTCCGGAACGCCTACCGGGGGCGGGCGGACGCCGCCTATCAGTATGAGGTGGGCTTCCGGAACTTCGGGCCCACCCTTGCCAACGAGTGGGACCTGCAGACCCGTGGGGAGCGCTACACCATCGGCGCGACGATCAACTACGACCCCACTCCCTGGTTCTCCAACCGCCTGGTGCTGGGTCTGGACAACCAGAACCGGGAGATCACGGACTTCACGGGGATCGACCAGACCGGGAACCAGCCCTGGGGGAGCACCCGCTCGCTGGGCTTCGTGGATGTGGAGCTCCGTCCGCTCCATAACTGGACGCTGGACTACTCCGGAACCATCAGCACCGATATCGGCGAGAACTTCACCTCGGCGTTCAGCGCCGGGACCCAGTTGAACGCCCGGAAGTCGGAGCTATTCAGCGTCACGGGTGAGGGGCTGGTGGCGAACCAGTTGAACCTGGTGAGCTCTGCCGCCGTCAACCGCGGCGGCCAGGGGATCTCCGAGCAGACCTCCCTGGGCTTCTATGTGCAGGAGCAGATCGGCTGGAAGAACCGCCTCTTCGCCACCGCCGCAGTCCGTGTGGACGACAACTCCGCATTCGGTCAGGACTTCTCGCTGGTGGTGTACCCGAAGGCGCAGCTCTCCTACGTCATCAGCGACGAGGAATGGTTCACCCCGGCGTTCGTGGATCAGTTGAAGCTCCGGGGTGCGTGGGGACAGGCGGGGAATCCGCCGGATCCCTTCGTGGCGGATCGGACCTACTCCGCCGGCGTGTCGACGGTGGGAGATCAGGTGGTGAACCTGGTGCGCCCCTCGTCCTTCGGGAACCCGGACCTCAAGGCGGAGACCGGCTCGGAGATCGAGCTGGGCTTCGAGTCGTCGCTCTTCGAGGGACGGCTAGGGCTGGACTTCAGCTTCTACCGTCAGCGCACCCGGGACGCCCTCATCTCCATCCCGGATCCGCCCTCCAGCGGCTTCACCGGCAGTCACCTGGTGAATGTGGGAGAGGTGGCCAATTCCGGCTTTGAGCTGCTCCTCACGGCCACCCCGGTGAACACCCGGCGACTGCTGTGGGACGCCTCGCTGGCCCTCTCCACCAACTCCAACGAGCTGGTGACCTGGGGTGAGGCACCCCTCACCAGCATCGACTTCGGTTCCTTTGCCACGGTGCAGAGGCACCTCCCCGGGTTCCCCCTGGGGGGCATGTGGCAGCGGGACGTGGTCCGGGATGCCTCGGGGAATCCGGTTCTCACCGCCAATGGGGGCGTCACGGTGGAAGACGACCTGGAGTACGTGGGGCCCTCCACGCCCACCCGGGAAGTGGGGTTCACCAGCACCCTGACCCTCTTCGACAACTTCAGGCTGTTCGCCAACCTGGATTACAAGGGCGGCCACTACCAGTGGTGCGCCATCTGCTCCATCCGGAGCCGGATCGACCTCAACACCCGTCTGGTAAACGATCCGGCCCAGGATACCGATCCGAATGTGGCCGCCCAGGTGGCCGTGGTGCGCAGCCTGCAGACCGCAACCTGGATCAAGCCGGCGGACTTCCTGAAGCTCCGGGAGATTTCGCTCTCCTATCAGGTGCCGGCAGGGGTGGTGGAACGGGTGGGCTTCAATACCGCCACCGTGACCCTCTCGGGTCGGAATCTCTGGATGTGGACGGACTACACCTTCGACCAGGACGGCCTCGGGTCGCCTGACCCGGAGGTCAACTTCAATTCGACATCCCGGTTCGGCCGGGCCGACTACGCTTCCATCCCGATGCTCCGCTCCTTCGCGGCCAGCGTCCGGTTCTCATTCTGACCGCAAGGAGCGATCGCATGAAGACACGAAAGCTCAACCGAGCGGTGAATACCATTCTGGCCGCTTCGGTCCTGTCCCTGGGGGCCTGCAACATCACGGACCAGGTCCTGAACGTGAACAACCCCGAGGAGTTGAATGAGAACCTCCTCGCCGACCCGGCCCTGGTGGGCGTGTTGGTGAACGGGGTCATCGGCGACTTCCAGGGGATGTACTCCGACCCCTTCGTCTGGAGGGGGAGCATGTTCACGGATGAGCAGGTCACCGGGATCAACTGGGAGCAGACGGCCCGGCTGAACCAGCGCATCGTCCAGTTCGACGAGGGGGATGCGGACCTGATGTTCTCGGACCTCAGTCGGGCTCTGTCCCAGGCGGACTCGGTGTCGGGGCGCCTCAGGGGTGGCCTCCTCGAGAACCCCGGCTCCGATATCCGGCTGGCCACCACCCTGGCCTACGCCGGATACAGCTACATCACCATGGCCGATGCCATGTGCCAGGCCACCATCAACGTGGGTTCCACACTCTACGAGCCGCCCTCGCTCTACGAGTTCGCGGTGGACCGGTTCGAGCAGGCCCTCACCGTGGCCCAGGCGGCACCGGCCTCGGCCCGGACCCCCAACGGGAACAGCCGCGACGACCTCATCCAGATGATCCACGTGGGGCTGTCCAGGGCCCACCTGAATCTGGGGAACAACGCCCAGGCCCAGAGTGCCGCTACCAACGTCTCTCCCGGGTTCTTCTGGTGGGTGGAGTACAACGACTCGGACAACCGGACCTTCAACGTCCTGGAGGCCCGGATCACCGGGGCAAACCATGCGCTGGGGGTGCACCCGATGTTCGTGGCGGGAGGCACCTTCGGAGTCCAGGGGCTGGAGGCCCAGCTCACGGATCCCCGGGTGCAGCATGAGCCCCGGTGGGAGACCGGGCACAACGCCCTCACCCCGCTCTACAAGCCGAAGTCTGGGCTGATGTTCTCCAACTACAATGGCGCCACGTTCGCGGAGGGGGGCACGCCCTCCACCTACGAGAGGGGCACCGACATTGCCATGGCGTCCTACATCGAGGCCATGCACAACTACTATGAGGCGGCCGGTCCTTCGGGGGCGGGGCCGCTGGGAACCACCCTGGAGTTCGTGAACTCCCGTCGGGCGGTGGGAAACCAGGATCCGGTGAATCTCTCCGGGGATGCCCTGATGGACGAACTCCGGGATCAGCGGGGCCGCGACCTCTTCATGGGCGGCTACCGGCTGGGCGACCTCCGGCGCTGGCTCCGTCAGGGTGACAACCTCTTCCCCCAGGGTCAGCACGTGAACGAGCTCTGGGGGGACTACGGAGATGCCACCTGCTACCCCCTCCCCAAGGAGGAGTACGAGGGGAACCCGAACATCAGCAGGTAGTCCGTTGCAGAGCGGCTGAGGATCGCCGCACAGGAACGACGCAGTACGAGGGGGGCTCCCGGTGGGGGCCCCCCTCTTTGTTTTCCCGAGGCAAGCGAGGAGCAGGCTCTACCAGGCCCGGGCCCACCCCCGGATCCAGGGGTGGGCGGGGAGCCGGGAGACGAGGGTCAGAGGGTATCCAGGAAGCGGAGCACCACCTCCTGCTTCACCCGCCCCAACCCCTCGAACCGCCTCCGGGCCTCCTCGGCCGCTCCCCCATGGGCCAGGATGGCGTCCCGGACCCGCCCGACCCGCCCGTCATGGAGGAAGATCCGCCGGTACCGGAGCCCCATGAGGGGTTCCGTTCGGAGGTAGCGGGTCCCCGCCCCGGGCGCGCAGACGTTCTCAAGGTCGGGTCCCATATCGTGCAGGAGGAGGTCCGAGTAGAGGGCGATGCTCTTCCTGGAGAGCGCCTCCACTTCGTGGGGCCCGGTGGTGAGGGTGGGCACATGGCACCCGACACACCCCATGGACCCGAAGAGGGCGCGACCCTCCTCCACCACCTCCCGGTCCTCCTCGGCCAGCGGCTCATCCGGAGAGGGAGGGGCCAGGAAGCGCATGAAGTCCGTCACCAGGGCGAGCGTCTCCGCATCGATCTCCGGATGGGTCCCGGAGGGAGTGAAGCCCTCCACCGGAGGAGCGTTCCCGGCGTGCCGCTCGTCGGGATGATCGGGGGTGGTGAGCCCCATCTCGAAGCGGAATGCACTGTCCACGAAGGCCTCCAGAGTCGCCACGTCGGCCTTGCGGCCGAAGCGGGCCGGCCGACCCAGGGCGTCCCGTCCCACAAGCCCTCCGGAGCGTGCAGCCAGCCGATCCAGCGTGCCCATGGGAACGGCTTCGATCAACCCCATTCCGAAGACGAAGGGAACGGTGAAGCGGGCCGAATGGGTTGCCTCCTCCGGGACGGGGACCCGGATGTCCCCGGAGGCCCGGAACCCGGGGATCACATTGAGGCGCAGATTCGTTCCCCCCAGCTCCTCCAGCACATCGCACACCCCGGGGGACAGTTCCCGGGTGGCCCGGGTGACCCCGGTCTCGCCGGTGCCGCCATCCACCGGATCGGTGTGACAGGCGTTGCAGGAGTTCTCGTTGAACCGGGGACCCAGCCCCTCCTCGGGAGAGTAGGGGTACCGGAAGATGGCCCGTCCGGCTTCGAAGCGGGCAAGCTGTTCCGCAGACAGCCCGGGAAGCGGCGCCCCAATGGGAGCGTGGACGGATCGCACGGGCGGCTCCGCGGTACACCCGGAGACCAGAAGGACCAGCGTGACCAGCAGCCCGTAACCCGGCGCTGCGAACGGACGAGAACCAGAGGAGAGACCGTTCATGGAAGCTCGGTACCCGGAGACCAGCGCGGCGACCGGTGGAAACAGGATGAAGCGGGCAGTATGGCTCGTCCTGCTGGCGGTGGCATTGCAGGCGCCGCTGGGGTGCTCGCTCCTCACGGCGGGGGACGAGGTGCCCACCTCGGCGCAGCTGCGCATCGAGGGCTCTTCCCCGAATCCCCTGCTGGTCATTACCTCCATCAACTTCGTGGAGCAGCTGAACCTGAACACCGGCGCCATCACCGTGCTACTCAACCGGTCGGACACGGTTTCGGTGGAGCTCCCCTACGAGGATCGGCTGGCCACGGCTCCGGATGGGAGCATCTACTTCGAGCTGCTCAACCCGGAGATCGATGTGGCCTCGATCCGGATGAGGGTGGACCTGGATCCCGGGGACCAATCCTTCGATCAGTCCGCCACCATGTCCGACGGCGCCAGCCTGGTCTACTACTTCGTGTACAACTGAACACCCTTCCGGTCAGCGGCGGTTCCGGAACAGGCGGTCCGCACCGGTGACCAGCGTCGGGGTGCCCAGGGCCAGGAAGAGTGCGCCGGCCACGTTCGCCGCCTCAGACCCGCTCCCCACGGTGGACAGTGAGAAGGCGTACCCGGGGAAGAGGGCCAGCCCAGGAGCAGCGCCAGGGGGAGGGCCACGAGAGAACCCGCCGTGCCCGGGGGAGGGCAATCCCCACCGCGAGGCGGGAGACGGCCTTCCGGACGGGGGTGGAGGGAGGGGCGGACGGGGACAGCATCCCCGACATTACCCCGGCGACTCCGGGGGGGCAAGCGAGGGCGTCGGGGGGTCCCCCGACTGCCACCCCAGCGCAGCGGAGAGGGTAGCGGCGGCCGCAGCCACCGTGGCCCCCAGCTCCTCCAGGCGGTTCTGGTCGCACCGTGAGGTGGGGATGCTCAGGGCCACCGCCGCCACCACCCATCCCCGGTGATCCCGCACCGGAGCGGCGACAGCCGCCAGCTCCGGGTCCAGCTCCTTCCACGCCATCGCCCAACCCCGGCTCCGGACCTGGTCCAGCGCCTCCTCCAGAAGGACCGCATCGGTGATGGTTCCAGCGGTGAACGCCGGAAGGGAGCGGGAAATCCCCCCCTTCCCCGACCCCTCCCCCCGCCACGCCAGGAGCGCCTTCCCCGCCGCCGTGGCGTGGAGGGGGAGCCGCCGCCCCAACACCCCCATGTGCTGGATGGGACGGGGGCTCTGGACCCCCTCCACATTCACCGCCGCCTCGCCGTCCCGCACCACCAGGTTGGCGGTCTCCCCTGTGAGGCGGGTGAGCTCTTCCAGGACGGGGCGAGCCGAGTGCTGGAGGGTGGTGGACCTCCGGGCGATCTCCCCCAGGGCGGCCAGGACCATGCTCAGGCGGTAGCGCCCGGAGTCCCGGTCCCGGTCCAGAAAGCCCACCGAGGTCATGGAGAAGAGCCATCGGGAGGTGGTGCTCTTGGGCTTCCCCAGGAGCTGGGCCACCTCGGTGACACCCAACTCCGTCCGTTCCGGGGAGAAGAGCCGGAGCACATCCATGCACTGGTGGAGCACGAGATCCCTCGGCTAGATTATCCTGGTCCGTTTCGTGAAACCGTGTTCCATTATACGGAACACATACGCTGGCGCCAACCTCGACACCCCCATGGCCCCTTCCACCCCCGAAGGTCCTCCTGTGGATTCCACGGACCGGGCGCCCCTCCCCATCCCCGGGGAGACTCCGCCCCACCCCTCGGCCGCGGGGCCGGTGACGGAACCGGTTCCCTCGCCGGAGGACCCGGGTCCGCCCCTCCTGGTCTCCCGGCACGGTTCCATCCTGGTGGTCACGCTGAACCGACCCCACCGGCTCAATGCCGTCACCCGGGAGCTCTATCGGGGGCTGCGAAGGGCGCTGGCGGAGGGGGCCAGGGGAGGCGGCGTACGGGCGGTGGTCATCACCGGGGCCGGCCGGGCCTTCTGCGTCGGGGCCGATCTCCGGGCCCACGGAGAGGCGGACCCCGGCCCGGCGGAGCGCCGCCGCTATATCCGGGAGGGGCAGCGGGCCAACCGGGCGCTGCTGCGCTACCCTTGGCCGGTGATCGCCGCCGTGAACGGACACGCCATCGGGGCCGGGCTGGAGCTGGCCCTCTCGGCGGATCTGGTGGTCGTGGCGGAAGAGGCCCGGCTCCGGCTGCCGGAGGTGGGGTTGGGGACCTTCGTGGGAGGTGGAGTCACCCGGACCCTCCCCCTGCGGGTCGGGGAGGCCCGGAGTCGCGAACTGGTGCTCCTGGGAAGCTTCTTCTCCCCCCTGGAGGCAGTCTCCATGGGGCTGGCGAACGAGGCGCTCCCCTCCCTTCAGGTCCTCCCCCGAGCCCTCGAGCTGGCCGAAGCCCTCACCCGTCAGGCTCCCCTCTCCCTGAAGCTGGCCAAGCGCCTGCTCCGGCGGGCTCCCCACGGCAGCCTCTCCGCCGCCCTGGCCGCAGAGGAGGAGGCACTCCTCCGCTGCATGGAGACCGAGGACTGGAAGGAGGGGATCCAGGCCTTCCACGAGAAGCGTTCCCCCTCCTTCACGGGGCGCTGAGCATCATGACCCTCAAGAACGAACAGACAGCGCAACCCCACGGGTCCCTGGCCCGGATCCTCTCCCCGGCCTCGGTGGCGGTGGTGGGTGCCTCCCGGGATACCACGAAGCGGGGATACCAGGTGGTGCGGGCCCTGCAGGCGGGAGGGTTCCCCGGAGCCATCTACCCGGTGAATCCCGCCGGGGGCGAGATCCTGGGTCTCCCGGTGACCCCCTCCATCGAATCGCTCCCACGGGGAGTGGACCTGGCGGTCCTCTGTACACCGGCGGCCACGGCACCGGACCTTGTGGCGGCGTGCGGCCGTGCGGGGATCGCTGGAGCGGTGGTCCTGGCCCTGGGATTCCGGGAGCTTGGAGCGGAGGGTGCCCGGCTGGAGGAGACGCTGGCGGCCACTGCCCGGGGTGCAGGGGTCCGCCTCATCGGCCCCAACACCTCCGGGATGCTGAACCTCCCGTCGGGGCTGGACATCATCGGCGTCGGTGGGGTGGCCACTGGTCCCCTGGCCCTCCTGACCCAGTCCGGCAACATCACGCTGGATCTGCTCAGGGAGTCCTCCGCATCCCGGGGCCCGGGCTTCTCCGTGTGCGTGGGAGTTGGAAACGAGACTGACATCGCCTTCCACGAGTACATCCACCATCTGGGAGACGATGGACACACCCGGGCCATCCTGGTCCACGCCGAGGGGATCCGGGATGGGAGGATGTTCCTGGAGGTGGTGGGGCGGGTCTCCCGGCAGAAGCCGGTGGTCTTCCTGAAGGGGGGGCGTTCCCGGGAGGGGCTGGAGTCCGCCCTCTCCCACACCGGGTCCGTATCTACCTCCCATGATGTCTTTCGCACCGCGCTGCGGCAGTTCGGCGTCATCGAGGTAGACCGCTCCGATGAACTCCTCCCGGTGGGAGGCACCCTGGCGCTGCAGCGGCACATCCCCCGGGGAAGCGGCGTTGGGGTCCTCTCCGACGGTGGGGGACAGGCCACCCTGGTAGCGGACATCCTGAGCAGCGCCAGGATCTCCGTCCCGGCACTGGCCGGCCCCACCACCTCACGGCTCCGGGAGCTCCTCCCCCCCCCTTCCGCCATCCGGAATCCCCTGGATGTGGCCGGGGCATGCGACCGGAATCCGGAACTCTTCCCCACCCTGCTCCATTCCCTCCTGGCCGACCCGGCGGTGGGTGCGGGGCTGGTGGTGGGACTCTTCGGTGGATACGCCCTCCGCTTCTCGTCGGAGTTGGCCGGCGCAGAGATGGAGGCGGCACGGAGCATTGTGGAGGTGGTCCGGGCGTCGGGGAAGCCGGTGGTGATCCACTCCATGTACGCAGACGCGGTGAGTCCGCCGCTGGATCTCCTGCGGAGCGCCGGTATCCCGGTGATCCGATCGCTGGATGTGGCCTGCCGGGCCATCCGGGCGCTGGCAGAGCGGGGGGACTACCTGGGGCGGGCCGGAGAGGGGAGCCTGTTCTCCGGCGGGTGGACAGCGGTGGAGGGAGCTGGCGAACCCGTGGGGGCCACCCTCCCCCCCCCTGCCCCGGCGGCTCCACGGGCCCCGGGGGAGGACCCGGTGGCCACGGCCAGGCTCGAGGGGCGCACCCTGCTGCTGGAGCCGGAGGTCCGGGAACTCCTGGCACGACGGGGGGCGGAGGTGGTGAAGGGGTGGCACTGCCGCTCACCGGAGGATGCGGCCCGGGCGGCCCGACAGGCCCGGGGCCCCCTCTGCCTCAAGATCATCTCCCCCGACATCGTCCACAAATCCGACGTGGGTGGAGTGGTGCTGGGAGTCGCTGGGGCCGAAAGGGCCGCCTCGGCGTACCGGAGCCTGATCCGACGGGTGGCCCGGGAGGGCCGCCTCAGGGGCACCACCTTCCGCATCCAGGGGGTCCTGGCCACACGCCTTCTCCCCTCCCCGGGGATGGAGCTCCTTGTGGGCGCCCGGCGGGACCCGGTGTTCGGGCCGGTGCTCACGGTGGGAGCAGGAGGGGGGAACGTGGAAATCCTCCGGGACGTCTCCCTCCGGGTGCTCCCCCTGGAGCCCGGAGAGGGTCGACTCATGCTGGAGGAACTCCGCCTGGCCCCGCTGCTGTACGGCTACCGGGGCCGGGCGCCGCTTGACGTGGAGGCGACCCTGGCCATCATGGATGCCCTGTCACGTTGCATCCTGGAGATCCCCGACCTTCAGGAGATCGAGGTGAACCCCGTCTTCGTCCTGGAGCGGGGCGCGGTGGCGGTGGATGCCCGGGCCTTCCTCACCCCCGAACCCTCCGCCGGACACCACGAACTCCCAGGAGCGATCCCCGCTCAGGCCGCCGCCGCCACAGGCTGACCCACCCGCTGACGCCCCATCTCCTCCGCCTCGGCGAAGCTCACCAGACGCTCGGTCTCCTCGTCCCACAGCGCCAGCCGAGTCAGTGCCCAACTGCTCCGGATGGTCACCCGGGGGGCCTGCTGAAGCTCCGGATTGGCATCCATGCACTCCTGGAGCCGGTAATTGGGGATCCGGGCGCTGAGGTGGTGGACATGGTGGAGCCCGATGTTCGCCGTGATCCACTGGAGGGGCTTCGGCAGCACGAGATGCGAACTCCCCTGCAGCGCGGCGTCGTAGTAGTCCCACTCCGGCTTCCGGGCCCAGTACGTATCCTCGAACTGGTGCTGCACGAAAAAGAGCCAGACACCCACCGAAGAGGTGAGGGCGATGAGCGGAAGCTGGATCATCACGAAGGCCTTCCACCCGATCAGCAGGACCATGATGGTGACCAGGAAGGCGATGGAGAGGTTCGTGAGCCAGATGCTCCGCCACGCCTGTGTCCAGGACCGGGGAACGGCAGCGGGGTAGCGCTGCTTCAGGGCGAAGTGCCAGAGGGGGCCGATCCCGAAGAGCACAAAGGGGTTCCGGTAGATCCGGTAGCTCCGTCGTCCCCCTGCATCCATGGCCAGATACTCCGCCACGGTCTTGGTTTCCACATCCCCGAACCCCCGGAGGTCCAGATCGCCGGAGTGGGCATGGTGGTGGGCGTGGGTCTTCCGCCAGTAGTGGTAGGGGAGGAGGGTCAGCGTTCCCAGCCAGTGGCCGATGATCTCGGCGGCGCGGCGGGACCGGAAGAAGGACCCGTGCCCCAGGTCATGCTGGATCATGAAGAGCCGCATGAGGAACCCCGAGGTGGGGATCACCATGAGGAGGGTGAGCCAGTACCCCACCTCCAGGGCCCTCCAGGCGGCATACCAGAAGAAGAAGAACCCAGCGGCCGTGACGGTGAGTTGGAGGATGCTCTTCCGCAGTTCCGGACCCTGCCAGGGTGCCACGAGGCTGTTGAAGTGAGAGACGCGGGCACGGTCGGGAGCGAAGTTCGACAGAACGAGTACCTCCGGCAGGGAACAGTGAGCCCCGGGACAGATGTTGCGACGGGGGGCAATCTGCGACGTCGAACCCGGACGCGCGAGCTTTTTCTTCAGGCCGTGACAAGAAGAAGCCGCATCCGTGCGAATCCACGGATGCGGCTTCCAGACGGGCTTGTACGGCAAACCGATCAGACCAGGCGATCTGGTCTGATCGGATGGTCAACACGACAAGCAGCGATGGTTGTTCTTGGCTCCCATGCTCTCCAGGAGGGCGATGGTCTCCGGGAAGGGGGAGATGCGCTGAACCGGACCGTTGGCCATGTCCACCGTGGTCTGCCCCCGGCGGCTGACCACCGTTACGTCCGCGCCCTTCTCCACCAGGTAGAGGATCAGCTCGTTGTCCCCCCGGGCGGCGGCATGATGCACCGGAGAATAGCCATTGTGGTCCCGGGCATTCACATCGGCTCCCATCTCCTCCACGAGATACCGGACAGCCGGCACCCAGCCGTCCGGGACATGGCGATGCGCATTGCCGGCGAATCCCTCACCATACCCCACACCGGAGGCAGCGTGGATCGGCCACACGGCCGGCCCGCCGGTGGGGATGGGCTCCAAACCGGAGGGGTCCGGCCCGGCAGGTCCCCGCCGCCGACGCTCCGGCCCCTTGGTGGTGGGGATATTCGGATCCGCACCGAACTCCACCAGGAGCCTCATCGCCTCCACATCCGTGGCGTAGGCCGCCCGCCAGAAGGCGGTGGCTCCCCGGGTGTCCACACTCAGGAGGTCGAAGGTATAGGACATGAACCAGAGGTGCTTCGTGAGACGGGCGTTGGGATCCGCCCCACCCTCCAGGAGTCGCCGCATGACGTCCATGTAGGTGGCCTCCTCGTTCATGAAGGCCAACTGCTGCGGATACCGGGACCTGGGAGCCCAGTGGGTGTTGATGGCGGCGAAGAGGGGGAGTGCCCCTGCATCGTTCGCCAGATTCGGATCGGCTCCCTTGTCCAGCAGCTCCAGGGCCAGGTCGAAGTGCCCGTTGATGGTGGCCATGAGGATGGGGCTGGTGCCGTCCCCGGCGCTGGGCTGGTTGATGTCCGCCCCGCCCTCCAGCAGGAGGTGGGCTGCATCGCGGTACCCTTCCCGCACCGCATGGAGGAGGGCCGTGAGTCCGCCCTGGGATCCCACCAGTCCGGAGAAGCCCACCACCTCCTCACCCGCCACCTGCTCCCGGTCGTCAGTGGGCGCCCCAGCAACCGCCGCCATGGTCCGCTGGACCTCCTGGGCGGCCTTCACCGCCTCCTGTACCTGCTCCGGGGTGGGACGCCAGGACACGGGGGACCCAGCCTCCTCACGGAAGCGGGAAAGCACCTCATCCCGGCGCTGGTTCGCCGCCCGGTCCACTGCCTCCTGCGCCGGGAGGCTCACCACCCGGGAGGTGACGGAGGGATCGGCACCCGCCTTCAGGAGCGTCCGGAGGGCAGGGACATGGCCGGCAGCAGCGGCGAACATGAGGGCGGTCTGCCCCCACGCCTCTTCCACGACATCCACATGCGCTCCGGCGCCCAGAAGGGCTTCCAGTGTAGCAGGATCACCCGATCCCGCCGCCATATGGAGGGCGGTGACCCCCCCGGTGGAGGTCCTCCGCTGCACATCTGCCCCCGCCTTCAGGAGCAGTTGCACCACGTCTGCGCTTCCCCGCCGAGCCGCCAGATGGAGGGGGGCGTAGTCCCCGTTCCGGGTCACGGCGCCGTGGTCCGCCCCGGCCTCCAGGAGCACCTGGGCGATGTCCGCACTCCCGTTGACCGCCGCCCAGTGGAGGGCCGTCATCCCGTCTCCCTGGGGCGTATCCACATCCTCGCCCTGGGCCACCAGCGACTGCACCGTCTCGGCGTCACCCCGCATGGCGGCATCCGCCACCGGCGAACTGGTGGATGCGGACCCCATGAGGAGCACCACAGCCAGCGCTCCTGTCAACCGTCCAGCCAGACCGTACCGCATGGGTCCCACTCCTGTCGCCGTTATTCCGTGACCGTGGAAAGCGAGAACTCTCCGGTGCTGTCTCCGAAGCTGTGCATGTCATCCAGCCCCAGGCGGTGCATCAGGCTGAGCATCACGTTGGCCATGGGCGTCCCGTCAGGAGCCCGGAAGTGGATGCCACCCTCCAGCTGACCATTGGCCTTCCCTGCGATGAAGAGAGGGCACCGGCGATGGTTGTGCAGATTCGGATCTCCCATGGGGGAGCCGTAGACGATCATCGTCTTGTCCAGGAGGTTGGAGTCGCCCTCCATGGTGTTCTTCAGGCGGTCCAGGAAGTACGGCAGCTGGCCGATGTGGTACTTGTTGATCTTGTTGAACTCCAGGACGCCTTCCTCGCTCCCGCCATGATGGGAGGCCGGGTGGAAGGGGCGGTCGGAGCCACTCTCCGGGAAGACCCGGCTGGAGGAGTCCCGGCCCATCTTGAAGGAGAAGACCCGGGTCATGTCGGTCTCGAAGGCCAGGGCCTGGAGGTCGAACATGAGGCGGACGTGCTCCTCGAAGGAGTCCGGCACACCGGCCGGGGCACCCGGAAGCTCACGGGGCTCACCGCTGGTGTTGTGGGCCTCGATCATCTGGATGCGCCGCTCGATCTCCCGGACGTTCTCCAGGTACCGGTCCAGCCGCTGCTGGTCCAGAACGCCCAGCTCCTGCCGGAGGTCCACCACCCGGGTGGCGATCCAGTCCAGGATGCTCCGGTTGGCCCGGCGCCGGGCGGCACGCTCCTCAGCGGTTCCTCCGGCTCCGAAGAGCATGTCGAAGGCGACACGGGGGTCCCGGATGACGGGAAGGGGCTCCGTGGGGCTGGCCCAGGAGATGGTGTCCGTGTAGGCGCAGGTGTAGCCGTAGGCACAGCCGCCCGCCTGGTCGATGTTCTCGATACAGAGCTGCATCGACGGAATGGGCGTATCCTGCCCGTACCTCTGGGCGTAGAGCTGGTCCATCGACGTCCCTACGAAGACGTCGGAGCCCTCGGTCTGCTTGGGGTGCGACTGGGTCAGGAAGACCGCACTGGAGCGGAAGTGGTCCCCTCCGATCTCCGCAGGCTCGAACGCCTCCGCCATCCGAACATCGGTGTTGCTGATGATGGTGAGGTAGTCCCGGTAGGCCTCAAGCGGGGAGAGGGCACTGGGACCGAAGTCGAAGTTCCGACCCACCTGCGCCGGGGACCAGAGGTGCTGGGTGGCACCCCACTCGTTGCAGCCGGCTGCGCCATGGACCATCTCGATGGCCACCAGCCGGGGACGGTCCACTCCACTGGCGGAGGCGACGTCCTTCCAGAGCCGACCCGCCGGCACCATGGCGTCGAGGAAGGGGAGGGCAACAGTGGCACCCATACCACGGATGAACGTGCGGCGGGGAAGGTACTTCCCGGTAATGAACTCCATGGTCATTCTCCTCGAACGTGTTCAGGCGTGTGGAAAGCGTCACTGCTGCTGGATGACAACGTCCTTCTTCATCTGGAACGCATCACTCTGCACGACCCCCAGGATGAACGAGGACATGCGGAAGTCCTCCTCCTCCGCATCGGCGGCAATCCTTCTCACCGTGGGCTGGTCGAAGTACTCCACCCGGCGACCCAGGGCGTAGGCCATCAGGTTCTCCGTGAAGGTGCGGATCAGGGGAATCGGACGGGCCAGCAGGGCCGACCGGAGATCCTCCGGACTCGTCACCGGGGTCCCATCGTAATACTCGCCCTGGGTGTCCAGCGACATGTTGTTCTCCCGGATCCGCCAGCGTCCGGTCACGTCGAAGTTGTCCAGTGCCAGCCCGATGGGATCCATGAAGATGTGGCACGAACTGCACGCCGGGTTGGCGCGGTGCTGCTCCATCCGCTCCCGGGTGGTGAGTAGACGGCCATCGGAGGCGCCGTCCGTCTCATTCAGGTCGGGCACCCCCGGGGGCGGCGGGGGCGGCGGAGTTCCCATGAGGACCTCCATGACCCACTTCCCCCTGAGAACCGGCGAGGTACGGTTCGCGTGGGAGGTGAGGGTCAGGATACTGCCATGCCCCAGCAGACCTCCCCGACGGGAATCCGGATAGTGGACCAGACGGAACTCCGGACCGGTGACCCCGGGGATCCCGTAGTGACGGGCGAGGCGCTCGTTCACGAAGGTGTAGTCCGCCTGATAGAGCTCCAGGAGGCTCCGGTCCTCCTTCACAAGGTGCATGAAGAAGCGCTGGGTCTCCTCCACCATGGCGTCGGCCAGCTGCTGGTCGTAGTCCGGGAACCAGAAGGCGTCCGGCCGGACCTTCTCCAGATCCTGCAGCCTCAACCACTGGGAGGCGAAACGGTCGCCCAGCGCCACGGCGCGGGGGTCGTCCAGCATCCTCAGGACCTGCTGCTCCAGAACCTCTCCCTGAAGTCGCCCCTGGGAAGCCAGGTCAAGCAACTCCTGGTCCGGCGGGGAGCCCCACAGGAAGAAGGAGAGACGGGACGCCAGCGCCAGGTCGCTGATCCGGTAGATCTCACCGGGGGAGCGGGCACCCTGTGCAGCGGGCTCATAGCGGAAGACGAAGTCCGGGCTGGCCAGGATGGCCTGCAGTCCCAACTGGATCCCGGCCTCGAATCCACCCTCGGCCTCCCCCTCGTCATAGAAGGCCAGGAGGTCCTGCACATCCCGCTCGGTCAGGGGGCGGCGGTAGGCCTCTCCCCCCAGACGGGTGAGGATCGACTCCGCACACGGGCGGGCCTCGGAGGGAGTCTCGGGGCGGCAGGAGAAGACCAGTCGGCGGCTGGGGGTCTCGGAGATCCCCACCACCTCACTGGGACCAGCAATCACAAGCTCCTTGAGATGGGGGAGGGCCGTGATGCCGTAGCCCCCCGCACCGATCTGCCGGTCCGCCAGCGACCACTCGTGGGGGGAGGTGAGATCCTCCACCGGCCCCTCGAAGCGCTTCAGGAAGGCGGCCGTCACACGGTGAGGCCCTGCCTGCACGAAGATGGGAAGGGTCTCCATGTTGACCCCATTGGGGTCGGACACGGCCATCCATTGATCCATCTCGAGAAGGGCCACCCGCTCACCGTCGATGGAGATCTCCAGCTGCTCGAAGCGCTGGGTCGACCCGTAGTAGCCGCCGGTGGTGGTGTGGTCGAAGGCCATCCGGAAGATGTATTCCCCATCCGCCGGGAAGTTGTGCACCACCGAGATCCCCCCGCGGGTGCCGAAGGGAGCACCCTCCACCCGGTCCCACTGGGAGTTGTACCCGGACTTCTCGTAGGTGGCCTCGCTGGGGGTGGCCCGGCGGTCTCCAAGGGCCAGCCGCGTGATTCCGGCGGCGGCGTTCAGGTAGGCCTCGAGGAGGGTGGGCGACAGGAGCTGGACGTCGGCGATGTTGTCGAAATTGGCGCTCTTCGCGTCCAGGGGAAGGTAGTCCCCGGGATTGATCTGGAGCCCCAGCAACTCCTCGATGGAGCGGGCGTACTCGGCCCGGTTCAGGCGCTGGAAGGGGCGGGTACCGGGATTCGGGTTCCGGGCGGCCGCATCGTCCAGGTAGTTCTCGATGGTCTCCACCAGGGCCAGGAGGCTGTCGCCGCCGGGGACCCGCACGCCCGGGGGAGGCATCATCCCCGCGCGAAGCTTGTTGATGATCTTCTCGGAGGTCTCCGGGTGGTCCGCGGCCTGACCGACCTCGTAGCCCACCAGCGACAGGTTCCCTGTCCGCAGGCGGTCATTGTGGCACATGGCGCAGGAGCGCCGAACCATGGTGGTCAGATCCTCATCGGGCACGGTGATGGAGGATTTGCGAGTGCCCACAAGCACGTCGGAGAGGGGGAGGACGTCCACGGCAGGCCGGACGATGACGGGGGCAACCGGCCCGGAATCCGGCCGGTACCAGGCTGCCTCGTCCCCGATCCCGTCCCCCACAAAGGCGAACAGGATTCCCAACACGGCTGCGGCGGCTGCAAACGTCCTCATACCACTCCCTCCCGGGGAATCCTTCACTGAATGGACCAGGACCTCGAATCAACCCTGCTTCAACACATCTGGCCGTCGGGAGCCCTCTCCGGAACAGCCCGGTCCGGGGCCTTCCCGAACCGTCATACCCGAGCGTCAATCTAAAGAGCCACCCGGCAATCGGACAGATTCCCGTGTCGCTCTGCAACAGATCGTGCCGACAGAGGCGTCGGACTCCCCCTCCGGCATGCCACCGACCGCCTCCGCCGGCTTCCACTCAGGGGGCCGGTGGAGGCGGCCGCCGCCCTCGGATACATTCCCTCAAATGAGGGAGACACCCGGGAGCGCGGGATTGTTGAGGCTCCCCACGGGTCAACCGTTGGAGAGACTCCAGACGTAGGCGGCCACGGCACGGGCCTGCGCCTCGTTGATGTCGCTGCCCCCCATGGGCGCCATGGGAACCATGCTGGCCTGGGGCTCCGCCACCCCTTCCAGGATGACCTGGAGGATACTGTCAAACGAACCGTCAATGTGGATCCACTCGCCGCTGGTGAGGTCGGGGCCCAGCATCGTCCCGGTGCCGTCCTCGAGATGGCAGCTGGCACAGAGGGCGTCACCCCGGTAGAGGGCCATCCCCTCGGCGATGAGAGCCGGGGTGACGCCGGCCGGCATCCCGGCTGCTGCGGCGGCCGCCGGGGCAGGAGCGGGTGCCGCCATATCTCCGGAGCCTCCTGTCCCACCTGCACAGGCGGCAACCGTGATCAGCGCGGTGGCGCCGAGAAGGCCCTGGATCGACTTCAGCGTCTGGTGCATCTGGACTCCTGGTGGCTTTTCCGGGCCACCCACAGGCACCTGCCGATGGGTGGAGCTCCCGATGGTGATGACCTGTGCTCCCTTTCCTCTCCATGGGAAGGGGTGCCAACATACTCCTCCCCCGAGCGGGGGGGCAAGCATGTCTGGAGCCTCATGGCACCGCTCCTGCTTGACGTCACCCTCGACACCCGAGGACCCTCCCCCTTACCTTGGGGGAGACCCCGCCAAACCTCACCCAGCATCCGGACGGAGCCAGGGGATCGATGGAACACACTGTCGTCTCGACCACACAGCGCGCCCGCCGCTCAGGCGCCACTCCAGTGGCCTTCCTCCTCTTCCTCCTCCTCTCCCTCGTGGGAGACGTTGGAGCCCAGGAGATGCCCACCATCCCCGAAGACCGGATGACGGTCTACGCTCGCACGTTCCGTGCCGTGTCCGCTCTCCGGGACGAGATGTACCAACAGTTGGCCCGGACCCACGATCGCGAGGGGAAGGAGAGGCTCCGGGAGGCACTGGACACCCGACTGGCGGCCATCTATGAGGAGCAGGGAATGCCCCAGGAGGAGTACCGGCAGATCACCTTCGTCATCAGTGTGGATGGAGTCCAGAGGGAGGTCTTCGACCGGAAGCTGGCCGAGTTGGCGCAGGCCAGGCCCGAGGAGCAGTAACCCCTGGCTTCTCGTCCGGCGGAGAGCGTCAATCCGCAGGACCCGGCAGAGCGAGGCAGAAACAGAAGATCCCGGAGCCCCCGTCATGGGGACTCCGGGATCTTCTGTCTTCGCACGGGCGGCTCCGGCCCTACCTCCCCCGGGGGGGGGCCTTCAGCGCCCGGTACTGTGCAATGCCCGCGTTCACCTTGAATTCGATTCCCATGGCCCCGATCTGCGCGGTGGCCCTGGTGGGGTCGCCCGTCACACCGGCGTCCGGGCTCCCCCCTCCGGGGGCTCGCTTGTAGAGACGGATCCCCTCGGGAAAGACGTACAACATCTGGGAGGTGTCGGAGATCCCGGCGTGGCTCCCGATGGTGGCGGCATCGTACCCGAACTCCGCCTCCATCCAGGCCCGGTAGTTGGCGGCCCCCTGGCGATAGAAGTCGGTCAGGGAGAACACCCGCGCCCCCGCCCCCTCCCACTCCGCATTGAGCGCCTCCGCCACCGCCGTCATCCCGTTCTGGTTCCCACCGCTGTCCCCGATGAAGAGGATCTCGTTGAAACCATGCACCCGGAGGCTCCGGGCGGTGGCATCCAGTACAGCATCATAGTCCGGAGAGGGGAGGGAGATCACTCCCGGCTTCTCCCGGAATCGGGGCGTGGTGTAGTCCCCCTGGGGCACATACTGGAGCGTGGGAGCCACCAGCGCGTTCCCCAGGCGCCGGGCCATGACGTCCGCGGCGTGGGTGATGATGTAGTTGTGCTTCCCCGTCACCATGTGGGGGCCATTCTGCTCCGTCCCTCCGATGGGGACGATGACCGTGGTCTTCCCCCCGTCGATGGCGGTGCGGATCTCGGTCCAGGTCAGTTCCTCGATGAAGACCGAATTGGGGGTCTGGGCGGAGACGGGGAACTGGGCCGCAAGCGGAGAGGCCCCCGCCAGGGAGAGGAGAGCAAGAGCCGGAAGCAGGCAGAGGGTCGATCGGATCGGATTCATGGGACGGCTCCTCATCGGTCGGCCAGAGCGGCGCGGATCTGCGCCAGGGCATTGTCCACCTTGATCCGCAGGATGCGGCGACCGATTTCCGGGCTGGCCAGGGTGGGATTCCCACTCACCCCACTTCCCTCGAACCCGCCGGCCGGGGCCAGCACATCCGTGCGGATATGGGCGCGGTTCACGAACCAGAGCTGCGAGGTGTCGCTGATGCCGGCGTGCCCCCCGATCTCCTCGGCGGGGATCCCCAGCTCACCCGTGATGTAGTCCCGTGCGTCATCGCCGGACTTGTCGTAGTAGTCCGTGATGTGGTGGGCCCGGGCCCCGCTCCCCGCCCACTCCCGGTTCAACCGCTCCACCACCTGGGCGGTCCCGGCCACATTCCCCCCGGAGTCCTCCATGAAGAGGATGTCCGTGAAGCCCCCTGCCTCCAGGCTCCGTGCGGTATGGTAGAGCAGTTCGATGAAGCGGTCGGTGGGAAGGGAGATGGTGCCCGCCATTCGCATGTGCCCGGTGGGACCACCGTTCGGTCCCTCCCACGCCCCCTCGGGGACGTAGGTGATGATGGGAGCCACCAGCGCGTTGCCCAGCCCACGGGCGATCTCGGAGGTGGTGTACTCCAGGATGTACCGGTGCTTCCCCATGACCATGTGGGGGCCGTTCTGCTCGGTGCCGGCGGTGGCGACGATGGCCGAGGTGTATCCGGCGTCAATCAGGTCACGGATCTCGTCCCATGTGAGCTCCTCGATGAGGACGGAGCCGGGAGGCGTCTGGCCCTCCTGGGCCGACGCCGGGGCGGCCGCCGCCAGACCGAGGGTGAGAAGGGCATACACGAGGGTTCGATTCATCGGACGTAACGCTCCGGGTCCTGGGAGATGGGACAGGCGGAAGGGATGCCACAGTCTACGGGGATGGAGGGGAGGGGAACAAGGAGAGGCCCTGCGTCCCCGGCGACGGGGATTGCCCCCGCCGCCCCATGCGCTACCATGACTCCATGGAGAGCCGCCGCCGCTCCCTCCGGGTGGGAGAGGGTGGAGCCTTCACCGACGACCGGCGCCCTCGACTCCTTCCCCACCCCGCTCCAGGGAGCCCGGCCCCCTGCCCACTCCCCCAGCAAGGAGGTGGCACGACATGAAACGCCTGCGTGGCTCCCTCCTGGTCTCCAGCGGAGGGCTGTACGACCCCAACTTCCGCCACACCGTCGTCCTTGTGGGGGAACACACGGAGGACGGAGCCGTGGGTGTGATCCTGAACCGGGCCGGAGACCTGACGGTGGAGGAGACCATCCCGCCGCTGGCCCACCTGGTTCCCCATGGGGCACCCCTCTTCCAGGGGGGGCCGGTGCAGCCGGAAAGCCCCGTCCTCCTGGCGGAGTTCCGGGATCCGGAGAGAGCAGACCTCCGGGTCTTCGGGTCCGTGGGATTCCTGGTGGGGGACATCCCGGGGGACATCGGCAGCCACCTTCTCCGGGCGCGGGTCTACTCCGGCTATTCCGGTTGGGGACCCGGTCAACTGGAGGCGGAGATGGCGGCAGGATCCTGGATCCTGGACCCGGCGCGACCCCAGGACGTCTTCACCGACGCCCCGGAACTGCTCTGGAGCCGGGTGCTCCGGCGGAAGGGTCCGGACTTCGAGGTGCTCTCCAGGATGCCCTACGACCCCACCATGAACTGACATGGGGTTGGATCTGCTGAAGGGAACGCGGATCCTGGCCATCGAGCAGTTCGGGGCAGGCCCCTTTGGTACGCTTCACCTGGCCGACCTGGGCGCAGAGGTCATCAAGATCGAGAATCCCCACATGGGAGGGGACATCTCCCGCTCCGTGCCCCCGTTCTCCTCCGGGGGCGACAGCCTCTACTTCCAGTCGTTCAACCGCAACAAGCGGAGCCTCACCCTGGACCTCAAGCACCCCGAGGGGCAGCGGATCCTCCACCGCCTTGTGGCCCGGTCGGATGCGGTCTTCAACAACCTCCGGGGGGATCAGCCGCAGGCGCTGGGGCTGACGTACCCGCAGCTCAGGGAGTTCAACCCGGCCATCGTCTGTTGCTCCCTCAGCGGGTTCGGGCTCGATGGCCCCCGGCACGCCGAGCCGGCGTACGACTACCTGATGCAGGCCTACGCCGGCTGGATGAGCCTCACAGGGGACCCCGCCGGTCCCCCGGCCAAGAGCGGCCTCTCGGTGGTGGACTTCGCCGGAGGGGCCATCGCCATGACCGGGCTCCTGGCTGGCCTCCTCCACGCCCGGGGGACCGGCAAGGGGTGCGACGTGGATGTGGGGCTCCTGGACGCCGCCGTGAGCATGCTGAACTACGTGGCCATCTGGGCCCTGAACCGGGACTACACGCCGGTGCGCCTCCCGGATTCCGCCCACCCCACCCTGACGCCCGCTCAGGCTTTCGCCACCCTGGACGGACATATCGTCGTCTTCTGTGCCAAGGAGAAGTTCTGGCAGGCCCTGGTGGATGTGCTGGAAGCGCCGGAGCTGGGAGCGGACCTCCGCTATGCCTCCTTCGCTGCCCGCTACCAGCACCGGGAGGCCCTTCTGGAGGAACTCAGGGCCCGGTTCCGGATGCGGACCACCGCGGAGTGGATGGGCTGCCTCCGGGGGCGGGTCCCCTGTGCGCCGGTGAACGATGTGGAGGAGGCCCTCCAGGATGAGCAGGTGACGGCCAGGGAGATGATCCTGGAGCTGGACCACCCGGAGTTCGGTCCCCTGAAGCAGGTGCGGACGGCCATCCGGGTCCCGGGACAGGTGGACCACCGGCGGAACGGTCCAGCCCTCGGGGCGGATACCAACGACATCCTCCGGGACCTTCTTGGGTGTGACGAAGCCGCCGTGGCGGAGCTCCGGCGGCAGGGGGTTGTCTGACCGCTGAGGTCACAGGGCCTCCATGCCCGGTCTTCGCCGACGCACACGCAGGGGGTCGTGGGCGGTGAAGGGGACCGTCAACGGGAAAGGGGAGGAACCCCGTCCGCCGCCCCTACGCTGGGCGTCACGTCATCGCCGCCTGGGGATCCGGGCGGTGGGCGGGCGGGGGGGGACAATCGGGTTCATGTCCGCCTCCACCATCTCCATCGCCTCCCGGGCGATGTTCCGCAGCCTCACCCTCGTCGCAGCCAGGCCTCCCAACGGGACCCGGATCCGCCGCGCCGTGGGCAGGGAGGGCATTCCGAAGTCGTTGAAGCGGTCTTCATTCCCCCAGGAATGGGTCTGGACGATGTCCTCCAGGCGATCCATGAAGGACTCGCTCCCCGCAGGACTGTTCCCGTTCTGGAAGTAGACGTAGAAGAACCCCCCGGTGACACCGCTGAGGGTCGTGCCCAGCCCTGGGAGCCAGCCGCCCTTTCCGTAGCGCACGATCCTCTGGCCCTCATCCTCCATGCTGGGGCGGTCGAAGCCGTGATAGCCGTGGGCGCGGGTTCCGTCCTGTTTGCGCTGGTTCTGGACACACGCGATGGCCAGGTCGAACATCCGGTCGATGGTGCCGGGGGTGAGGAGAGGGTTCTGGGTCCGACACGCCAGCAGGGCCCCCAGGCGGGCCACATCCACCACCGAGGCGGAAAGCCCCCCACACCCGTCCATCATCTCCCAGTCCCACCCTCCATAGTGGGCGGGGACCAGGGGGCGATCAGGCGTCCGGACACTGGGGTCGCACTGGAGCTGGTGAAGGGCCCAACCCCGCTCCGGGTCATGGACCGTCATGTGGCTCCGGGCCTCGTCGCTGGACTGGAGAGCCGTCAATGAGCGCGAGGGGCGGGTGCGATTCAGGTGGAGGGGTTGATAGAGAAGGGGAGAAAGGGCCTGGTTGAAGGAATGCCGATTCATGACCTGTCGTACGACCAGGCTCAACATCAGGTAGTCCACGTTTCCATAGGCCGCGTTGTTCAGATCCCCGGGATCGCCGGTGAGGTCCAGGCCGGCGATGAAGCGGGCCATCTGTAGACCATCCGACGGGAGGGGCTGCCCCGCCTCCTGGGCGGCTGCCACCGCCAGATTCCAGTTCTGGGGCAGGCCGGACCGGCTCTCCAGGAGATGCTGGACGGTGATGTCGCCGAAACGGGCGTCCCTGGGAGCGGAGCCGTTCAGCCGACGAAGGCCCAGGACATTCTGGAGGGTCTGGTCCAGTTGGAGTCGCCCTTCCTGGATGAGTCGCCAGATGGCCAGTGCGCAGTAGGTCTTGGAGATGCTGGCCAGACGGAAGAAGGTGTTGGCCTGGGTGGTGGGGTAGGTGGCTTCCGCAAGGGTGTAGCCCCGGGCGTAGAGGAGCCGGGTACCCACCCCCACCGCCAACGCCGCCCCCCTGAGGTTCCTCGCCTCCATCACCTCCCTCATGAGGTTGTCGAGATCCGGGACGGCCGGGGTCCCGGTGCCCCGGAAGGTCCGGGGGCTCACCGTCTCCCGGGTGGCGAAGATGGCGGAGAACCGAGCCGCCGAACCGGTCCCCCGGGCCGAGACCCGCACCGGCCAGAGACCCTTCGCAGAGTTGTCGTTGAAGCGCTTCTGGTACTCGGGGCCGGTCATCAGGACCTTGGAGTCCCACGCCCCCACCTGACTGTCCACAAACATCTCCATCGTGCGACCGGCGGGGGTGATGGCCACCAGAGCCGGCCGGGCTCCCACGGATCGCATGGCCAGGAAACGTTGCTGGAGCGGGTCACCCCCCTCATCCAACGCATCGACATTCCAGGCCACCGAACCCTGGTGTCTCACCCAGATCCCGCAGTATCGGGTGTCCGACGCGGTCCCGAAGGAGTCCGCCCAGAGGAGGATCCGGCCCCGGTCCTTCTGCTCCCGATTCAGCGCCTGGAACTCGGCCAGGGAGAGGTCGTGGCGGGTCAGGGGAATGGGGTTCATCTGCCGGAAACAGGCAGAGAAGCGCGCCTGCCCCCGGGGACCGGTGGCCGTGAGGATGAAGGGACCAAACCCCTCGGCGGCCATCTCGTTGAAGCTGGCCTGGAACTGCTGGAAGGTCCGGTTCATCACGTACCGGACCTCCGGAGCCGTGGACCGCTTCACCATCACCGAGGTGTAGCGGGGGTTGGCTGCGGTCCCATGGAGGGAGAGGGAGAGGGGGCGAAAGCCCCGGCCGTGATGGGTGTTCCGGGCCGCCACGTGCTCCGCCAGGGAGAGGTCGTGCCAGGCCACCACATTGCTGGAATTGAGCGCCATTGGATCTCCAGAGGGGGGGACTCCAGTTTTCGCCCGTGCTCCCGGGTACGTCGTCCGAGCCCCGGCCCAGGGAGACCTGTCACAGCACCGTAGAATGGCGCTCGTCCCTCCGCAAGGATCATGTCTGGCGACGGTGCAGCGGCCTCGAGGGCCGCCCGGGACCGGGTCAGGTGTTGCGCACCACCCACCCCACTCCCCAATTCTCCCGGGCGCCACCCCATCCCCCCGACTCCGATCCCATGCTCACCGACATCCAGATCGCCCAGGCCGCCGTCCTGCGCCCCAT